>JAYVTS010000351.1:0-38531 GCA_043788645.1 Verrucomicrobiota bacterium
GTGACAAACAAACCAAAACTCCCCAGGGTAATCCGAAAAGCCGCGAAGAACCCGGCAATCGCATCCTGCTGGTTGATGGCAAAATCATCATCCTTACCCGGTTCCACGCGGCGCAATCGTCTCATAATACCTCGAATTTCCTCCTTCGCCTCCAGTACGAGTTCTGGAGTCCGAGCTTTGATCGAAATGACGTAATCCGGTTTTACAAAAAAATCCTGAGCAAAGCGGGTTACCGGAATTACGACCTGATTGTCTTGATTCCAACCCATTAAACTCCCCTGTTTCTCTAAAACCCCGATCACCTCCAAAGTCGTAGTCTCCAACTTCACTTTCTGGCCCACGGCGCCGCCACCCGGGAAAAATCGATCGGCTAGAAACGAGCCGAGAACACAAACCGCCCGGGCGGAACTGACGTCCGAATCAGAAATCCAGCGACCTTGGGCGACTGAGAGTCCACGAATCATGAGACTTTGTTCCGTATTGCCGACCAGCCAGATGCTCTTGGCTCGGCGATTATTATAATACAGAGATAAGCCGTAATCTTCTGCTTGAGGCGCCACCGCCTGGGCCGTGGTCATCTGACGTTCCAATTCTTTGACCTGTTGCATCGTGATTTCTTTTCGGTTTCGGTACTTCCGATAGTCATCGAAAGACATCCAGGGAAACCGGCCCACGAACAGAACATCGGCCCCCATACTCGAAACAGAGCGATTGAAAGAATTCGTCATCCCATTCAACATGGTGCCGACGAGCGTGACCGTGAGGATACCGATTACGACACCCAAAGTCGTGAGCCCGGAGCGCAGTTTATTCGCCCGGATAGCGGTCCAGGCGATCCGGGCCGACTCGCGTAACTCGGTAAAAAGGGTCATCGAATAGGACCGGTGGGCGAACCAGCGGCCAAGACCGGTGGCGCCACGTCTTCGTCGGGCACCACTGCACGCTGGTGCGGATTCACTTCATCGGCGGCGATCAAGCCATCTCGGATGCGAATAATCCGTCGTGCATGTTGAGCCACCTCTTCTTCATGCGTTACAACGATGATGGTATTACCCTGACGCGACAACGCCTCAAACAAACCTAATATCTCAACGCCGGTCTTGGTATCTAGGTTCCCGGTCGGTTCATCCGCCAGGACGATGGACGGGCGATTCACGAGGGCTCGCGCAATGGCGACCCGCTGCCGTTGACCGCCGGAAAGTTCGTTCGGGCGATGATGCATCCGATCTCCCAGGCCCACATGTTGGAGCGACTCTTTGGCCCGTTCGTGGCGCAATCGAGGCGCCATCCCGGCATAAATTAGGGGAAGTTCTACATTGTGAAGCGCATCGCTGCGCGCCAGGAGATTAAAACTTTGAAAAACGAACCCGATCTCACGATTTCGCACCTCCGCCAAGGCATTGTCCGACATCCGAGCGACGTCGTGACCATTTAACTCATAGCGTCCTTCAGTGGGTGTATCAAGGCATCCGAGGAGATTCATCAAAGTACTTTTGCCCGAGCCCGACGGACCCATAATCGCGAGGTACTCGCCCCGCCCAATCGTCAACGAGATTCCACGCAAGGCATGAACCGTTTCGGTGCCCATCACGTAGCGACGGGCGAGATTTTCAATGCGAATGAGTGACACAGAACAGAAGGGGCGTGTTTCGACACGGACGCTCTATTGAACGCTTGCGGCCCGGGTGTCTTTCTTTTTATTCGGATCTTCGATTTTCACCGCCTTGCCGTCTTCTAGTTCTCGACTGAGTGCCTTGAAAGTTCCGGTGACCACTTCGAGTCCCTCGGTGACTCCTTCCAAGATTTCATAATAAGTATCGTCACTAATACCCCGTTTGACCGGGATCATCTTTGCCTTTCCGCCCTCGACTGCAAAAACCACCTCGGGTGGTTTTTGTTTGTCCACCTTGCGTTTGGTTATGACGAGTTCGAGTTCGTCCTTATCGGCTTCGGTCCCTTTTCCGTCGGAGCCGTTTTTCAGGTGGTCCGGAGCGCTGTTCGTTTTTGAGAGGCGGGTGGTTACGCTCTGAATGGGCACGGTGATGACATTGCTTCGATACCGTGTCTCCACTTCGGCCGTCACGCTCATTCCTGGTAAGAACGGTTCTTTGTCATCAATGCGGATCCGCACCTCAAACTTGGTGGCTTCCGATTGGGTCCCGACGGCGGTAGATTTCGCTGACCGGGCGACCTGAGTGACCGTTCCGGCAAACTTACGATCCTTAAAGGAATCCACTTCCAAACGCGCCTTTTGTCCTGGGGCGATGAGCACGACATCTACTTCACCGACCTCCACTCGGGCTTCCATGACGCTCAACTCAGCCACCGTCATGATTTCGGTTCCCGCCATCATCCCGGTGCCCACGACTCGTTCACCTTTCTCGGAAATTAACTTGGATACCGTCCCATCCATTGGTGCCAGGATGGTTGTTTTGAGCAAATCTTCCTGAGCCTTTTTCAAAAATGCGGCGGCTTGTTCGGCCTGATGTCCGGCACCTTCCACCGCCGCTTTTTGGGCATCGAATCCGGTTCGGGCACCGTCGAAATCCGAACCACTGACCAATTTTTTATTGTAGAGTTCACCAAACCGTTTGAACTCGGCCTCGGCTTTAGCGGCGTTGGCGACCGCTTGTTGGGTACCCGAAAGTGCTGATTGATAGCTGGCTTGCGCTTGTCCCACCGCGGCTTGATAAAAATCAGGCCGGATTTTCACCAACACCTCTCCTTTTTTGACGGCCTGCCCTTCCTTGACCGGTAACTCAATAATCTCACCCGATACCTCCGGGCTGATTTTCACTTGGGTGACGGGCTGCACTTTGCCGGTGGCGACTACCAATTCCGTTAGGTTGCGGCGGGCCGCTTTTTCGGATGTGATCGTAACGGGTTTGACTCCGCGCCACGAAAAAGTGCGCTGGCAACCCTGTTGGCTAGAACAGGCACTGACCAGAAACACGGCGGCGAGCGACGCGGTGCGTCGCCAAGGAAAGGGCTTCGATTCGGACATGTCGTCGACCGGGAAGACCCCGGAAAGGCGCACAATGTTTCAGAAACCACGACGAGCCAAGTAACGACTTCGGGAAATCCGCTGCCGTTTCCTACCCGGCCGTACCTATTTTTCTCCGAAATTGGCTACTGAACGGGAGCCGATGCTTGTGCTCCCTTTTTGACAAGTATCGCGAAAGTTCAGTGCCTCGTCGAGCCACGCGTCTGGGTCGATCAAAATGCGTCTCCGCTGCCAGAGCTAGTAAAGTTCATTGACACTGACTGCAGAAAAAAATCTCTCGACAACATCCGATTCCAGAACCGCCTCCACTCCAACGGACAAGGGCTGCCGACGGTGGACTTTTGCGAAGAGGTTGGTGTCGGCAAGGACTCTCATCGCGCCTCATCCCCAGTCATCCATCACGGGCGATTGCAAATCTCCAAACAGTTTTGGATCGCTGGGAACAGCCACGCGGCATGGTTTTTTGCTGTTTTCCGGTGGCACGAGCAGTGCGCAGGGGCGGCCATGGTTTGTGAGAGTGACGCGTGCGCCCGCCTGAACTCTTTTCACCAGGTCGCAGAGTTCGCTCCGCGCCTGGCCGATGGGCACAATGATTTCCTTCGCCAGCAAAATTTTGCCTATAATTTTTCGGGCGTCAACGACTCATTCCGCTGAACCGTGTCCAACCAAGTTTTTCGCCGGGCGGGAGTAAAACGCTCAATGGCATAACGCAGCATGGTGCGTGGCATGGCACGATGATGCCGCCGCAGAAATTTTTCCAGCTCGGACTGATTGCGTTTCCCCACCTCCCGCAACATCCATCCGCACGCTTTGTGTATCAAATCGTGTTGGTCGGCCAAAAGTTGTTCCGTCAGCTTCAAGGTGTCGGCAAAGTCATTTTCACGAATGAAGGCGAACGTGGCGAGAAGGGCGATTCGGCGGTCCCAAAGCGAATCGGACTGGGCGAGTTCGTAAAGCAATGACCGATTCTGCCCGATCAGATGCGCGCCGACGATGGACGGAGCCGAACTGTCCACCAGATTCCAATTATTGACCTGGCCCCGCTTTTTCAAATAGAGCCGGTACACTTGCTCTTTCAGGTCGGCATCCCCTTGTTGGTATTGCCCGACGAGAATCAGCAGGGATAATAGTCGCTCATCATTGTAAGGGGAATTCAGGAGTCGTTCACAATCGGGCAGACTAAGGTCTCGAAACTGTTTAGCCAGCTTCCGAATGGCTGGAACCAGCAGGCCAAGAAAACGGTCTCCTTCGGCGTATTGACCTTCGCCAGTTTTGAAGAAAACGGCCAGCACCGTCGCTTTGTCCGGATTGGCCAAGGCGATCAAAGCGGTATGAGCCTGTCGATGATCGACGTTAGTTTCATCGAAAATTTGTCTCGAAGTTGATCTAAACTTTTGCGGCATAAATCAGAACGCGGCTTTTGGCCGCCTCAACGGACGAATGAGTGAATGAGTGAATGAGTGAATGAGTGAATGAGTGAATGAGTGAATGAGTGAGAGCCACGAAAAACTCTAGCGTTTGTCTATAGGCGCCAGTCGAAGTGGCATCAACGCGGCGATGGGAGCGTCCGGAATGCGTCTCTGCGACGGAGCCACAATTGCCTCGGGATCCGCGCATACCGCCTGCGTTCCCCGAAGACCCGGCGCCTTCGCGCCGGGCGGCCAGCGAAGGCGCCGGCCGGTCCGAAATCCCCCGGGGTGGGTGCCGCCCCGGCACCCACGGGCGACGACGGGAGCGCGTTTCCGAGATCGAGCACAATGCCGCGCTCCTCGAAGAACCGGCGCGTTCACACCGGGCGGTCAGCGACGGCGTCGGCCGGTCCGGCAGAATGTCTTTGGTTTTTGTCCACGTCGTCTCCGACGAAGAGAGGGAACTTAACCAGGTATTCGCGGGAGGCTCGCCGCGGCGATTGCTTGGCCGTGGCGCTTGTCCTGTTCGCTTGGGAGATGGAAGTCAATCCGGCCCGCCAACTCCGGATACTCGGTGGCCAAGACCGTCTGCGCGAGCTTCAAAATAACGTCGCCGCCGGATCCGCTGGTAACTCGACCTAAAATGAGGACATGGCGCAAATCGTAGAAGTCCGAGTAGTGCGCAACCGAATGGCCTAAATACACCCCAATCGTTTCGTAAATCCGTTGGGCTCGCGAATCACCGACCGCCATCAGGCGTTGCACTTCCTTGAGTTTCTCCGGCAACGACCAGGTGGCGTCTAACTCGATCCCGGCCGGCTTCAACAAACGCCCCACCGCCTGCTGGCTGAAATACTGGACGCCACACCCGAAATCCCCACTCCATTCGTCCCGCGGCGCGTCGAGGCGGTAGTCCACCGGGGCAAATGCCAGTTCATTGAGCCAGCTTGTTATATTACCTTCGGCCGTTACAAATCCACCGGCCGTGCTCGTGCCCAGTGAAATCCCCAAAACTGAGTTAACTCCGAGAGACATGGATGCCGCCAGCGCCGTGACTTCACCATCGTTCACGACTTCAAACGGGATCCCGCCCCACTCCCGTTGCAATTCCAAAAAGAGATTCTTAACTCTCAGTTCAAAGTTTTCTTTGGAGACACCCCGAAAGAGAGAGGCGACCTTGACTCGATTGTTCACATAGACTCCCGCCGCGCTTCCGCCGATTGCATCTACTTTGGGTACCTGAGCCGCCGCGCGGCGAAGCGTGTCGCGAATACCTTCATAATGATACTGCGGATCTTCTTGGAAATACGGATCCCACACCACCTCTTCACTGAAGACCACCACACCGTCTTTCAATGCGGCCACCTTTCGATCCGATCCCCCGAGGTCGAAGCCGAGGCGACAGCCATCCAGGTGTCGGCCCAAGGGAGCCGTAGTCGCCCTGGGCGTCGGCAAATCGCGGGTGGCAATCACTTGTAACGGAGCGTCATAAATGCGTTCGCCTATGATCTCAGAATCGAATTTCCCGGTCGCGTCCTCGCGATAGTGTTGGGCCAGCGAGTCGGTCACGGCCAACGGGCCATCGACATAGAGGGTCCGCCCACCGTAAGCCCAAAGCAGAAATTTAACCCATCGCTCAACAAAAAAAGCATTCGCTCGTGCGACGGCCGGATGGGCCGCCGGTAATACCGCGAGCGCGTGATGAAATACGGATCCATCGGCTTGTTCTAACGCGAGCCGCACGGGCACGGTGGCCACGCGTGCGAAGGCTCGGCTCGCCAATGCGGCCGGTCGGAATTCCGGATCAAGAATCGGCGTTACCTGCGCCTGGGGCAGGAACTCAGCAAGTTCACACATAACAAAAATGTAAGGGATCCATTTACTCCTCGCCAATAACGACTTTCCAGTCTAAGTTTACACCATCGTTTGTCCGCTACCGTCATAGCCGGTGCCGTCTAAATCGATGAGGATATCCCGCGGCTCAGCGCCTTTACTGGGGCCTACTACACCTCGATCCTCGAGTTCATCCATCATTCGGGCGGCCCGCCCGTAGCCCAGTTTCAATCGCCGTTGCAAGAGTGAAACGCTGGCTTTTTTCTCGGTGCGAATCACCGTGATACATTTCTGGACGATTTCTTCGTCTTCACCGCTGCCTTCATCGTCAGGGTCCAGCGGCATGGACCCCATACTGCTGGGGGCTTTTTGAAGGGCCTGATGGATGTCCACTTCGTAGCTGGGTTTACCTTGTCGAGCGATGTGTTCTACCACTCGTTCGATTTCTTGATCGGTGATCAGGGCACCCTGCGCCCGAATCAAGCGGCCGCTGCCCGGTGGCAAGTAAAGCATATCGCCTTTGCCTAAGAGTTTATCCGCACCCATTTGATCCAAAATCGTCCGTGAATCTACCTTTGCAGCCACTTGGAACGCAATCCGCGCCGGGATGTTTGCCTTAATCACGCCGGTGATCACATCCACGGACGGGCGTTGGGTGGCGACGATGCAATGAATTCCGGCTGCCCGGGCCATCTGGGTAATCCGTGCAATCGCCATTTCGACGTCCGCGGGCGCCACCAGCATCAAATCCGCTAACTCGTCGATAATCACGACGATATAGGACAATTTTTCAGGGATGATGATGTCTTCCTCACGGGGAACGACAATTTGTTCATCAATCTCCACGGCAAACCCATCGGCCCCGGGCTCGACTTTTTCCTTCCGTTGCATCAGGGGTAATTCGAGCTCCTTTGGGCCAGCCGCCTTCTCGGCGTCCTTTTCCCGGGGACGTTCGTTAAAGGATTTGATGTTTCGCACGCCGACCCGGGCAAAAATCTGGTATCGTTTCTCCATCTCATTGACGACCCAACGCAAGGCGAGGATGACTTTCTTGGGATCGGTCACCACGGGAACAACGAGATGAGGTAACGGGTTATATTGCTGTAACTCAACCACCTTCGGGTCAATCATGACAAACCGCAGTTGGTCGGGCGTAAACTTATACAGAAGGGACGCAATAATCGTGTTAATACAAACCGATTTTCCCGACCCGGTACTGCCTGCAATCATGACGTGCGGCATATCGGCCAGGTCAGCAATGATCGGCTGACCGTACACATCTTTGCCGAGTGCGAGGGGGATTCGGGCTTTGGAATTCACCCACTCGGGCGTTTCCAAGAGGTCACGCATGATGACCTTAGTTTTGATTAAATTCGGCACTTCAATGCCGACCGATGATTTGCCCGGGACGGGTGCCAGGACATTCAAACGCTCCGCTTTGAGTGCGGCCGCTATGTTATTGGTGAGCGCCGCGATTTTTTCCAGTTTAACTCCCGGTGCGGGGTGCAATTCATAGCGGGTGATGGTTGGGCCCTTGGTAATATCTCCCGGTGCCACCTCGATTCCAAACTGGGCCAGTGTCTGCACCATCAGCCGCGCATTGGCCATCAACTCTTCCTTGGTCTCGGTCGGTCGAATCGTGAGGTCTGGTGTTTGCAACAGGGCAATACTCGGGAGTTGATAATTCCCGATCATTGGGGTACTGGCGACCGTGATGGGCTTGGTTCGGCGCTGGGTCGAAACCACCCGCGGAGGAGACGGAACCCAGCCCGGATTGGGTGGGGCAGATTTCGCCGTGGGCGCATGGACGGCGGCCGCGAGTGCTTCGGGCGTAAACGGTGATGCTTCTTCGTTCAGCGCGGCCGCTTGCTCGGCATCGAGTTCACCATTTGGATCGGCACTAGCAACATCTGGTCCGCGGCCGGTTTTCGCTAAATAAGCCTTTGTTTCCGCGCTCACTCCATAATCCGGATCGTCGGTATCCTTGACGATGGCCGAATTGAGCGGTGCGTCGGCAGCAGCGGGAGTTTGGCTATCCCGACCGAGTATTTTGGCAAGGAACCCAGGGCGCTTTCGCTCGGTGCCGAAGGCACTCGTGGGGACTTTTTCTCCCATTTTACCGACGAGATCCTCACGACGGATGACATCGCCATCCTTCATCAATTGATCGTCCCTTAATTGAGGTACGGAAAGATCTCGGACCCTCGGTTCGGGCACGGGTTTGCCATCGGACCCGAGTCCAGATGGTAGCAGTTCCGACTGCGGTTCTGGACTGCGTGTCGAGGTTTTGGCGGTGCTGACGGGGCCTGCTCCTCGTTGAAGTTCCTTCTGCTTCCGGGCTAATTCCCGAGCTTCTTTTTTTAGACTCAGCTCTGCCGCTTCGAGGCGATCTTTGGCTCGCGACGGATCCGGTTCCAGCCATTGGCGCACCCAGAGGAGGAGATGGAAATCGGTAAGAAGAAACCAGCTGACGAGGTAAGTCAGTCCATAAATCACGGTGGCACCGATTCGGTTGAAAAAATTCCGAAAGACATAGTCGTTCAGAGCCCAACCGAGGATTCCGCCCGCGCCCATGGAGTCTCCGCGGACACCCAGCGCGGGTAATTGCTGGCTGTAAAGATCGAGGAGTCCGCACAATCCGACCAGCATTCCCACCGTACCAAACACCCCACGCCAACGGCGCAAATGGGCGAGGGTATCGGTAAATCCGGCGAGCCCAACGAAGAGGGCGACGACTGGAAGTGCGTAGGCGGCGGCACCACAAACTAGAAACAGTTCGTAGGCCAAATAGGCGCCGAAGGGTCCCATCCAATTGCGAACCGAGCTATTTGCGGGAACAGCGTTAGCCGCCAGATCGTGACGATCATAGGAAACCAAGGCGAGGGTCAGGATCAAGGCGATCGACAGGCCAAGCCAGCCGATAAGGTCGCCCCAAGCATGCCGGGAGGTGTCTGCGGACGGAGAACGCGCCACGTCTCTACTGTAGAGAGTGTGGTTCCGGTCGGGCAAGGTGAGCCCGACCAGAACCGCGCTCCGGGTTTAGAACTCTTGCGCCCCAGGGGAAAGAGTTCTGAGGCAGTCTCCGGTAGGCTTGTTATTGCTTGGGCAGCAATCGTAGGAACGTGCCGGTTGAGGTGCCGTCGCGAAAATAGCGCAGTCGGATCCGGCCGGATTCACCGCCCGTGCTCAAAGCGTCACTCAGCTCCTGAACGGTCGTCACCTTCTGATCACCTACCCGTGTAATGACGTCGCCTTCCTCCAGACTGTTCTTGGCCGCGACACTTTTTTCCTCCACGCCCGTGACCAACAGGCCCTTGGTTTGTGGATCGAGTTTATGGGCTTTGGCAGATTGTTTGGTCAAAGGTTCGACCGTCAATCCGAGTTTTTCGAGGTAATCGTGGTCTTCGGTGACTTCCGGTTCGGGCATCGGTTGGGGCTTCGCGCCATTTTTTGCAGCCAACACGTAGTCCGGAATGGGTTCAGGTCGCACTTGGATGGTGATGTCCTGATCCGCACGATGAACTCTAAGGGCCACCTCGACATGGGGACGCTTGCGACTGATTTCCGTCCGTAACCCTTGATCGGTAGAAACCGGCTTGCCGTCGACAGCCGTAATCACATCAAACACTTCAAGCTCCGACTTTGCAGCTGGCCCGTCTGCCTGGATGGCGCGTACGACCACACCGTCCTTGATTTTTGCGGCGACGTTTTTCATTTCTGGCATATTGCGCAGGGAACCAATCCTGATTCCTAACCAGGAGCGCGTGATTTTACCGTCGGCGATCAGTCGATCTGCAACCTCCAGGGCGAGGTTGGAGGGAATGGAAAATCCGATGCCGCTTTCAAGGCCGCGAATCATGGAGTTCACCCCCATGACCTCTCCCTCAATGTTCACGAGTGGGCCGCCAGAATTGCCGGGATTGATTCGGGCATCGGTTTGAAGGAATTGCTGATCCCACATCTGAGTCGGGCCGATGTCTTCTCGACCTTTTGCGCTGATATGGCCAAACGTCACGGAGTAATCGAGGTGAAACGGGGCGCCGACGGCGATGGCAAATTCGCCGACGCGGATCTTGTCCGAATCGGCAAACTTGGCGGGCACAAGACCCGTCACGTCGCCCTTGAGCTTCACCACGGCCAAATCCGAGGCGGGATCGAGACCGCGCACCTCTGCCTCGAATTCGCGTCCATCCTTGAGGCGCACCCGAATTCTCGCGGCATTTTCCACCACATGATTGTTGGTAAGAATGTAGCCTTCTTCTCGCAAAATGATGCCGGAACCTTCCCCATTGAATCGAGGCTCGGGTTCCATCTCAGTATTCGGTGTAACGGGCGCGTTCGGACGCCCCCGTTTCGTGGGCGGACGCTGTTTGGGTTTCTGTTCTTGTCTTTCCTCCAATTGCTGTTCCAGTTGTTTACGGAAAAATTCTGGCAGCCCTTCAAAACCAGGGTGGCCCATCACAGCATCGGGATCGTTTTTTGTTTCGACGTTGATCACCACCACGCTCGGCTCGACCTGCTCAGCCAATTCGATAAACGCTTGGTTCAAGGACCTGGCCAATTTCAGGTCCGCACTCGGCCCGGATCCTGAGGGAGAATCCTTCGCGAGCGATTCGGTGATGGGGAACGCCAACGCGGTGGCAACGACGAGGGCCGGAAGAAAGGAGCGGATCGGTTTCACAATAGAAAAGAAAGACGGATTACAACACACTTTACTCCGAGCAAGTTGGGCCACAATTGTTCAATTTGTGAGTTATCGGCAAGGGATACAAGAGCAAACGGACAACGGGTACTCACCCAACCTGGGGATTCTCCAATTCTTCGTCCCTACGTTGACGCTCCCCGGCGGTGACCGCTAGGCTCTTTCCCAATGCTTCCGGTGATCGAAGACCTGCTCGTGCTGCAAGATCGCGACCGACGTCTCCTACGTCTCCGTGCCGAAATTGATTCGGTACCCAGCCAACGCAAAGTATTGGAGGGCCGGGCTGCCCAAACAGCCGCCGCTTTCGACACGGTCCGGATTCGCTCCCAACATTTGGAGAGCGACCGAAAGAAACTCGAACTGGAAGTCGAGACATTGAAACAACGAATATCGAAAGTCGGAGCCGAACAACAACAAACCCGGAGCAACGAGCAGTACCGGGCGTACCAGCACCAGATCGCGACGACCCAAAGCGAAATCACGCTACTCGACGACCAACAACTCGCGCTCATGGAGCAAGCCGATTCGGTCACCAAAGAGGTCGCCATCGCCCAAAAAGTAGCCGCTGCTCAAAAGGCCGAAACGGATAAACAACTTGCTGAATTAGCGGCCCGCGAGGTGAATTTGCGGGCGGACCTCACGACCATCAGTGCCGAACGTACCGTTCAGGCTGCAAAAGTGGATCCGGCTGCGTTGGCCCGTTACGAACGAGGACTCAAGCAAAAGGGTGAGCATGTGCTGGTGGGGGTGCCGAAGGGGATTTGTGGCGGTTGCCACATGAAATTGCCTCAGCACGTTTTTCTTTCGGCCAAAGCGCAGAAAGAAATCCCCACCTGCCCCAATTGCAATCGATTGCTCTACTATACCCGCGAAATGGAATGAACCCAGATGAACGCGGATAAGAAAAACCGCGGCCTTTCCCCATCCGCGTGCATCCGTGTTCATCCGCGGTTCTACCGGACCGGTTCTCTTTTCCCTGCCAACGAAGAGAACCGCGGATAAAACCGGATTTCCTTGGCGCGCCCTACCGGTTACCATGCCCGTCCGATGACGTGCTCGCCATCCCGAGAAGAGTTCATGCGGCTTGCCGCGCAGGGGAATTGTATTCCGATCACCTGTGCGCTGCTGGCCGATTTTGAAACGCCGCTGTCCGCCTACGCCAAACTGCGGGGGGGCGGTGAATCCTTTCTATTTGAGTCGGTCGAAGGGGGGGAACACCTCGGCCGCTACTCGTTCGTCGGCTGTGGACCACGGGCTACTATCAAACAACTCGGCAACCAAGTGTCCGTTATCCAAAACGGCAAAGTCCTCGAAAAATTTACTGTTACCCCCACGCCCGCCCCCAACGACCCGCAACAAGTTCGGGACGGTTTAGTCGTCGTCGAGCGCATCCTGAGCCGCTACCGGGCAGTGCCCATCCCCGGTTTGCCTCGATTCGTCGGAGGTGCCCTGGGATTTCTCGGATACGAATTCATTCACGACGTCGAGCCGGTCGTTCCTCGCGCTCCGAAGGATGAGTTAGGCACACCCGTCTTATACTACTTGATTGCCGACCAACTGTTAGTGTTTGATCGCGCTCAACAAACTCTGACCGTCGTCGTCAACGTCCTGATCGAACCGGGCGGGACCCTTGAGGAATTCTATGACGATGCCGTCAGCGAAGTGGAGCGACTCGTGGAACTCCTCAACGAACCGCTCAACATGGTGCCCGTCCTCTTGCCGCGGGAAGCTCCAGAGGTCCAATCCACTTCGTTCACCTCGAACACCACCCAGGCACAGTTTGAAGCCAACGTCCGTAAAGCCCAGGAATTTATCCGGGCCGGTGATATTATACAGGTCGTCGGTTCGCAACGATTTAGCGCGCCCCTGAAGACGGGTCCGCTCGAACTCTATCGAGCCGTGCGTACAGTAAATCCGTCGCCCTATATGTTTCTCCTCGAACTCGAGGGCTTTGCACTGGTGGGGGCGTCCCCGGAACTCCATGTGCGCTGCGAAGATCGGCGCGTAGAAATTAGACCCATTGCCGGCACGCGCAAACGGGGCGCCAACGCCACCGAAGATCTCGCCCTGGAAAAGGAACTACTTGCCGACCCAAAAGAACGTGCGGAACACGTCATGCTCGTCGATCTGGCCCGCAACGACATTGGTCGGGTCTGCGAATATGGTTCGGTGAAAGTGGCGGATCTAATGGTCATCGAGCGCTACAGCCATGTGATGCACATCGTCTCTCAAGTGAACGGCGTTTTACGTTCGGATCAGACCGGATTTGACCTGATGCGCACTACGTTTCCCGCGGGCACCCTTTCCGGAGCGCCGAAAATTCGCGCCATGCAACTCATCGCCGAACTCGAAGGGACCACCCGTGGCCCCTACGGAGGTTGCGTAGGTTATTTTGGATTTGATGGGAATTCGGACCATTGCATTACCATCCGGACCGCTTTGGTGAAAGAAGGAGTCGCTCACGTCCAGGCCGGGGGCGGTTGGGTGAATGATTCGATCCCAACTGCCGAGTTTGAAGAAACCGTTAATAAATCCCAGGCCATGCGAAGAGCCATCGCTTTGGCGGAAACATTTCCACGAATGCGTTAAGGGGTTTAATCGGGATTGCGAGTTCGGTGTATCGGCGTCGGCCGGGCGGCTGAATTCACTTATCCGGCCCAGAACCTGCTTAGGTCAAAGCGCCCACACATGACGTTGTTGACCCATGACTAACCCTGTTCAATCCAGGACCTTTCTCTCTCTACGCGTGGGAATCTGGCCCACCCTTCTGGCTTTGACTTTTGCCGCCGGACTGCCGGTGGCGAGGGCGCTATCGACGAACATTTTTGTGAACTTTGAGACGGCCCCGGTTCATCCGCTGGACCTGGACCCCTCCGGTACGCGGTTGGCCGTCGCTAATTTGCCCGACGCACGGATTGAGATCTTCGATGTGAGCGGACTCATCCCTCGCCCCGTGCTGAGTGTGCCCGTGGGACTCGATCCGGTCAGCGTCCGATGGCGGACGGCCGGTGAACTGTGGGTTGTCGCACAAATCGCGGACGCAGTGGACATTATCGAAATACCTTCCGGCCGAATCATCGGGCAAATGTCGACCGGCGACGCCCCAGCGGACGTCGTTTTTGCCGGGAACCCAGAACGGGCCTTTGTTTCTTCCGCCGGAAATGACCGGCTCGAGGTCTTTGATCCCGTGACCCGCGAACGCACCTTCGCCATTGACCTCCTGGGTCATCGTCCTAAAGCCCTGGCCATCACGGCGAACGGTTTGGAAATATGCGTGGCCATCAGCGAATCGGGTAACGCAACGACCATCTTGGCCCCGTTCACCGATCAAGTGGGTCATCGCCAGGGCGGGGGCGTCGCGGACCTACCCTTCGGGCCTAACCTCGGTCAGAACCCCGCTCCCAATGCGCCCGGTTCTAATACTGGCTTTCTACCTCCTCTCAATCCGGGTCTCACTCATCTGCCGCCTTCGGTCCCCCTCATCGTCCGCAAAGGGAAGGATGCTCGGTGGCGTGACGGCGAGGGCAAAGATTGGAGCGAATTTGTCTCAGGCACCAACGCCGCATTTTCCGGCCGACTTCCCGGCTGGGATTTGCCGGACCATGACGTCGCATTGGTAAACACCGATACCTTGGCCGTGCGGTATGCCAACGGGCTCATGAATCAATGTTCGGCCCTCGCCGTAAATCCGGTATCGGGCGTCCTTGCGGTCGTGGGCATGGACGCCCGCAATGAAGTGCGGTTTGAGCCGCGCTTGAATGGCGTCTTTGTCCAAGCACGATTGGCCTTTGTTAATCCAACCACCCCGACGATCCTGGCCAGCCCGACTCTCTTGGATCTCAATCCTCACCTCACTTATACCGTATCAAACCTTCCCCCAGCTCAACGAGCAAATTCCGTGAGTGATCCGCGGGCGGCTCTCTGGAATTCGGACGGTTCGCGGCTGTACGTCGCCGGTCAGGGTTCGGCCAACGTGGCGGTCTTCGATTCTGCCGGGCACCGGGTCGGTCTTCCCATCGCCCTCGGAGATTTCGCGGGACCCGCGGGCCTAGCCTTGGATGGCCTTCGACATCGTCTGTTTGTTCTCAATCGTTTCTCCGCTGAATTGGCCCAAGTCGACCTGGCCAACGGCCAGGTGACGGCCCGCGCACGGCTTGCGGATCCGACCCCGGCCATCATTCAGCGAGGGCGCCGCGTTTTTTACGACGCTCAACTTTTTAGCGGTCTAGGCCAAGCCGCGTGCGCGAGTTGCCATATCGATGGCCGCTTTGATCGGCTGGCGTGGGATCTCGGAAAACCCGATGGAACGTCCACCGACGTCGCCTCGCACACGGGTACACCGACGGGCGCAAAAACTATTTTGACCCTTCACCCAATGAAGGGACCGATGGTGACGCAAACCTTGCAGGACATCCTCGGTCATGAACCCTTTCATTGGCGCGGGGATCGAACTGGAATCGAAGATTTCGGGCCCACCTTTACAAATCTGCAATCCGCGGATCGCGTGCCCACTCCGATTGAGTTTGAGGATTTTAAGGGGTTCTTGGCTTCCCTCACATTTCCGCCCAATCCCTATCGCAATTTTGACAATTCGCTCCCCACCCAAGTGGTCCTGACCGGACAAACGGCCGCCGGTCGAGGAGGGTTGTTAGCGGGGCAACCCTTGCCCCACGGAAACGCAGTTCGTGGGCTCCAAAAGTTTCGGGATGCCAGCGGTGCCGATTGTAGTTCGTGCCACACCTTGCCGACGGGCTTGGGACCGAATGCGGAGTTTAATGGGTCTTGGCAGAACCTCGGGCGTGATACGAATGGTCACACGCATTTGGCCCTGCTCCACCTCAACCGCGCCGATCTACTCCCGTTTAAAGTCAGCGCGCTACGGAGCGTTGGGGAAAAGCTGGGATTCGATTTGCACTCAGCGGAGAGCACCGCGGGTTTTGGTCTGTTGCACGACGGATCGATCGATACGCTGCCTCGATTCCTTCACGATGGATTCCGCGTGAGCGCAGATCAGGACCAAGCGGATCTCATTGCGTTTCTGCTCGCCTTCACCGGCTCGGATCTTCCGGCGGGCAGTCCGAGTGATCGCGATCATCCCCCGGGTGTCACGAGTCGCGATGTACCCGCCGGGACCGGGCGACAAGGGGTGGTCGATTCGGCAAACGGATCGGATGCTTTCAATCAATTTCTCGCCCTCGCCCGCAAACCGGGCTCGCACTTGGAACTCATCGTTCAGCGGCGCGGTGAAGGTTGGTGGTATGACGTGATTCACGACCAATTTCTGGGGAACACGACCGGTCTCAAACTAACGCCCATCCAGTTATTAGCCCAAGCCCGCGCTGACGCGCCGCTGCTGGCACAACTGGCTCTGGAACGAACCGGGTTTGTCCGCGCATTGGACCACGACGGTGACGGCTTTCGCGACGGCGATGAACTTGCGTCCGGCTCGGACCCGGACAACGGTATCGACACTCCCTTGACTCGGAATGCCGCCCCGGTATTGACGTTGCACGCGCCCAACACGAATCCAGCGAATCTCGGCGAATTGCTCTGGCACGCACTCCCGGGAGTCCAATATCAAATCCAAGCCCGCTCGCCCCTCGACTCAACCTGGACCCTATTGGGCACGGTTACCGGTGATCGATTCTCAGATTCCGTCAGCGGCAATATTGAATTTCCCTCCGGCCGCTTCTACCGATTGTTGGGCGAGGTGGCGCCGCCGCTCGGGCTCCCAAACATCCCGGCTTCCGTTGTTCCGCCGCGTGGGTCGGTGTCTCCGGCATCCCTCGCCGTGCCGACAATGAGTCAGAATCTCATCGGACAGTTTGGCCCCAGCAGATTCGGTCCCCTTACCCGTAGTTCGGCCTTTCCGGCGGGAGTGCTGGTAGCGACCAATTTTCATCGGCTCACCTTTCAAAATTTGGACCTGCAAATGGCCGTATTGCCCGGCCTCGACTTTTCCCTGGGATCGGCTATCAACGCTCGTTTTGACGGGGCGCAACTCCGCGGCGCCAGTTTCTTCGCCGGAAAGTTTGGCGGCGCCAATTTTACCGGTTCGCTCTTAGACGCCGCTGATCTACGCGAGGCGGATTTTGCGGGCGGCCAATTCGCCGGTGCCCAAATGCGGATGGTTCGCGGATTTCAGGTCGTGCTGAAGTCGGCGATCATGACCAATGCGGACCTGAGGGTAGCGGATTTTGGAGACGCCGACCTTTCGTTGGCTGACCTTCGGCGCTCCGATTTGCGCGGCGCCAGTTTTGACCACGCCAACTTGGATTTGACCGATCTACGCCAAACCCGCCGCGATGGCGTGACCCATTTTGATCCCAAAGCGAGTCTAATCTGGCACCTTGCCAATGAAGGTGGCGCGGGCGAAAATTTGCGCGGTGCGGACCTTAGTTTTGCGATCCTCACCGGAGCGGATCTTCATGGCGCCATTTTTGGGAATGCGAATCTGTCGGGGTCCGAATTAGTAGGCTGCGACCTTCGGGGCTGTGTGCTCGCGCAAGCGCAGTTAGAAGGCACATTACTTCACTTCACTAAGGTCGACGCCAGCACCGTTTTTTCCGCTAAATTTCGGCTCGTTTGGGCCATTGTGAATGATTTTGCGGCACAGGTAAATCTGCGGGGAATCAGCCTCGACGGTGCCTGGATTCTATTCAGCACCATCGACGGCATCGACTTTACCGGTTCGACTTTGCGCCGATGCTCTCTGACGGAAGTATCGGCCATGGGTGCGGATTTTACGAATGTACAATTCACCAGTGGCTTTGCTTTGGATGCGAATTTCCGGCGGGCGACATTTAGTGGAGCGAACCTGTCCGACACCGATTTTTCGCGGGCCAATTTAAGTCAGGCGTCGCTCCGTGGGGCCAATCTGACACGAGTTACTTTTCGGGGCGGCAATCTGACCGGCGCTGATCTGACCGGCGCAATTTTCAATCAGACGACGATGCCCGACGGAACCATTCGGAATCGCTGATCGGTGGTGGGAAATTTGAGGCCGCTTGGTTCACAATTCTTTGGGACCAGCCCAAAAGCCACTAAGCCAATAGCGCAATGAGTCGGATGCAGGAACAGCGGTACGAGCTGAAATACTGGCTGGACGGTCCCACCGCCCTCCGGGTGCGGGATCATGTCCAACAGCATTTGGTCCTCGACCCATTTAGCGTTGGCCGACCCAACCTCAGCTATCCGGTCCATAGCCTTTACCTGGATGCCGAAGATCTACCACTTTTCCGAGGCACGGCTGAAGGGTGGAAAAATCGATTCAAACTGCGCTTGCGCTACTACGACGATAAATTGCACACACCCTGCTTCTTTGAGATCAAACGGCGGATGAAAGATGTCATTTTGAAAGAGCGCGGTGGCGTACGCAAACGCTGGGTGCCGCACCTCTTGGCCGGCCACCTGTGCGAACGGGAACACCTCCTCGACGAAGAATCGGACGCGGATTGGTTCGCCATCCAACGGTTCCAGGAACTGATGCTCCAACTCAATACCCGGCCGATGTTGCATGTGGCTTACCTGCGCGAGGCCTACGAAAAAGAAGGGGACAATTCGGTGCGGGTGACCTTTGATCGGGCCGTACTGACCGCCCCAAACCCAAGCGGCGCGCTTCGGGTGAAAAGCGACGATGTGTGTGATGTCTTTGGTCAGACGGTCATTCTCGAACTCAAGTTCACGGATCGCTACCCCAAATGGTTCAATGAACTTGTGCAACGGTTTGATTGCTCCGTAACCGGTGCCGCCAAATACGCCGGCGGTATTGAGCAGCGCGGCGCAAACTGGGCCCGCAAATTGCCGCTACCCCCTTGGTTGAATCCCCCGAGGGACCAAGAAACGGCCCGATAGCAAACGCCTCGCACTCACCCAATTTTGCCCGACGTTTCAGAATGGGCTGGGCATCCCCGGCGACAAAATGCCGCACTCCGTTTTTTTCGTTTTACAGTTTAGCCCGCTCTGCTCGCTCTGGCGAATATCAAGTCCGAAAACGGCGAGCAGACCCACCTAATATGTGGTAGCATCTGAAGTCAGATGATGCTGCCATCCCTCGAAACATGTTATCTCGCACTCCTAGCCCGAGATCGACGTTTTGACGGAGTGTTCTTTGTGGGAGTTGCCTCGACGCGAATCTATTGTCGCCCGGTCTGCCGGGTTCGGTCGCCGCACCGCATCCATTGCACGTTTTATCCGTCGGCCGCCGCGGCTGAAGCGAACGGATTCCGCCCGTGCCTCCGGTGTCGGCCCGAACTAGCGCCTGGGATCGCTCCCACCGAAGCAATCGAACGTCTCGCCCATGCGGCTTTCACTCGTCTGAAAACCGTCGCGTCCGACAACACCTCCTCAATTGAGACCCTTGCGATTGCGCTGGGGGTCACGTCGCGGCACCTCCGGCGAGCCGTTCGCGCTGTGTACGGTGCGAGCCCGGTGCAATTAGCCCAAACCCACCGATTGCTCCTGGCTCGAAGGCTCCTAAGCGATACCCGACTCACCGTGACCGAGATTGCCGGCACGAGCGGTTTCCGCAGCTTGCGACGGTTTAATGCGCTGTTCCGAAGCCGCTATCGCATCGCTCCGTCGAAAACACGGGGACCGATCCGAACCACCGGAATCCCTGCGGATACCGTGGAGTTAACCGTCGCCTTCAGACCGCCTTTTGCCTGGCCCCCAACTCCTCAATCCATACCGGCCCCCAATCCCCGTTCACCCACCGCCCACCGCCCCAAGCAGCGTCCTCGATGAAACCTATTTATCACACCGATCACGATAGTCCGCTCGGTCCGCTCCGTCTGGAGTACTCCGAGGGACGGCTCACCGGCCTCTGGCTACCGACGGGTAACCATGCCCAGACCACCGCCGCTTCGGGCCTCCGTGATGATCGAGTCTTTGACGAAATCCGCCGCCAACTGGACGCTTATTTTTTGGGCCGCCGCCGACGGTTCGACGTGCCCCTGCGAGGAGTCGGTACTCTGTTTCAAGAAACGGTCTGGGCGGCCCTGGCAGCCATCCCGTATGGTGACACTTGGTCCTACGGACAACTCGCGGCCCATATCGGGCGGCCGACGACATCCCGAGCGGTGGGCGCGGCCAATGGTCAGAACCCGATCTCGATTTTGGTGCCTTGTCACCGCGTCATTGGCGCGGATGGCACACTCACCGGCTACGGCGGTGGATTACCGGCCAAGCAGTGGTTGTTGGAGTTGGAACGAACGGGCATTCCGCCAAAGCCGCCCGCGCAATGAAAATCAACCAGGGGAGATGAGTTTTTTTGAGGGACCCGCAACCGATTGATTGCAACGCAGCACAAATTCTGCGTAGGGTAGGGTCATGTCGGAAATTGCCAGCTATGTCGCGCACGGGGCCTCTCAAGTGACCCCAGCCACCCTAGACAAATGCGTTCGCAATCTGCCCATGTGGAAGGCGGAGTTTGCTCAGATCAATGCCCCCCATTTTCCCCACCTGGTTGATCAATTGGAATTCCTCGCCAATTGCGTGGAAGACACCGCTGACGGGGCCTACAAAGACCTGCCCTATAGTGCCCTGGCCAGCGGTGTTTTTGCCTTGATGTACGCTCACAAAAAGATCGACATCATCCCCGATGGAGTCGGAAAGTTGGGGCATGCGGATGATTCAAGTGTCACGCGGGCGGTGTTGATTTTGCACGAAAAAGCCTTTCATGCCTACGCGGACACACTGGGTGTGGATTGGGAACGGATCACCAGTAAGCCGTAAGTCATCCGCTCGCACCGCCCCCGGTTGAGTTCCCGGATCGCCCATTGTGACCCGCCTCCCATCGTCTCCTCGAATGCTCCGCTGGCTTCGGCGCCTGGGTGTGTGCCTCAGCTTAGGGTTGCTGGCCGGCGCTTTTACCGGTTGTCTTATTTTCCGACGAAGCCTTCCCCAACTCGACGGAGAACGTCAATTGCCGGGGCTAAGCCAACCCGTCCGTATTGAACGTGACGTCGATGGGATTCCAACTTTGACCGGGAGCAATCGTTTGGACCTTGCTCGAGCGCTCGGTTTCCTCCATGCGCAAGACCGGTTTTTTCAAATGGACCTCGTCCGTCGCGGCGCCGCAGGCGAACTCGCTGAAATCGTCGGCCCCGCGATGTTAGAACAGGATAAGAGCGTTCGGATCCAGGATCTTCGCCGGGTCGCCCGTGCGGCCGTCGCCCAGTTGCCGATGAACCAAAGGGAGCTTTTGCGCAACTATTGCGAAGGGGTAAATAGCGGCCTGAAAGCTCTGCGCGCCAGGCCGCCAGAATATGTTGTCCTCCGGCAACAACCCAGGCCGTGGCAGCCTGAGGATTCGATCCTGATTCTTCATGCGATGGGCTTGGTCTTAAGCGAACCCCAAGGTCAGACCGAATCAGCCCTGGGGGTAATGAGACGCGCCCTCTCTCCAGCCGCATTGGAGTTTTTCGCGCCCGACGGTACCTCCTGGGACGCCGCCCTAGACGAAAGCATTTTGCCGGAAGCGAAACTGCCTACGCCCGCAGAATTCACCGCCCCCGAGCCCCACGGAACCAATCTCCTGCGCACCATTTTGGATCCGCTGTTGCAACCCCTCGGGAAGGTTGGCTCGGTGGCAGATCCGGACGAGGAAACGGACGTCGAACGGCTCCGACACGTCCTCGGTAGCAACGCCTTTGTGGTCAGTGGTGAGGTGTCGGCCACCGGAAGTCCAATCCTCGCCAATGATATGCATCTCGAACTTCATCAGCCATCGATTTGGTATCGAGCCCAAATGTTTTTCCGGAGCCCTGACGGCAGCCTCCGACATTTGATCGGAACCACGTTGCCAGGCTCACCGATTCTTTCTACGGGAAGCAATGGCGATGTCGCTTGGGGTTTTACTGCGTCGGCCTTGGATTCCTCCGACGTCATCGACCTCGAAACCAGCACCAATCACCCTTATTCCTACCGCGTCGGTGCGACGTGGAAACCCTTCGAGCGGCGACGTGAAATCATCCACGTTCGGGGTCAACCCGATGTCATGTTGGAAATACCGCTGACGATTTGGGGGCCGGTCCTGACCAATACACCTGCGTTTCGTCCGCAAGTCGTCAAGTGGGTTATGGCTGCACCCGAGACGGCATCATTGGGTTCCTTTGATTTTGAATCGGCACAAACGGTCTTTGAACTCCTGGATCGCGCTCCGCACGCCGGACTTCCTTGGCTCAATGTTCTTGCGGGCGACCGCCACGGAAACATCGGCTGGACGGTGGCGGGGCATTTTCCTCACCGCGTGGGATTTGACGGCAAATTCCCCGGTTCGTGGGCCGATGGCGAGCGCCGATGGGACGGTTGGATTCCAGCACCGGAATATCCGCGAGTAGTGAATCCCCCCAGTGGACGCCTGTGGAGTGCAAATCAGCGGCAAACCTCGGATTCAAAATACGAAGCGTTGGGCCACGGTCTGGCGGTCGATTTAGGCGCCCGCGCCCATCAAATCCGAGACGATCTCTTTGCGCTGACCCAGGCCGGTCCTCGCGATCTTTTGGCGATTCAACTGGATGATCGCGCCCTTTTTTTGGAGCGTTGGCAAAAGCTCCTCTTGGAAACCCTCGCGCGGTCGTCCACGACCAATCAGGCACTCCGTCGGGAATGGCAGGATTATATCACCCATTGGGGGCACCGGGCGGAGACTCAATCGATTGGATACCGACTCATTCGCGCTTTCCGGCTCGGAACGCACCGATTGCTATTTGAACCCGTCAAACTCGAATGTGAACGGATCGTGCCGCAGTTTCACCAACTACCCCTGCAATTTGAAGGTCCTGCGTGGCGTATGTTAACCGAGCGACCGGCCCACCTCTTGAATCGCCGCTTTGCCAATTACGATGCTTTGTTGGAAGAAGCGTGGCTGGACGTCATGAACCGGTTTCCAAAACCGCCGCAGCCGTTGCGGCAAAGGACGTGGGGCCAACGAAACACCCTCAAAATGCAACACCCGTTCAGCCTGGCGTTTACCTCACTGAGTCGTTGGTTGGATGCACCGCCGGTTCAGCTCAATGGCGATATTGACATGCCGCGGGTTCAATTCGAGACCATTGGGGCTTCTCAACGGATGGTCGTCGCTTTGGGCCATGAAGAGGACAGCATCTATCATCAGCCTGGTGGCGCGTCGGGGCATTTTCAATCGCCCTACTATTTGAGCGGGCACGAGGCCTGGGTTCGAGGGGAGCCGACCCCATTGCAGCCAGGGATTCCAGTTAAAACTCTAATCTTGCGGCCGTGAACACTCGGTCGGGGAACGATGCCATCTCAGCTTAGACTGAGGCTGTTGGCCTGCGCAGGAGATGGTTCTGAGCCTGGGACATCGCCCATGGAAAATTCGCAAACCTGAACCTGAAAAGAGCGGTGGGCCCGCCCCATCGACGTTACACGACGTTAGCGCCTTTAAGCCGCTGCGTGCTTGACGAGCCCCGGACGCCCCAACAGCCTCCTTTCAGCCAGCCTTCGCTCACATGATCCGCGTTCTTCTCACTACCACTTCGTTTCAGGATACGCCCGGCATTCATCACGAAATGCTGGGGGCCACCGGCTTTGACATCGTACGCGAACGCGGCCCGCTCCCAGAAATAAAGATGCTGGAACTGGCTGGCCAATTCGACGCCTACTTGTGCGGTGACGACGCTCTTACCCGTGCGGTCATCGCCAAATCTCTCCCACGCCTCAAAGTCATTTCCAAATACGGCATCGGCCTGGATAAAATCGATGTCCACGCCGCCACCGATCTCAAGGTTCCAGTGCTCTTCACGCCAGGCGTCAATCACACGACGGTTGCCGAACATACGTTTGCGCTTTTGCTCGCTGCCGTGCGCAATCTCGTGCTCGAAGCCAATCACACCGCTGCGGGACGTTGGACGCGAGTGACGGGTCATGAAATTTCCGGCAAGACGCTGGCGATTGTCGGCTTCGGGCGCATCGGCAAAGAAGTAGCGATTCGCGCCCATGCGTTCGGCCTGAAATTAATCGGGTACGGCAACTATTGGGACGAGGATTTCGCCCGTTGGTACGGAATCGAACGCGTTGAAAAGTTCGACGACGTCCTGCGCTGTGCGGATTTTGTCTCCCTCCACACCAAGCTCACGCCCGCAACCAAACACTTGATCAACGCCAAGAATATCTCATTGCTCAAACCCACGGCAGTGATTGTCAACTGCGCTCGCGGAGAAATCGTCGAACTGGCAGCGTTGGTCAACGCACTCAAATCAAACCAATTGCTCGCCTACGCCGCGGATGTACTCGACCAGGAACCGCCGCCCGCCGATCACCCTTTACTCGGGCTGCCCAATGTGATTATTACTCCGCACATCGGCTCTCGAACCCACGAAAGCGTTCAGCGCCAAGCCAGTTGTGCCGTCGAGAATCTCACTCGTTTTCTGGCGGGCAAACCCGTGATCGCCCAAGCCAACGAATTCTAATTCCAATTCACCCTCACCCTGCTCAAGTCACGTCTCACCGTTTTCTCCTATGCCCGATACTTATTTCATTGTTCCGGAGGCCCAGCACAACGCACTCGTGCAGGCGGCCTATCAACATCGTGGTTACCTTGCCGACGAAGCGGCCGAAGGCACGCGCCTCTGCGCCGAAGCGTCCCGCCACGGTATTCGCACTCACAACGGAATCAAGGCTCTCCATCTCGATCAGCATTTCGGTTCTGGATCGAAAGGCTGCATTCCAGGTGCCCAGATCGAAGAGCGTCCCTCCCGTTTTCCGGCCGCAAAAATCTGGGACGCGCACAAGAAACTCGGCCAATCAACCGCCTATCGCGCGATGGCAGAAGCAACCCGGCTGGCCGACCATTTCGGCGTCGGGACGGTTTCGGTGGACAACGCTTTTCATTATTTGTGGGGAGGCGGATATGTGATGGAGGCCGCGAAAAAGGGCTATATTGCTTATACGAACTGTACGGCCGCCCTGGCCGAAGTGGTTCCTTTTGGCGGCAAATTTCCCACGCTGGGCACCAATCCGCATTCCTGGGGATTTCCCACTACCAATAGCCTCGGTTATCCAATAGTCATTGATTGGGCCACGTCGGTCGTTGCCATGGGCCGAGTGCAACAGTTGAAGCGCGAAGGCAAAAGCCTCCCACCCCTGGCCGCCGTCGATGAAAACGGCAACCCAACTACCAATCCGAATCTCGCCGTTTCTCTGCTCCCGTTCGGCGCCCATAAGGGCTACGGCCTCTCGCTCATCAATGAAATCGTCGCGGGTTTCATCGGCGGATCGTTGCCCACGATCCGTAATCGCTGGCAACTCCAACCGGAGGAGAAACATACCTGCGCGTTCTTCTTTCAGGTCATCCATCCCGATGCCCTGAATGCTGGCGCTTTCGCCTTGGGCCGCAACCAAGAGCAAAACGTCAAAGCGATTCTTGCCGATATCTTGGGCCATGGAAACGAGCAATGCCTTCTACCCGGCCAAGTGGAAGCGGATTGGGCGAAGAAATCAGCCGCATCCGGTGGCCTCCTTTTCACCCAAGCAGAAATAGAAGCCCTGAACGAACTCGCCACTGAAGCCCACCATCCTCTCTGGAAGCTTTCCTCGTTCAAGTCAGGCATTTTTTAATAGCTTTCACCAACCCTCTAACTCTCATCTTCTCTATGGGTTTAACGATTAAGTCCCCCAAGTCCGTCGCCTTCGATCAAATTTCACTGGGCGAAGTCATGCTCCGTCTCGACCCCGGCGAGGGCCGGGTCCGCACGGCCCGATCCTTTACAGCGTGGGAAGGTGGCGGTGAGTACAATACCTCCCGCGGACTTCGCAAATGCTTCGGCTTGAAAACCGCCGTCTGCTCCGCGTTCGTCGATAATGAAGTAGGTCACCTCATCGAAGATTTTATGATGCAAGGAGGGGTGGCCACCGATTTTATCCAGTGGCGAGACGACGACGGCATCGGGCGTACCGTGCGCAATGGTTTGAATTTTACCGAGCGCGGTTTCGGTATCCGCGGCGCCGTGGGTGTACCGGATCGGGGCAATACCGCGGCGTCACAGCTCAAGCCAGGTGATTTTGATTGGGCGCACCTCTTCGGCCAACTGGGCACGCGCTGGTTTCATACGGGAGGGATTTTCGCTGCCCTCTCCGCATCGACGGCTGAACTCACCGTCGAAGCGGTCCAAGCCGCTAAGAAGCACGGCGTGATTGTCTCCTACGATCTCAACTATCGGCCGTCCCTCTGGAAAACCATCGGCGGCCTCACAAAGGCCCAAGAAGTCAATCGTGAGATCGCTAAATATGTCGATGTGATGATTGGAAACGAGGAGGATTTCACCGCCTCGCTGGGCTTTGAGGTGAAGGGTGTGGATTCACACCTATCCGCCATCGAGACCGACGCATTCAAGCAAATGATCGAGACCGCCGTGCAGGAGTTTCCTAACTTTAAGGTGGCGGCCACCACGCTGCGTCGGGTTATTACGGCCACAAAAAATGATTGGAGCGCCATTCTTTGGCACGACGGACGATTTTATGAGAGTCGCAAGTACGACGCACTGGAAATCCTGGATCGCGTCGGAGGTGGAGACAGTTTTGCCTCAGGTCTGCAATTCGGATTCCTTCAATTTAACGACCCACAGAAAGCCGTCGATTATGGAGCAGCTCATGGCGCACTCGCTTCGACCACGCCGGGTGATACTTCGATGGCCACGCGGAAAGAGGTAGAAAAGCAAATCTCCGGCGGCGGTGCGCGAGTGGTGCGATAACCGCTCACTGGCATGAAGGCACGAAACCGATCGACACGAGTGCCACCAATGAACCCTTGTACACGAGGCTCAGGCGCCACATTGTGCCGATTGGCTCCCTATGAATACTCGGTTTAGTTTGACCTTCCTGGGAACGGCGTTGGCCGTCACCACCACCGTTGTCACGATCGCCGGCACCAAAGATCGTACGCTCGATATTTATTGGGTGGATTCTCAAGGGGGTGGCTCGACTCTGATCGTGACCCCCACGGATGAATCGTTGCTCATCGATACCGGAAATCCCGGCGGTCGCGATTCCGGCAGAATTCATGCGGTAGCCACCACGGTTGCTAGTCTGAAGCGGATAGATCACCTCGTTACGACCCACTTCCATATTGATCATTTTGGTGGGGCTCCCGAACTGGCAGCCCTCATGCCCATCGGCACCGTTTACGATAATGGCCTCCCGGAACGCGATCCCGATAACGGTACGGATCCGACTTGGCCGTTAAAGAGCCGGGGTTACCGGGAAATGAAATGCGAGCACCGTGTTCTCGCGCAACCGGGAGCACCCATTCCGCTCCACGCCCTCTCTTCCGGGCTCGCTTTGAGCGCAACTTTTCTGGCCGCACGAGAACAGTTTGTAGGGGTCGCCCGGGGCAAAGGAGCGATTGCGGAATGTAGTGATCCGACACCAAAACCGGTCGATACTTCGGACAATCGAAATTCCATCGCCACCCTGGTACAGTTTGGGAAATTCCGTTTCTACGATGGCGGTGATATGACCTGGAACACCGAAGCCGCCTTGGCCTGTCCCGGTGGCCGATTTGAGCCCGTGGATGTCTTCCAGGTGAACCATCACGGGCTCGATATTTCAAATAATCCGCTCCTCCTTCGAGCCTTGGCACCCACGGTGGCGGTATTCAACAATGGTCCCCATAAAGGGGGCGCGTTAGCTGTGGCCACGAACCTCCGAGCATTGCCGACCCTTCGCGCGGTTTATCAGGTCCATCGAAATCTTGATTCAGCGCCGGCCAATAGTCCGGCGGCTTTTATTGCGAACGATGACGAGGCCGGTGGGAAATGGATGAAGTTAAGTGTCGCCTCTGACGGATTGACTTATATCATTACCGTGCCATCCACGACGCATTCTGCCACGTATCGAACTCAAGCGCGTGGCGACGAGGGCGGACGTTAGTCTAAAAAAAGGCCGAGAGATCAATCTCCCGGCCTCTGTATAACCGTATGAAGGAGCGGCTGATAGACTATCGTTTTACGCGATAGAATTTAGCTGTGCCATCGGCTGTTTCCGAGAACGTCCCGGTGGAGTTGCCGGTGCTCGTCCAGGATCCGCCGAGGGTCGGCGTGGACTCGAGCGTGCCACCGTTGGACCACTTGACCGTGATACTGCCCCCCACAATGGCCGCGCTATCAATGTGGGGCGCTTGGGGCGGCGGGGCTGCTGCCGCGGCACGATAGGCTTTGAGAGCACCCGCCCCAGGTCCGTTAATCAAGGCTTTGGTTCCATCGGCCGCGACCGAAAACCATTCCAAGCTGGCGCCGCCGTTACCATTTTCCCAGATGAGACGCATCGGATAGGTGCCTGCCGTTGGCACGTAGAAGCTGAAGGTCGTGTCGCCTGCTCCACGTCCAGCATTAAACACTCCCAACGTGAGGGCATTCTGGCTGTCACTGACGCTGGTGGCGGGTGACAATCGGAAACCATCATCGCTGTTGACGCCCATCGTGATGATTCCAGCCGGAAGAGTTACATAGGTCAGTACTTCAACGGCGGCATTGTCGGTGCTGCCGGTCGTACCAGGAAATCCGGGCATGCGCACGTCATCAGGGAAGTTTCCGGTGGCCCCGGCATCCGACGTAGCGTCGTAGTTGATAACCGCCGGTTCAACGTAGATGAACGAGGTACCGTTGGGAGTGGCAACGTTCTCATACGGCTTGCCCGTGGCAGAGTTGGTGGCTGTTCCGGCCAATTGTTGCTCGGTAAATGCCGTTGTATTCGGCTGAATCGTAGTTCCAGCGCCATCGATCTCGTTGGCGCGGACGGAGAATCCCGGTTTGCTGAGGTCCGGATTACCGACGGCATAAGATGCCGGAATCGACGCGTAGTTGGGTGCCACGAAATCGAAGGATCGTGTCTTCGTACCGCCACCGCTTGAATCGGTATAAGTCAATAGAACCGTGTTCTTGGAGCCCGATACCAAGGGATTCGTTGAAGTATAACCAATGGTCGTCACTCCATTCGTTTTACCTACTGTCGGCGTGATCGAATTTCCGTTCAATTTGGTTTGGATACTCTTGGGATCCAGGGCTACTCCCGATGCGTCGGTGAAATCGGCGATGAACCCAGACACCGAACTACTCAACCTCGACACATAGGGAAAGGAAGGACCGTTGCGATAAGCTTTAACGGCCAAGGCAGTATTGGAGCTACTATTGACTAGTGCCTTCTTGCCAAACTCGTTTTTGGTCAACCATTCGACGGAGGCGATCGTATCATTGGCGTTGTAGTAGAGGAGTCGGAAAGGATAAATTCCCGCCGTCTCGACTTGGAAAACCATGAGCAGATCACCAAACGTCCGGGCCGCGCCATCAGCCGTGGCACCTAGCACAAGGCCAGCCTTGTCCCGGGGATCTACGCCGATGGAGACTTTGTAACCATTGTCACCATTGACCACCATGCGGTAGATGCCGGGTTGTAATTCAAGCCATGTGAGAACTTCTTCCGCGAGATTGTTCACCGCGTTGCCATTGGGAACGCCCGGAAAATCTGCTGTGAACGGAAAATTATCGGCGACCGGTTTGGCCGCCGTGTCGAAGTTAATGACGTCCGTGAATTCGAGGTAGCCTTGGGCGTTGGCCCCGGTTAAATCGGCGGTGTTGGCGCCGTGCAGGTCGGAGAGCTGGTCCTCGGCAAAACCGACCGAGTCATTCTGCGCATCGCCAGACTGGAATGGACGCACGAGGAAACCACGTTTAGTTTTGTCAACGGAGCCCGTCGGAACGGCATAGGAGGCCGGAATGGGTGCGTAGGTCAGAACCTTGAAGGGGAAAGAATTGTTATAGGACTGAGCTGGGGTCGCGACGTCGTTGAACGAGACATTCCACGTAATGGACTTACCCGATCCGAGCAACGGTGATGGCTTGTACGAGACGTACGTAATGTTGTTGGTTTTGCCTATCACTGGCGTGACGGTCACGCCGTCGACGATCATTTTGATGGATGAGGCGTTGACCGCAACCGTTGAACCATCGACGATTTGACAACCGACGACGTTGTCCGGCGGCACTTGTTCCTGTCCAGGTGTCGGATCGACCGCCCGCACATAGGGCGGCGCGGCGGCTGAAATCGCGGACTCCGGAACCGCCGAAGCAGGCGGCGCCAGACTCGAAAGCTGAAGGGCGACTCCATCCACGCCGGCGCCATCTTCTCGTTGGCTCAAGCGAATCGAGTAGAGGCCGGGGGTTGTGATTTTGTAGAGAGCCTTTACTTCGCCACCACCGCCATTGACGGCTGGGGCCGGGGTCGCATACCCACTCCAGCCCTGTGCGGTATTGTTGTCATTGGGGTCGTTTAAGAGTGCGTCAAAGTCCGGGCTATCCGGATTCGGCGCGAATCGGTAGAAATTGGGCCCTGGCCCTGGAGGAGCGAATTCCAAAATCTGCGCGAAGAAGGAATCGCTGGCTCCGTCCCAACCCAATTGGCGCAGGTAAAGTTGGTACTCGCCCACGGTCGTGATCTGAACTTTGTATTCGGCGTAAGGCGCAAAACCAACGTTTTGGTTGGGGCAGGTTGGACAATTTCCGTTATTCGCGCCAGCGTCCGGCAAGAGTTGGAGATAATGCCCAGTCCGAGAATTGAGGTAGTCTGGAGCGTGCGTGTCTCCCCAGGGATGACTGGGTGAAACCAGCCCGTCTTCGTCGGGAACAATGTGGAAGTGATGCGGAACCTCCGCATCCGTGAACTCGAAGTTCCGGTAGTCGAAGTGGATCGCGTCAATGACGACGACCCCACCCGCTTCCTTGTAGACCGCTCCTCTCGCGTTCCAGCTGAAGGCGAGAAGCGCCACCAGTGCGGTGTTGAGTGAAGTACTTTTCATAATTGCTCCGTTGAGTTGTTTGAATTGACTGAGTAGTTTTAGGTGTTGTCCTCGACCCGCAAATCCCTGGCGTCAAAGCAGATGCGCATGAAAGTCCAGGCAGCGACGATCTTACCACAATGAGTGTTAGTCATAACCGATTTACGGGGGAACGGATACATTTCACCACAACGGACCGGGGCTAGCAACCTAATTCTTTAAAGGAATCCTCGATGGAGGAGATCTGCGCGATCTAGCGAAAGCGCTTCGATTGAGCCAGGCCACCGTGCGCAATATCCGACAGAATCTTGTCTTTGCGCTTCTGTACCTGGCACTCGGCATCCCCAACGCGGCTGGGCTACTTTTCCCATTTTCTTTGGATTGCTTCTCCGCCCAATTTTGGCCGGTGCGGCGATGAGTTTCAGTTCCGGGTCCGTCCTTACTAACGCGTTGAGAGTGCAGAACATTCGGCTCTAACGGGTACAGTCGATGTTCCATAGAATAATTCCGCAAAATTCCTCCTGTTTGATGACGTTGGAAGGTGCCATCTTTGATCGAGTTCGTTTATGATACCTCCTCCTCCCATGCGCCGGGTTTATCCCGACGGTCCTTCGGTAGCTAGCGCTGCCGAGGCCGTTCTTCATCGACTCCGCCCCTGGTTAGTCGGCGGTTTTTGGATGGTCGCCTTCCTCATTCTACTCAATACCAGCTTCTATTCCGTGCCGGCGGATTCTGTGGCCGTCGTGCAACGGTTCGGTCGCTATCTCCGCGCCGATGACCCGGGCCTGCGCTTCAAGCTTCCGTTGGGCATCGACACCGTCACCGAACTTCCTTTGCGCCGACAATTAAAATTGGAATTCGGTTTCGCGACGCCGGGTGGGGCCAATCCCTACCAGGCTGGGAAAGATCCAGAGATGGAAAAGGCCATGGTCACGGGCGACCTGAACGAGACGCTGGTCGAGTGGGTGGTGCAGTACCGGATCAGCGATCCTCGCCAGTTTCTGTTCGATGCTCGCGATCCGGAGGAAACTCTGCGTGCCGCTTCCGAAGCGGTGATGCGCGAAGTCGTCGGTGATCGTACCGTTGATGAGGTGATTACGTTCGGGCGCCAGGAACTTGAGGTCGAAGCCCGCACGGCGCTTCTTCGGGTGACCGAGAAATATGCCCTCGGGGTGAGTGTAGATCTAGTTCAATTAAAGAATGTCAATCCTCCCAAACAGGTGCAGGCCTCGTTTGATGAGGTCAATCAAGCTCAACAGGAGAAACAACGCTCGATCAATGTGGCCAATGGTGAATATAATAAAGTAGTACCCCGGGCAAAAGGTGAGGCGTCAAGGCTCCTGGCCGAAGCGGATGGTTATGGACAGAAACGTATTAACGAGGCGCTCGGTGACGCGAATCTGTTCACCGCCGTTTTTGCCCAATATCAAAAAGCACCCGCGGTCACTCGCCAGCGCATCTATCTGGAGACCATGAGCGAAGTCCTCCCCAAGCTCGGTCGGAAATTCGTCACCGATCGAGATGCCCAGCCTTTGGTCCCGTTCCTGCAACTTCAAACCGACGCGATCACGAAATGAAACCGCTTTCCATTCTTCGCTCTCTGGGCGGCATCGCGGTGGTGATCCTCTTGTGGATCGGTTTTAATCTCTGCACGTTTTCACTACTGGAAACGGAGCAGGTGATTGTGACGGAGTTCGGAAAACCGGTCGGCGGTCCCGTCACTTTGGCGGGCCTCCACTGGCGGACACCCTTGGTGCAGGCGGTCAATCGCATTGATAAACGCATTCTCGAATGGGATGGGCACGCCAGCGAGATGCCGACCCGAGACAAGCTCTATGTGGTGGTCGATGCCTTTGGGCGTTGGCGGATCAACGATCCGGCTCAGTATTTCACTCGGCTACGAGATGAACGAAGTGCCCAGTCGCGCCTGGATGATATCATCGGGAGCGAGCTTCGAAATGCGGTGGCGAAGAACGATCTTATCGAACTCGTCCGAACGACCATTGATCGTCGTCCCGACGTCGATCCTTCGGCGACGACCAACGGGGCGCCCGTCGGCATCTTATTGCCGATCCGGCATGGTCGAGGGGCGATTGAACGAGAGATTTTGGCGGCGGCGGCGCCCAAGCTAAAGGACTTTGGTATCGAACTACTCGATGTCCGGTTCATGCGCTTGAACTATAATGCGAATGTCAGCGCGAAGGTGCATGAGCGGATGGTCAGCGAGCGTCAACAAATCGCGTCTCGGTTCCGTTCCGAAGGCGAAGGCGAAGCCGCAGTGATTCTCGGCAACAAAGAACGAGAACTTCGGCGTCTGCAATCGGAAGCGTATCGGGAAGTGCAAAAGATAAAAGGGGAAGCCGACGCCAAAGCTTCCGCAATCTATGCAGAGGTCTATGGTCAAAGTCCGCAAGCCGCGGAGTTCTACGGATTCTTGCGCACGATGGAGACCTATCAAAAGGCCTTGGGCCACGACACAACGCTAATGTTAAGCACTGATAGTGACCTTTTTCGCTTTCTAAAACAGATCAATCCGACCAATGCGCCAGCGCGGTAGGGAAACCGTCCAGGAGGTCCCCCTCTCCTCCGAGGGTCGGCGACCGAAATAGGATGGCGCCGATCAACACTGTCAACGCTTCATCAATTGGCGAACGTGATAAGCGCCAACTAGACCGCCAATCAACCGCCAGATTACCCATCCGTGAAAGGCCAAACTAAGCCAATCCTGTTGTGTGAAACAGAGGATTGTGTCACCAGCGAGCACCACCAGAGCCACGATAAATGCCCATAACCGCAACTCGCGGCAGAAGTACCCAAGGGCCACCCAAAGTCCGAGAAAGAGCACTCCAAGCACCCAACCTACCATGACCGTTTCAGGGGGATCGCCAAGACCCTGGGCGTCATGCCCTAGACGGACGGCAAGGGTTGCGCCGACCGGAAAGTAGAATCCAAGGCTCAACGCCGCCGCCAAAAAATTGACCGCAGATAGAGCGGCAACGGTCCACAACCAACTCGCCGCCCCAACCGCGGCGTCCAGATCCGCCTGATCCGTCTCGGAGGGTGGGTCAAAAGGATCGGCGAGGGACTCCGCTTTCGCCGCCGGCGGGTTGGTCGTGGCGGAAGGAGCGGGTTCGCGGGTCGGCCAGGTAAACTCAACGAAATCGCCCGCCTTGAACCATTCTTTCAAATCGGATCGCAGGACCTTTTGTTCGCGGAACACTCTTCCGGCGTTGATCCAAGTTTGAACCGTAGTAAGATCCACCGGTGCGGTGGGCTGACCGTCGGCGCCGAGCAACGTATAGTGGGTGGGCATATCCTGGACCAGCTGAACTACTCATTTCGGGGGCTCGGACGCAACTGGTTTTCTGGATCCAAAATGTCGCTCTGGCACGCCTTCCGCGTCGCCGCTATGGTTTCGGCATGGATTGGCAGGAACCCGTGGCGCTGGCGATCGTGACCGCAACGGCGGTTGCGTTTGTTTGGCGTCCCTTGCGTCGCCGATTCGGCCCCCAACGATTTGATTTCCAAAAGGCCACCGGTTGCAGTTGTGGCGGCCGCTCAAAAAACAGCCCGCCCCCTCCGTCCGTCCGAATATCCGGACGCCGCGGGGAGCGTCCCCGAGTGGAAATTCGTTAACCCTGTTTATTCCCAGTCGCGTTCAAGAAGGGACGCTTTCGCTCGTTCTTTTTGCGCGCGAAGGGGAATTAGCGACCGACTCGATCCGCTCGCCAGAGCATCCAAGCGCCCAAACCTTGAAATAGAAAGTTGGGCACCCAAAAAATAAGGTGCGGATGCCAATGCGGTTTCGTGGCCAAGGCTTGCCCCAAAATCACAAAACCGTAGTAAACGAGCATCAACAACAGAGCGAGTCCAATTCCCAGGTTGGTTTCCCGGCGATGTCCGCGGAGTCCGAGAGGAATGCCCACCAGCGTAAACCCAAAGCACGCAAACGAGAACGCCACCTGCCGATGCAGTTGCAAAACTACCGGTCCCACTTCTCCACCGCGCCCGCGGATTTCTCGGCGCTCGATCATGAGTTGGCGCAAGGTCATGTCGCTGTATTTCGGTTTGGCCCGCGTCGCGTTCGGATCGGTCGGATAGTTGGTCCGGACTTCAGCGTAGTAGAACGGACGCAATGCGTGGTCATTCGCGCCTTCCAGGATTTTGAGACCTTGAACTTCTCGCAACACCAACTCCGCCGATTGCCCGTTCGTCCCCTGAATGATCTCGCCGCTGGCCGCTCGTGCGTCCAAAAGCCGGTGGCCGTTGCTGAGTTGAAATACCAGAAGGTCCTCCATCTTTCCGTCCCGTACTTTGCCCGCATAGATCGTATAGGGCCCACGCTCAAAGTACTGTCCTTCGACCGCTTGGAGTGCTCCCCCGGGGCGGAGCGCCAAGTCAACCGTTCGCCGCTGCAAATCCAGAAATGCGATCCGGCAACGCGGTGAGATTTCACAATTGAACCAGGCGCAAACGCCGCACATCGCGAGGCTCAAAAAAAGCACCGGTGCCGCCAGCCAAAGGACGCTCAAACCACCCGCTCGGGCAGCCGTGATTTCCTGATCAGCACCGAGCCGCCCAAAAACCAACAAGGCGGCGGTCAACATGCCAATCGGAAGTGCAAAGGCGAACACGAACGGAATCAACAGCCCGATCGCAAAAACTAGCTGGCTCAAAGACACGTTCCCGGTCGCCAGCAGGTTCAGGAGGTCTTTTAGGACGCTTCCCAAAAGCAGGATCGCGGTACACACCGTCACCGTCAGCCCCAACGTGGCCGCGGTTTGGCGTAAAAGATACCGATGGAGCGTGCCCATGCGTCCGATTTCACCCGAATCTGACCGACGAACCGGGTCCAGGCAGCAAAAAACCACCAAAACAAAAAGAAACCGCCCGGTCAATGGGGGAAAAGACCGGGCGGATCACCAACACTAATGCCCCAAAACAGTTGGAGCTGAACCTAATCAGAATGAAGGGGTACCACGCCCTCCAAGAGTACTACTGTTGAATGGCCGACAAAGGTTTCGGAATAAAACGCACAAATTCCAGTCGCGATCCCAACCATCCCTTTCCGCCGACGGACCTCAACCCTTTTCCAACGAGGCTCAGCCCACTAGCTTGGCCCTCAATGAGCATTCTTGCGGACTTAGAATGGCGCGGTTTAGTGGCCGATTGTACCGATATAGCTGAATTGACCCGCCGTTTGGCGGTGGGTCCGGTCACTCTGTACTGTGGCTTCGATCCGACGGCAGATAGTCTACATGTGGGATCTCTGGTTCCGCTCCTCGCCTTGCGCCGTTTTCAACTCGTCGGCCATCTCCCAATTGCCGTCGCCGGCGGCGCCACCGGATCGATCGGCGATCCGAGTGGCAAAACACAGGAAAGACAGCTCCTTTCGCGGGACCAAATAGGCATCAACATCGCCGCGGTACGCCTTCAACTCGCCCGTTTGTTGGATTTCAACACGTCAACCAATCCAGCCGTCCTCGTCGACAATGCCGAGTGGACCGCCCCGATGGGTTACCTCGATTTTCTGCGCACCATCGGCAAACACTTCTCGGTGAACCAAATGGTTGCTAAAGAATCCGTACGAGCTCGCATGGAAGATCGGGAAGTGGGCATCAGCTATACCGAGTTCAGCTACATGCTTTTGCAGGCTTTCGATTTTTATGAACTGGCCCGACAACGAAATTGCATCCTCCAAATCGGCGGGTCTGATCAATGGGGCAACATCACCGCCGGGATCGACCTGATTCGCAAGAAACTCGGCCAACCCGCTTTTGGCTTGACGCTTCCTCTCATCACCAAGGCGGATGGCACCAAGTTCGGCAAAACGGAATCCGGCACCGTCTGGCTCGATCCCGCACGCACGAGTGTCTATCGGTTTTACCAGTTTTGGATTCAAACCGGTGACAGCGATGTAGTCCGTTATCTGAAATACTTTACGTTTCTGACCCAGGCCGAAATATCGGCTTTGGAAGCCGAACATTTGGCTAATCCAGGCGCTCGCACCGCGCACCGGCGCTTGGCGGAATGCACCACCTCTCTGATCCACGGGGACACCGCCACGGCCGAGGCGATCCGCGCCAGCGAGATCCTTTTCGGCGGCGAACTCGACGGCGTCACTGAAAGCACATTTCGAGAACTCGTCGGCGAAGTACCCACGAAAACGGTTTCTCTCTCGCAATTGGCCCAACCGGGACTGCCCGCGACGGAACTCTTCGTCCTCGCCGGGCTTAGCCCTAGCAAAGGACAGGCCCGCAAAGATCTCGAAGGAGGCGGGCTTTATCTGCAAAACAGAAAACTCACGGACCCCACGCAAAGAGTGACGAGTGAGGCCCTTCTTTTTGGACGTCACCTACTACTCCGCAAAGGCAAACGAAATTACGCGGTCCTCACCGCCGAGTGAACGCTGACTGACCTGCGCCGCAGGTTCGGACGGACGAGCCCTTCGAGTCCCGATTCGCTCACCGCGTCCCTCCGCACGAAACATCACCGCGATGAAACGGGACGCCGACATTCAGGGCGGTCCCAAACGAAACCACCCGGCTTGTCCCTGAAGAGGCACGTCTACCTGCACCTCGTCCAATACAGGGATGGGCACGTTGGTTACCCCATTCCAAATCCCGTCCCCAAGTTGACCCGTTCGTTGCAGGAAGAAATTCGTCGCTCGGGCCGACCAGGCCAAAGTTAGTTGACTCGCCGACCGAACCACCACGCGCAGGGCTGGTTGCGCCGCGGTTACGGTTAGGTGCCCCAAGTTATCTTCGGGATTTGGATCCAAAGTTAAGCTTTTGGCCTGGGCCACGATGGGGAAATCCCCGCTAAATCGGGGTTGCAATCGAATATAACCCACCAGGGTCTGATTGAGCCCCACGATCCCCACGTCCCACAAGAAACCATCGACTAACAGATTAATGGTCCCCAATGCGAGCGTGCTATCGAGGTAATCTAACCCATCGGTAAGCGTCACGGAGACGGAGACACCGCTGGCTGGAAGCGGACCCGAGTTGTGAACTTGAACCTGAAGCACCAAAGGTTCACCCGGCAGAACCACCGTGGGATTGGCTGATAATGCGAGATTCAAAGCGGCACTGGTTCCGGCGGTGAAGTTCTTAAGACTATGCCCGGTTCCAGACGAATTCCTCACCGTGATCGTTCCCGTTTGGGCTCCACTCGGAACGGTCACCATTAAATTAGTGTCCGATTTAACGGTAAAAACCGCTGGGACCGTACTGCTCCCGAAATTGACGGCGACTGTTCCCGTGAAATTGAACCCCGTCAGATTAACGATGGTGCCCGGCGCTCCGGATTCCGGAGTGAAACTTTCAATAACCGGTTCATTGCCCAACACCGAAAATGGCAGCCCCGGGGTGTTCGTCCCACCGGCATTTGAAATGACAATCGAACCCGTGATCGCACCTGTGGGCACCGTGGCCAACACATTGAGATCGTTCACTACCGAAAAAATCGCCGAGACTCCGGCAAATTGGACTTCGCCCAATCCAGTCAATCCGGTGCCGATCAAACTGACTTGGTCCCCCACCTTAGCGCGGGTGGGATTCACCGAAGTAAGTTTGGGCGGTAAGAAAAATGTCGAAGAGGTCGTATTGGTTCCCACGGGTGTAAAAATCGTCAAGCGCCCACTCACCGCGCCGGGTGGAACCTTGGTCGTCACCTGAGTCGCCGAAGCGGTTAGCACCGCGGAATCAAGCAATCCAAAGCGCACCTTGGTAGCTCCCGAGAATCCCGTGCCAGTCAAGGTCACCAAGGTGCCAATCGCCCCGCCCAACGGAC
>JAYVTS010000352.1:0-33744 GCA_043788645.1 Verrucomicrobiota bacterium
CTGTGAAAAGGCTTCCTCTGACGGTCGATTCATCACTCTAACTCCTACTACGAACAAATCTCCAGAGGGTAACGGTGGTGGTGGCGGAAGTTCACAGAAGTAATCCAGTCCTTCCAAACACTACATCATGACACGGATCAAATAGTTCAATTCGTCGTCCACATCCTCCGCCTGGCTGACGGTTTTTGAAACCTCCTCGCGGAGCCGTCGGTGCCAACGGTCTCGCAAACGAAAGATCCGCATCTTAACCGCACCTTCGGAGAGGCCAAGATGGGATCCGATTTCGGCATAGGTTTGCACCCCTGTTTGCTGAAGCATCAATCGGAAGAGTTTTTTCGGCACCTCGGAGTCAGATTCTTCAGCCAGTTCCTCGTCCATCCTACGCTGAGTTCGGTCAAGGACCGTTGCAGCCCAGGTCCGGTCCAAAATGGACGTCCAATCAGACTCAACCATTCCTTCGGGTGGATCCGCTTCAAATATCAACGGCCGACGTGATTCCTTGGCTCGGTGGTCAAAGACCAGTCTTTGAATCGCGGTGGACAGATAATTGCGGAGTCGACCCTTGCTGGGATCCGCGTTGGTCAAGGATCGGTTACTCAGTAGTTTACTGAAGCATTCCTGGGTGATGTCTTCGGCATCCTGAATCTCGAGTCCCATGCGGCGCGCTTGAGCAAACAAAGGATACCAATACGCTCGAAACAGCGTTTCCTGGGCCGCCTTGGCGACCTCCTCGTCAGCGACCGTCGCCTGAAAAACCTTCGCCCACTGGGTGGTAGGAAACTCCCGAGGTTCGCCAAGGTCCATCGAGGCCATTTGTTTGCGCATAGGTACGGTGAAAAGCCGTTTTTAGTGGAGCGTGCCGATCCCTGTGAGGAAAGGGAATGTCTGCGTTCATCGGCGGTTCTCGGCGGTTCTCTTCGATTGCCGGGGAAACTGACGGGGTGCGGTAAAGCCCTTGCCACGGACCGCCTCGCCCGCCACCAGAATTGTTCATGCTCGAAGAACGTTGGCGTCAGGTCGTTTCCGAACGGGCCGATGACTGGGCCCTTTTAGAACCGGCTTCCGGCCGATCCTGGACGTTTCGTCAACTCGCCGCAGCGGCCGATGCGGAAGGCGCCCCGCGCACAGGGCCGTCTGGACTGGTTTGTCCGTCGGGAAACGGGCCTGAATTTATTCTCACGGTGCTTCGAGCCTGGCGAGCCGGAGCCGTGGTGTGTCCCTTGGAACCGGGCCAGTCGCTCCCCTCAGTATCTCCGCCACCCACGGCAATCGTTCACCTCAAGTTGACGTCAGGCACCACGGGGATCGCCCGCGCGGTGGCTTTTACCGCGGCACAATTGGCCGCTGACGTCGATCAACTCGTGCCGACCATGGGGCTCCACCCGGGATGGCCAAATCTCGGCGTCATCTCGCTCGCACATAGCTACGGTTTCTCGAATCTCGTGATGCCCCTGTTGCTGCATGGAATTCCCCTCGTCCTGGCGCCCTCCGCTCTCCCCGCAGCCGTCCACAACGCTGCGGCCGCCGTGAACTCACCTCTGACACTACCGGCGGTTCCCGCGCTGTGGCGAGTCTGGCATGATGCCGAGGCAATTCCTTCCAACGTGCGACTCGCCCTGTCCGCCGGGGCACCCTTACCCATCCATCTAGAACAAGCGGTTTTTGCCCGGTCAGGACTCAAATTACATAATTTCCTCGGCGCTTCCGAATGCGGCGGAATTGCCTATGATTCTACTTCGGTGCCGCGTTCGGATCCGGCCTGGATTGGTTCGCCGATCACCGGCGTTCAACTGACGAACACGGACGACGGTCGGCTCGTCGTTTCTGCGCCGAGCGTCGGCGAAGGCTATTGGCCGCTAGACAGTGAAGGACGAGAACGCCTGGGTGGCGGGAGATATATCGGGGCGGACCTCATCGAACTCGCGCCCGACGGGGGAATTTGGCTCCGAGGTCGAACCAGTGAGTTTATTAACGTGGCGGGTCGAAAAGTTGCCCCGGAGATCATCGAAGCGGCGCTCCTCTCCCATGGCGATATCGTCGATTGTCTGGCTTTTGCGATACCCGATTTGGAAGGCCGTGGGGAATGCATCGGCGTCGTGGTGGTGCCTCGGCGAGAACTGAGTGCGGGTGAACTCCGTGATTTTCTGCTCGCCCATCTGCCGGCGTGGCAGATACCCCGTCGTTGGTGGTGGCGTCAGCAACTAGAAACCGACCCCCGCGGAAAACGCTCCCGCCGCGAGTGGCGTGAACGATTACTGACCACGCCTGACGAACAAGTTCATCCAGTTCCCAACGGATCAAAAACCTTGAATTGATCTAGAATTGCTCGCCCGAAAGACTCTTTCCCGACAACGTTAGCTGACACTGCAACACCTGCTGAGAGCCGACTTTGGCGGTGGCTTCCGCCTGAATCAGATGCCCCATACGGCCCGTTATCCTAGCCTCAAGAAGAACGATTTCACCGGGTCGCGCTGAACCTAGAATTTTTGCGGCTCGAATCGCGGTCAGCTTGAGCCCAGGCAACGGAGGAATGGCGGGATCACTCTGGGCGACAATGCCCGCCAGTTGTGCCGTCGCCTCCACCAGAAGTACGCCCGGAAATAACGGCGCATTAGGAAAATGTCCCCGCAAAAATACCTCATCTCCTCGCACCCTATATTCACCCGTCCCCGTGACGCCGGGTTCCAAGGTTAATATCTGATCGACAAAACGGAATTCCGGACCGTGAGGCAAGGCTTCCAACGCGGCAACTAGAGAACGGGCGGGCAAACTCATTTTGACGATACCGGAGTCACGATTTTCCAAGAAGTATCTAAATTGGTCCGAAAGAGGCCGGGCTCGAGTGGAGGGTTTACCTGGGCGTCAGTGAAGTCGTTGCGAAGACGCGAACCGTCTGCAAACGACAATTCCGTGGCGACGAGTCGAAGATCCGTCGCGGTAACTTCCACCCGGATTTCCGGGAGGAAACGCCGCGCACCGGCCGCGTGAGGTTGGAGTCGAAACGCGTGCAACAGACCCTGGGCGCTCGGTTGGTTAGTCAAGACGGCCAGCAGTTGAAAATGCTGTTGAAACTCCGCCGCATCTCGTGGAAATCCCGTGTCGAGCAGGGAAAGCGCATCCTGCATCGGACCCGGAGCCACTTTCGAGAGCGAAAACCGCTCCGCCCGCTTCAGGCGTGGAGATAACATCAACAAGTCGTTACCCTCGCGCAGGACCAGTGATTGGGGGGGGCGACCTAATTCCCAACGAAACCGATCCGGCGCCACATACCAGACCTGCCCAAGACTCGTCAGCGGTTGAGTGAGGGCTTTAAGATGCCGCGTCTGGAGCACCGCCGCATGCCACGAAGTGAGATTCGTCGCCTGGTTAAGCCACTGTTGTAACACCGCCGTCTCGGCCACACTCACTCCTTTGACGCCGGGAGCCCCAGCCCGCAAGGGGGTCGGCATGACGCCGATCCACACTAAACAGAGAGCGCGGCAGAAACCGTGACTCGCACAAAAAAACCCAATGAACTCACGGGCTCGAATAACACCGATCATAGAGATTTAGTGGGTGCGGCGACCTCGTTCCAAACGGGGACAAAATGAAACCATTGATCTGGATATTGACGCACCGCGGGTTCGCAGGCACGCAAGATTTCTTCCGTGAAAGCGGATCGTGCAACGCGGTCACTCAAGGTCCGACGTTCATACCATACAGGAGGCAACACCTGCGCCACGTAGCCGTTTTCCTGATGCACAATGTAGACCGGTAACACGGCGCATCCCGTTGCCCGGGCCAACTCCGCGGCGGCTGCGCTCGCGACAAAAGGACGCCCTAAGAACTGAACGGCGACCGACGAAGCCGCGGCCGGTCGATCCAGCAATACCGCAATCACCCCACCGTCTTGCAAACGTCGAATGACCTCGACAAACGCAAAGGGATCCGCGCCGACCACCAAAGTATCAATCTGTTGTCGAGCCCGCGCCGCGGCACGAAGTCCCGTCAAAGTGCTGCCCGGTTCCGGCGCGGTGAGCACTAGTGGACGCACCTTTCGTTGCCGGAGCAGGAGAGCGCCAAATTCCCAGTTTCCCAGGTGCGGGGTGACGAGCAATATCCCCCGACCCGCCGCCTGAGCCGCCGCAAAATGTTCCCAGCCGGATCCCGGTTGAATCAGAGATTGAACCTCAGCGCCCGCTTCAAAGCGCCAAAGATCCACCAACTTCACCGCAAACTGCGCGAAGTTCGCTCGCGCGAGACGTTCGGCGTCCTGGGTGCTCCCGGTCGACAACGGCCGCAGGTTTTCAATGACGATTCGCCAACGTCCCGGGCGCACCCGGCGATAAATCACGGCCAGAGTTTGAGCGAGTCGGATGGATACTTGGCGAGGCAGATTTCGGACGATGAAGCCGCCGATCCGCCAGCCGATGGCGCCGTATAATGAAGACGGCTGACGAACCACACCGCCGACCTCCGTGGCTGCGCCTGGGCCAACGAAACGCGACCACGACGGCAAGAATCCGAGCGCAACCAATAGCACACACAACACGCCGCCAGCGCAGACCAAATCGAGACTCGCCAAGCCCGCATTATTACTCCATGCCAGTGAGCCAAACCCAGCCACATTGGCTCCCGCACACAAAACCAACGCTCGACCCGTTGACCGCCACAAGCCGGCCCAACCACCGCCCCGCCGCAACGCGAGTTGAACATGAATGGTCGAATCGACCGACGAACCCAAGAGCATCGGGATTGCAACCAGACTAAGTAAATTCCACGACGCACCCACGGCCGCCATCACCGCCAACAGCAGTCCAAATGCCGCGGCGAGGGCGATCAAACTAAGGCCCACCTCCGACCAGCGCCGAAAGGCCAGCCAAAGCGAACCAACGAGAACGCCAGCAATCACCAGAGTCAGCCGCGTCACGCGGCCAGAGACACGGTCCAGCAACTCGGGTCCAAGACGATCCCATCCGGAAATTAGGACGCCCGAAGGAAGTCCGGCGCCCGTGAACGGACGGGTGCCAGACGTCACTAGCCCGAGCGCCAGCCAGCCACCGAGGTCGTCGCGAGCCGCGAATTGCTGGTGCAACCAATTCGCAGTGAGATTCGTTGGCCAAAGCGGAAGAGTGGCGAGAGACGAGTGGCTCCAATTTTCCCACGCCGCTAAAACCCCATCATCAAGTCGAAGCGCATCCGCGGTGAATCCGGAGTCAACCCCGGCCCTCAGTAACTGCGTACGATTTCGGACGATCTGCGCCGCCGTAGCTAAATTCGTGCGGGCATAGTCGGGATGGGGCCAAAACCCACGCGGAAGAATAGACGATGCGATCTCACCCCGGCTAACCGCCGACGCCAAAACCGTCTCCGTATCCGCCATCTGCCGCGCAACCGTCTGCGGTGAATCACCCCGAAACAATAGCCAGGCGGGTTCGTTCGTATGGCCGAGACCCACCTGAAGACGTTCCATCGCGTCATACGCGGCACTTTGCCGAGGTCGAAGTGGAGCCGTTCCCGAAGTCGCTGGTGGCCATCCGCGAATCAGCAGGACCACGGCCGCTCCCGCCAAAAGAACCGCAGAAATCCAGACACCAAAACGACCTCGGTGATTGGAACCTCGATCGACTCCTACCACTGCGTGAAGCGGCGAATGAGGTCCCTTATCGGTTTCGGTTCTTGGGACGGGCAACCCGCGTACCGCCAGCGGCAGAAATCCAAACACCATCACCACGGCGCCCAGCAGCAGGCCGAGCGCAGTCAAAGTGCCGAGTTGTGCCAGCCCAGGGAGTCCGGCCCAGCGAAGGAGCGCAAACGTTCCAGCCGTCGTCACGGCCGACCAGCCGATCCCCGGAGCGATGCGGCGCCTGAGTTCGCTGAGGGAGAGTTCTGGTTCGGCGCGCGCTTCTTGATATCCGACGAGCCCATAATCCACCACCAACCCCAAGAGCACAGCCGCAAAACCCGCACTGAGAACATTGAGCGTGCCAAACCATAAACCGCCCAGCGCGAGCGTCCCGAGTAGCGTCACCCCCAAAGCAACGCCCAACCATAGCATGGGTCGCAGCGAACGATGAGCGATAAAAAACAAAATGCCTATCACTGCCACCGTGGTCAGGATCGAACTCGTTAGATCATTTTCCATCCCGGACGCGATCTCCCCGAGAAACACTGGACCGCCGGTGAACCGCATCACCGATGGCGGCGTCGCCCCGGCGGGAAGGTTCGTCCGAAGCGGCTCAATCTCGGACCGAACATCCGCCAACCATCGGATTGCTGCCCGATACGTCTGATTCGTACTCGTCGGCTCAACGTGGATCACTCGAAAGGTGCCCTCCCCATTTTGGAACGTGCCAATTCCGGTATCGAATCCTCCACCCGGCGCCGCCGCCTGCCCGGGGAATTCGGAGAGGTTGAGCGGGTCATAGCTGGCCCGAGCCAGTGCTCCCGGATCAAGCGACGTCGCCAAAGCGTCATGGGTCCGGGACAATTGCTCCGCCGCGGACGTCGGAGTCAGGCGTTCGCTGAGCGCCCGAAAATCGGCGGGAGCCTGTTGCAACCAAAGCCACGCCAGATTTTCCGCAGCATCCGTGGGGTGATCGAGCCAGGGTGGCCGAGAAAACACCGATTTCACCCAATCTGGCCGAGTGCGAAGCCGAGCCGCAATCAGATCGGCTTCCGTCGCGAGAACCTCCGCGTCAGGCCCGCTAAGTGTGATCAACAATTCCCGTGAATTAGAAAAATAACGCTGGTGCAGTTGTAAGCCTTTTACGGAAGGCAAATCCCCTGGGAGCAAATTGAGAGCATCGACATCAAATCGCAGCCGGGCCAACCCGAGCCCCATCATCAGCACGACGATTGGTATCCACCCATAGCGAAGAATCTTCATACGCCGGCGGCAATCAGGGAAGTGCCACACCGATCAAGGTTTCGCCCGTGAGCGGATTCAGCAATTTCCAGGCACCGTCGGGCTCCGTCTGCCGTTGCCACCGAGAGTGCGACCCGGGATGCGGGGGTAATTCGCGCAATTGAAACCAGAGCACCCGATCAGGCGGGCCGGTGGACCCCATAGGCCGGGACCACCCATGAGCACGGAGTGAGGAAGTGATTTCCCAGGCGTTAGTGGTCGTTCGGGCCGTGACGAGAGGGAGACCTTGTTTGCTGAATTGTACGAACTGGGAACCGTTGCTGTGATGGGCGACCAAAAGTTCGCCCGCCAGCTCGGGGGCGGCGGCTCGGGGGCGCCAAACGGCGGCAGTCTCTTGCGTCTCCCAACCCGTCGCCGCCAGGTCGGCTGGAGGCAAATTCATCGTTCGACAGCCTGAGCCGAGCAAGTCGACTCCCAACAAACAAATCACGCTGAGCGGCCCGGCGGCATTCATTCAATGGCACTCCAACAATTCAACCCCATATCAGGAACCGTAACGAACAACGGCGACCCGTGCCATCCCGGCAACCTATCCAATATTTGAAAAACCAACCCTTCACTAAGGTCATTTCTTAATGCGGGCAACTCTCCTGATCGCTAACTTTAATACTTCATCATTTACCTGCAAGTGTTGAGGTATTGTTGGTGCCCAAAAATCCCTGTTACGGCACATTCGTGCTGATCCGAACTCGATAGTACCTTTGTACATCGGTAAAGACGGGCAACGTCACACTCAACGAAGCTTGATCTCCTAATATGGGAGCCCCGAAATCGGTCCAAGGGACCGGAATCGCACTGAGATTTAAGGCGCACTGCACCTGATACCGTTGGCCCAGCGCCACGACATTCCACTGAAATTGGAACGGATCCCCGGGGGTCGTCGGTGGAATCAGGCGCCCCGTAATGGTATCGCGCAAATCCGGAATTCCATTGGTCAAAGTTCGCGCTTTAACCGTCCAATGGCTCGCTCCTCCCACAGGTCGCTCCACCGTCAGATACCAATCCGCCACAAAGTTGGCGACGTCGTTGGTACTGACGAAAATGAACTCGGCCGCAGTTCCTGGGTTGAGACTACTGAACTGACGGATCGCCACTCGGGGCAAAGTACCCCGGGAAACGAATAGGTCCGCAGCTCCATCCAAATCAAACAACTCAAATTGCAGGCCACCCGTGGGATCAAACACCGGGAAACGATAGTCCGTCCTTCCCGGAGCCGCCCCCGTCAGAGTCTCAGGGACGTCATCAAACAAATCGACCAACCCAGCCGTAGGATATTGGATACTCGCCAATACCTCATAACTCACGGCAGGCGCGCCTTTGACATTCACTCCGAGCAACCACCGGCCGGGCTGCATCGGTATCGGGACATCGTTCGCAGTCACCAAAATCAACTCGTTCGTTTGGCCAGAATTGGTCGACGCATAGTCAAAACTCGTGGCAGTCGGCAACGGTGATTCACGACGCACGTAAAGATCCGCGTCACCGGTTAATCCTCGAACCTCGAATCGCCCCGAAATCACGTCGGCCGCCACGTCGATATAATAGTAGTCGATTTTGCCAGAAATCGAATTCGCGACCTGAACCGGTCGATCATTCGTCAAGGCGACGAGCGACGTTCGATTTTCGTGAACCACCACGGTATAAGTTGCGGCATTTGTTCCCGGATTAAACACCCCCAAATTCCAACGGCCCGGACGCAAGGGGGCTGGTTGACTCCCGGCATCAAGCACAATCTTCTCATCCGCCAAGCCCGGATTTTTGCTGGCATACTGGCTCAGCGCAGGACGGGGTAAATTCGGCGCTGTCGACAGGAATAGATCGACATCCGAGCTAGGACTCAGTACCTCAAACGACACACTAATCGCCTGTGGGGAAACATCGAAATAATAGTAATCTTCACTACCACCCGGCAAATTGGTACGGAGCACCGCAAGGTTGTTGGTGAGAGGCGTAAAAGGAACGTTAAAGTCTACCTGAATCGTAAACTCATTGGTCGCTGTCCCCGGTCGGCTCACGACCTCAAGATAGTACCGCTGACCTCGCGGTAAAATCGGCGGAAGCGTCGTGGTCACCACGGCAGCCCCCGTCGTAGGACTCAACACGGATGGCAGCAGATTGACATCGTCCGGCTGCAATCCTCCGTCCGGCAAACCTGAGCTGCTGTAAAACAAGCCCAATCGACCCGTGAGCGCGGTGAGCTGATTCACCGCCACCGTGGCCTCAACCGGGACATCAATGAAGAAATAACTCGGCCCGCCCCGATTCGTACCGTGATAGGCAACCGAATTGGTCAATCGCACCACCGGCGGATTGGTCGGGGCAAACGTCAGTTGCAGATGCCATGAGAGTAGATCACCCACGATTTGGCCACGGGAATCCGTGACCTCCAGTTGCCATTGCCCAAACGCATTACCACCGGCCAAGGGAAGCAACGCCTCTTCCGGTAAATACCGAACTTCGGAATTGAGCTGTTTCAACTCGATCGCATCCAAGTCCATCCCAAATGCGACCAAGTTCGTATCCGCATTGACCGTCTGTGATTGGAAGGTGAACGACATTGAATTCGATCTCGCCAAGAAAGAGGTCACCTGGGTGGTCCACCCTATCGTCGGCACCAGATCACGGTCGGGAACTCCGCCGACGAGGAGTTTAACCGGCTGAAGGCTCGTCTCTCCCGGATGTTTGCGGGTCCTAAAATATACCTGATAGAGTTGCCCCGGCGCGGTGCCCAGCTGTCGGACAATCGTTCCCCGTCCCAGGGCTAACAACTGGACTCCATCAAAGGCACTTGGATCCGCGACCACTGCTACCGCATTGGTCGTCACTAGCCAGTCCTCCACCGACTCGTTCAAACGATAGTTACCCGCCGCCGCCGTCTCGAAGCTACTGGTCACTGCCACAATTGTACCCGCGGCGGTCCCCGTAAACGGCGGATCGACAAACTTAATCAACGTCTCTGATTCATTCGTCTTTTCACTAAAGGTTGCATAGTTATAGGTTTTTATAAACGGATTCGTGGTAATCAAGCCCGGTTGTGACGCAAGAAATCGAACCGATCCATTCGTATCAACCAGTGCGGCGCTGAACGAACCCGGGCCTTTCCCCAAAGGCTCATCAAAACCAACTAACAGTGCCGGCGCATAGTAGTTAGTCCGATCTGACCAGCCCGCAATCACGATGTTGGTATCACCGGACGGCGCCGCCACCCATCCCTCTAAGGTGAACCCGTTCGTGCCTACGTCGAGTGGCGGAGTTCGGCGCACGATATTGGTGAAACTATTGGTCACCAACATGGGCAAACCGGCGATGATATTCGTCGTAATGAAATTGGTGATTACCAATTTGAAAGGCTGGTTGTCCGCTAGCGCAAAACCATTGGTACCGCCCAATTCCACCGCTTGATCAAATTGGCCCAGGACGAACTTAGGAGTCGTCCCAAGCAACGCATCCGCCCCGTGCCCAGAGGCATCGAGACCATTGCCGTCAAACCGGTACAACGCGGCTTCCGCACCCTCAGCGATCTTGGGCGAACCGGCAAATCCACGATTAAACACCTCAATTAAATCATCTGGAGACAAGGCCCGCCGCCACAACGCAAAATCATCCAATCGCACCGGCGAATCCGTCGGCGAAAGGCGTCCGGAAAGATCTCGGCCAAAAATGAAATCACCGAGCGTGGCCGGATCAAACCCCGGAAACACATCCTGAGCCACCGGCCGTCCATTCACATACAATCGCGCGGCTCCGCTGCTCCGATCAAAGGTCAGCGCAATGTGAGAAAAATTAACTGTTAAGTTATCGGAACCATAGCCATTGGTATCAAGGCGACCCCGGGCTTCCGTGACGAGCACCCGCTGTCCAGACGGGCTCACAAGATGCACAAACAGATCGGATTCGCGCTGGTCAGAAATGCGCAACCCCACCTCAACGGAAGTCACGGGACGGGAGTCATTCACGAAAATGTCCGATTGGGTCAGCGCCTGATCCGCCAGCGGACCATTGGCGTCGCCGATCGAACTGAAACTCCCATCGAAGCCATTTCCCAAATCCCGATCAAGAAAACCAGCAATTCGATACTTCACGGCCACACCATTTGGATTGAAGACCAAAATGAAATAACGCCCGGCTACGAGGGGCGGGACATCTCGAATACCCAAAGCAAGCGTCCCACCAGGCGGCAGGATGTCCGCAAACTTATCCGCGGAATTTGGATCGGCCGGATCGGGGACTTCTTCGCGTTTGATCAGCACCCGCAGTGGCAGAGCCGGAATCATATTTGTGACCACCACGCGCAGACGACTCGCATCGGCCGGAACGTTGATGACCTCCAACTCATAACGACCCGGTTGTACGGTCCGGGAAACAAAACGATTCCCAAAATCATTGGTCAATGCCCGAATCGTAAACGCGTTGATTTGTCCGGAGTTCCCGAGGCGATTGTCAATGGCTTGTTGAAGCCAGACCCCTTGCAGAGTTCGGCCTGCGTAATCATTCAACGATCCAGGACCGTGAGTGGCAAAGGCCCCCGGATCATCGCCAGAACCGGAATCGTCATAGCTCGCCAATCGGTTGAGACCTGAATTGTAGAAAAATCCATCCCGGGCGCGGAGGAGGCGATTATTTTGCAACACGGCACTTCCATGATTGTGCTGAAGTGTATTGACCAAATCAAGATACGCCCCATGGCTAATGGTTTCATCGACCGAGATGCGTCGAATTTCACCTCCGAAAATTGCCAAAGCCATGGAGAGACCAAAACCGGGACGATCGGGGGTTCCATCGGGGATGGGTTGTCGGAGCGCAAAACCTGGGAATACTAATTCGCCCTTGCTATTTAGGGTACCGAACGGCGCCTGGCTGCTAAGGGCAATAAAGCTATATTCACCACCCTGTTGATCCTCAGATTTTACGCCGATATAATAAACCTCATTGGGACCGACAACCGCGTTGCTGAACACCACCAGTTCGGTTCCCCCACGTTGGGTCGATTTAAAAGCGGCCGACAAGACCGCAGGATTCAGATTGGTTAAGCCGGAATTACGCGACACGTAAAGATCAATATCCGCCTCCACATTTCGCGGCGCCGCCAGATTCGGTGGCAAGAAAGTTACAAACGCGACATTGGGGCCGCTCGTCACGCCCACGGACGTATTGGTCACAAGCGAGTTGGTAAAAACATAGAACCGCCACTGCGCGGCTTGTCCCGCGGCGGTGCCCAGGAGGGGCGAATTGGCGCCCACCCGCTCATTGAGGCGCAATTCGCCATTCGTCACACCGATCACCACCGGAGGTTGGGTGAAAAAACCATCGACCCCCGCTCCCGTATCCGTCGTTACGGTACCTAAACTATCGTTCGAGGTGGAGCCCTCAACCCCTAAAATCAGCGCGCTATCTTGAATAATTTGATCCGGATCGCCAGCGACCGCATTCACATTGACACGTCGGGCCAATACGGTCAGAACCAAATCCGCATTCGTGGCTCGCCCAGGAATGATGATCCTTTCAACGTTGTTCACGAAATCAAATGCCGCCAGCGGCAAATTCGTATCGGTGGCACTGTGCGCCTGACTAAACCGTGTGTCGGTAGAGAAATCATTCCCGACGTAGAATTCACCGGTCAGGGTATTGGAGACGATCAAATCCAAATTATTGACCAATTTGATCGTGGCCGACGGGTTGCCAGGAGGGTCCGTCCACGCGAGAGTGAAGCTGATCGGTCGTCCGATTTCCGCGGCATTTACGTTAATTCGATAGGACTTACCTTGCCCGGTTGCCAGCCCCGCGCTCCCAGAGCCTCGGACTGAAAAGCCAACAATCGGTTGGCCGTCGCTACTAAATCCGCCACCGAGGCCCGCGTTCAGAGTCGGCAGGCCCCAACCCGAATAGTTCACCGTCGAATGCAAATCATACTTATACGAATCACTCGTGGGATGAGCGCTATTGATCAAAATAGCCTTGTAGCCCGCCACCGGAATATGTTGAGGCGTTCGAGCACCGGACGGGATTTCAAAATATTCCTCCAACTGCGCCAGCAGTCCGGAAATCGCGGGCGCTGCCATGGAGGTTCCTGATTCATACCGATACCAATCGGCGCCTTCCTTATTCAGATCGTCGGTGGCCCGAAAAAACTCATTCGTGGTGGGGTCCGGAAAAAAAGAGAATTCATCCCGCAAACTCCATTGTTTGGAGCGGACTGAGAAGATAAAGCTACCGGGCGCCACGACGTCCGGTTTGAAGCGTCCAAAATCGCCCTCACTCCCTACTCCCACATTCCCCCGGCTGGAAAAGCTGGCCACTTCAAAATCCGTGTCGGTTGCGGCGAGGAAGGGTAGATTCGTTTCGTAGGTATTCGTCGAATTATAAATGCCATTGGGCATCGGCGATGAACCGGCCCAAACGGCCGTGCCATTGGTATCGTACAGAATTGCGTTAGTGAGTTGCCGAAGACTTTCCAAGGCCCCGACGGTGATTACGTTCTTGGCATTGCCCGGAGCCGAGACGGTATCTTCGGAACCACCGGCACCATTGGAGGCTCCATCTCCATCATTACCGGCTGCAAAAACGAACAAAATCGGCTGCTCACCCGAGTCTTCCGGCAAGGCGTCACGCGACGCAGCATCATAGCTGGCCGAGAACGAAGTGTATTCATACCGCCCCCTGTAACCCCAACTGTTATTGGATATCGGTGCGTTCGTAATTCCCGTCAGGGCTCTATTCGTTCGAGCGAAGGTTTCCTGCAAAAATGCGTCCGAAATCGTCGGTCCCGTTCGCAAATCAATCGGCAAAATCAATAATTTCGCATTCGGCGCCTTGCCTCGGAAGTTGGCGTTTGTCACCGAACCTTGGGGGGCTTTCGTCACTAACGCGGATTGTTTTCCATTCCCGGCAATAATTCCAGCGACATGCGATCCGTGACCTTCGCGATCCGTCAAGAGTCTGGCATCGGTGCTCAGTACTCGACCGGCTGGACCTAGATCCGGATGAGAACTATCGAGACCCGAATCATTCAAATTCACCAGTAAACCCGCGCCGGTCAGGCCGTGATTAGGTCCGGTATTATTGGCGTTGGTACTCGATTGCAAGGTCAGCCCCGTGCGATCATTGAGCAACACGCGAGGGGTCGCTTCCTCCAAGAGCGGCACCGACGGGAGTCGAGCCAAGGCGATCAAGTCTTTGGGCTCCCGTACAAAGGCAATCGGTCCGAACGGACCCCGTTGCACCACTTCAATCTCTTCACCCAAATTGCGAATATCCGTCAAACCACGTTCATCAACGACCGAAACCGCTACCCGCACATTGGGCGGTAGCGGTGCATTCCGCAAAATGCGTGCCAGCAGGCCAGGTTCGAGCTTGAAATACGGTTGATTCGGCAGCACGGCACTGACTTCAGGTGCCGATGCTAATCGTGCGGCCACATCGCTTTCCGCTTGGATGATCAGTGCGTTATTCGGGATATAAGAAATCACCCGCCCACCTTCTGCCTTAATTCGTGCGTAGAAGGACGCATCAACGCCATTCTGAGCTTGCACGATATAGGTTCCCGTTGGCTCCGACATATGGAGTCGGACCGGAATACGAAGCGGTTCTCCTTGAGAAGTATCCACTAAGGCATTTCGCAGGAGAATCGCTCGATTGTTCGTCGACAATCGGCCGAATTTATCGCCCGTATTGCGCAGCCGATCAGGAAAATGACTCTCTCGATAAAGCGGTTCCTCATCTTCAGCAACCGCCTGGACGGCCACCCATCGCGGCGTGACTGTTGTCCCCACCGTCGCGACCGTAGGAGTGGGCGGCCGAGTGCTCAGCAGCGGTTTGCGGGCGAGTGCTACCGTGGCAGAATCCACCGCGGGCTCTATGTCCGCAGAACGGAACCGCAACGAATTCAGGCGATGGAGTGCCAAAGCGATCAGCAATGTGGCACCCAGCCAAAATCGACGGCGGCGAAAAAGACGCGTCATATTAAAAAGGGGAAAGGTCGAAACAAGGGTTCACGACGGTTCGGAAGGAGGCCCGGTTCAGTTTCCAGGCGGCAAAATGCGATGATCCTCAACCACCGCTTTCAGGGCATTGGTTGTATCGCCAGTATTCACGGGCGAACCATCGAAACGGACCACCGTCCGGGTCGCAAACTCTCCGGTAATAATGTAGTTCGTGCAGAGTCCGAAAAATACACCCGGGGCGGTAAGAATAGAACCCGGGGCAGGTTTCAGAGATTGGCCGTACGCGTAAATAACAAATTTTGGTTCGTCTTGCCGGAGTAATCCGACAATTTGTTGCGGTATCCGTTCCAAAACCTCGTCGGGCACGCGAGCGACCAAGGGATCGCTGCCACCGGGGCGGACGCCGGCAGCAAAAACAGGATTAAAAGTCGCCAAATAAGGGGACTGACCCCGTTTCTGATAGGCGACCGAATCCGAAGGAACGAACTCATTGTCACCTGCCGTCAGGGCCGGAGCCCCAAAAACCTCGCCGACGTGGAGGAATCGACTCCCTAAACGGGACTCCGAGGCGCGAGTTTCATTGATACTAGTCACCATGGCCGCAAGTTGAGTTGATCCCGGTTGAATCGCCGGAGTGGTCGTATCCGCATTGAGATGGCCACTGGTTTCACTGAGGCGTACATTGCTATCAGAGATCACGGGTACACCGCTGAGAACGGCGGACCAAGCCGCTTGGTTCGTATTATTCACCGGCATCAAACCCTTGGCCGAATTCTCATTTAATGCGGTGGTAAACAGATCAAAGATGAGCCAATCATTCTCGGGGCGAGTGTACGCATTCCCCGCCCAAGCCATCCACTGTTTCTGCGGCCCAGGCCCCGGAGCAGGTCGACCGAATCGGCCCGCGATGGACGGAGCGACGAACCGTTGGTTCCGATCAAAAGCGAGCCGGGCATCGCGAGTGGACGGCCCAGCAGGCATGGCTGCCTTCATATAAATGGTCTGCCACGGCGTTCCCCGGTGGATTCGTCCCAATTGCCCCAAGCTGGCTAATTTGCCGACGGGAAACACCCAATCATTAACGCTTTGAATCATCGAATCCTTGTAGGCAATATCGTACCGGAAACTCAAAGGAGACGCGGACGGCGGTTGGACACCCCAGCCGTAGTCCGGATCAGCGCCCCAAGGAGCACTTGCATTCACAGTCTTTCGAGCCAAACCCACCTGATTTCGAAATGGTTTGTCCCCATTCGCCCCCACGGCTTTCACCAAGTCTCGATGGCTGGCATCAATCGGTAAGCCCGGAATTTCAAAATAGCCCTGAGGCAAAGTATAGACCGTCAGTCCTGGAGCTAAATCCTCCATGGTGAAATGAACCAAGGGGTCATTCGCCATCCGACGATCCGTCAATAAAATTTCTGGTGCTGGATTATACCCCACTTGATTGGTGCCACCGCCCGAAAGTGGTTGCAAGGGCGTCGGAGAGGTGCCGATCAAGAAGCTTGGAACGTTAGGTCCGTAGAGGAATTGTCGCATTCCATCAATTTGGAAGGCATCGACCTGTCGGGTGGGGAAGGACGAGCCCACCGGTTGCCCGCGCCACAAATTGTTAGCCACCGCCACCTCACCGATGGACGCCGCAAACTGCACCTCGACCCCTCGGGGCACTCGCAAGGTATTCGTTGCCGTCCGATTACGTCGATCCCAAAAATCATTCATGCGGGGACTATCCGAACGAATCGCCTGCCCCGTCACCACCGACGGACTGCCCGGAGTATTCTGCGCCCCCGATTCCGCCAATAATCCCAAAAGATCCGACTCCTCAACGCGGCTTTCCAAGTTGACAAAGTCCAGCAATCGAGGCGGATTAGAACTGTCGTCAATCACGGCGTAGACTAGCCGATTTCGGATCTGCACAGCGACATTAATCGGATGATTCAACAAAAGAGTTGCCGGGAAAGCGCGCGGTTGACCGACATCACCTTCAAAAATCAATCGGTTGTTAATCGGATCCAGGGTGAAATTAGTCCCATAGTTCTGAGTGAACAAAGTCAGGGGTGAATTCGCCTTCCAAGAATCCAAGCTCACTGCGGTTGACACCGCAGTTGAAAATTGATGAAGCACGGTATAATCAGCAAAAGCTCGCACGTCCCGCTGAGCAACATCCGCTGGCAATCTAGGATAAGCTCCAAATTTAAATTCCGTATAATTGGTTGCAATGACCCGCGTATGACGTCCGAACTGGTTCGTGTACTTATTAAACGCCTCCGCTGCAACGTGATTGGTAAAATGGAAAATGTGTTCAACGTTCGCCGTTACTCCCCCACCTGGACGCTCCCACGGACGGGCGCCTCGATTGGCCGCATAGGGAAGCGTGACGTTGGTATTCGCCTTCCCAATGAACATTCGACGAGTTACGTCCAGCTCGGTTTGCCAGAAGGCTTCATTGAAAGTTGGATAACCCTTCTTGGTGCCCACGACCCAAGGGACCCCATAAATATTAACTCCCACAATCAAATTACTGGTGCCGGTACCAAAATTCCGCACTAACTCGGCAACTTCATTCGGATTGGCGGGATCGAACCATCGTTGCGAGAGAGCGACGATTGGGTTGGTTATCTCTACAAAACCAGCCAAACGAACGAAACCACTGTTATTTAGTCCATTCGTAAACACACCCTTGGTCACCGGTTCGAGATAGAAGGTCGGGCGATAGGTAATGGGTGTTTCTGCTCGTCGATTGGTCGATAGGACGGTGGCTCCACCCGGATAGTCGACCGCCGAAAAATGGGTAGACTCATAAATGTTCGCCGCTAATTGAAAAAGCTGATGGTGCCGGGCCGAGTAGTCGATGCGTTCTCGGGAATCATTGGCGAAGTAGCCGTAGCCGCGAAGAATCACCGGATCAATCCGAGCCAGGGCTTGCGCAGTAGAACTTCTTGCCCGTCCCGCGATGGGCATCAATCCATTCGTTTCGATCTGTTGGAGCAGGAGCCGATGGGTGGTGTTCGTGAACCACTCCAAAGGTGCCCAACTGCTGAATCCCGCATGTTGGGCGGCCCCGGTCCCGAACGCTTTCGTAACATCGACTTCCTGCGAACGAACCTTCGCGTTGACATCATGCGCGTAATTCAGATTCAACTTTGCGCGTCGAAAGTAGACCCCACGAGAATCGACTCCCGACTCAAATCGAGCGTCTGGCGTATCCGAGCCGACAGAATCCGCTAAGCGATAGAAGGTGGTCGCATCATAAGTACTCACCGGAGCCTGCTCCACCCCATTGTTAATCCGACGCCCGAGCAAGGCTTTGGGTAAAGCGGTATCATTCATATACGTCGGGTCCAACAGCCGGAAAATATCCGAGTAAACTCCCGCCGCATCACTCCCTGGCCAATCGGTAACCGTACTACCGACGTTATCAAAATTGGGAGAAAACCGAAGTCGTGGATTCCGGAGGTGATCAAAAGTGAGCAACAACGGACCATTGCCGTAGAGATCCGAATCGAACTTGCGTACGTCCAAACTGGCAAAAAGTGGGTTTCCGACGCCGATGCCAGGTGGCAGGAGGGCATCCTTCATGGAGGGCTCGAAGACAAAGTGGCGATTCTTGCGATAAAGCAACGTGGCGTCGATAAACGCTTGGCCCTTATTCGCACTCGCGGCCAGATACTGGTAGTCGTAAGGATTGCGATTGTTGATCGCCCCAGCGCCCGCCGCCGGCCACAAGTTGGTATTCAAATCCACCAAAAGTCCGGCCAAATTCAACTCCCACGAACCCAGCCCTTGATTCCGGAGAAAACCATCTTGAAGGGTGCTCAGATTGGTATCGTACGTAGCGGTCGCCGCCAAATAGCCAAATCCTTTGCCACTATTATGAATAAAATTCAGATCCAACGTCCGACCGACCGGCTGCGCAAAATAAGCGATCCGACCAATAAATCGGTTGCTCCCGGAATGCGGTTCATCGGGACGTTCCATCATCCCGATCCATTCGGGATCCCCAAACAGGTTCAGTAACGGCATCCCATTAGTCCGACCGCGGCTATCCTTAGATTGGACCAAGCCATTGGTGTCATAGCGTCCGTTCCGATTGAGATCGAGGTAGAACTGATTGTCGAGAGTGATTCCCGGCCCTCTCGTTTGCAGGTTCCCCAACCTCGACGCCGTGGTAAACACGGGCGGACGCGGATCGTAATAGAGACTGCGGAGTAAAGCCCGATATTGAGGACTATTCTCGTCGCCCGTGAAATAGGGTGGATAGAGAATGTTGGTACGAGTCGAACGATTCTCAAATACCTGCCCGTTTCCATTGGCATCGCCCTGCAACCGGGTCATCACCGCGGCGATATCCGGCCCCGGATTTAAGGGGTCCTTAATTGGGGTTTGGTAATTCGTGGAGACCAAGAATCCAAATTCTGAACGTGCAATCCGACCGGCATCCGCGACGTACCGGGAGGACGCTCCTTTGAGATCATCGCCTAGCACTCGCCCAAGCATTCGGCCGACGATGTCGGCTTGGGCGCGAGCCAGCGCGGTCTCAGCCATGGATTTGGCATCGGCCTGATCGGCGGCGGCCCCGACAGAGGCCCGTTCGCGGCGGCTGAGTGCGAGGAAGGCCACGGCGGTGATCGTCACCACCGAAAGCATGATGAGCGTGATGACCAACGCGACCCCGCGTTGGCGCCGGTGGGGAGAAAGACGGTTCATCGAGAATTAGCGGTTAGCGGCCCGGATCGGGACGCGTTGACGGAAGATCTGAATCTTGCCGAGGTTGTTTCGGAGATAACGTTGCCGAGGATGATTGGGGCCATTGGGCAATGCCGCGGTAATGCCCGGCAATGCCCGATATTGATCCAAGGCTCGGGGCTCTAGTAAGGCTAATTCAATCTCCACCGTCCGAGGCAATTGTTCACCCAGAAACACACTGTCCACAAACTCAGTAGCCCAATTGCGTTGGGTATCATTCGCCAGCCAATGCCCCATAATAAAAATTGAGCTGCCAGTTCGGGCAAAATTGTTCGTGACGTTTACAAAATCCATGAGAATCGACTTCGGTGGTTGCGGCGGAAACTTGGGATCTGAGCGTTGTCCCACATCCGCATCGGGATAATTCCAAATACTCGGATCCAGCGGCCGCCCGAGATGATCGTACGTCGTCACGCGAAAACTCACGACCCCATCGACAATCCGCGCACAATTGCTTAATGTACTAGAAGTTAAATAAGTGTAACCATCCGAATCAGTTGTTTTGGTGGCCCCAAAGCTTGGCACCGCCAACGTGCGATCCAGCAGACGACGGCCGACCCGCGCCAAAGCATCTGGGGCCGTGAGGACGATGGGTAACTGATCGAGATCATTCGGTCGAGTGTACCTCAAATCCGCACTTGCCAAATCCGAAGCCGGATCTTGATAAATATAGAGCGTTCCGACCGGGAACGCCGAGTTCTTCGCGCTATCGAATTCATCACGCACGATGAAGCCTTGGACTTTCACTCGCTTGGTATCAACGCGTTGAAGGAAGAAAAGATCGTAGAAAAGAGGCGTAAAACCCGGTCCCATGAGGTTAGCACTGTCCGCCAGGAATTCCCGCCCGGGATTGGGATTATTTAGTCGGCTGACCAAATTGGGCGCGCCCGCCAAACCACTGGCCGACATGGACTCCAATTCACGGGAGATCAGTTCCAGGCTAGATCGAGCCCCTTCCATTACGTCCGTCTGATTGACGTTAGCCCGCATGGCTTTGGTGGTCTGGTTAAAGAGCGAAAAAAGCACCAGGATCACCAAACTAAGAAGCCCCAGGGCCACCATCATCTCGATCATCGAGAAGCCCCGGGAACGGCGGCAGGAAGGGATTACGTTCATAGGAAGATTAGAGGCTGTTCGGGCTAAAAATTTTGAGCGATGAAATCGTCGTATAGTTGGATTCATCAATCGCGGGCTGGAGCTGACCATATACTTGGGTCCGAACGATCCGACGGCCATGACCGACCCGAAGCGTTTCCTCGCCCCGCTTCGCGGCGGGTCGGATCACCACGGGCCATTGGAAGGTCAGGGCCACGTCCCGCACCTGCTGGGCCGTGGCGACCACTTGCTGTTGCGCGGCCGGCCCGCCCGTAAAGTTCGGACCGACCGGCACCGGGCTCACTTCGACCGTCACCAAGTATCGGAAGGAAAAATCGGTCCGATCACTCAAACGTAACCCATCAGGACCCGGCGCCGTAGGATTCGGATTGGGGCGCATGGGTTTCTCCGTTAGATTGCCGCTGATCGCTCGGACTTGGGCGCGCACCACATTCACATAGTCAAGCTTATCCACCGTGACGACCCGTTCAGCGGTCATGAGGGCGAGTATTTGTGCGGTGTTTGTCAGCAACACGGGAGACGGGTAGCCAATGGCCTTTAAGCCCGGTTCATTCCAATGAAATCCCCGAAACGCATACCGGGTGGGTGTACCCTTGGGGCGCCCGAAATCGTCGGCGAGATACCGATCATAAAGAATGAAGTCGATGTAGTTGGTCAGATCCGCATTGAGGGTCGAGCCCGTTCGGAGCGCATTGAGGAGCACCTTGCTATCTTCGGTCACAATGGTGTCTTCCCGGTTCTGACGTTGCACGTTAAGACCGCTGGGAAGAACCCCAATAATAGCCACCAACGCAATGCTGACAACCGCAATGCAAAGTGCGATCTCCGTCATCGTAAAACCGGCCCGACGGGATCGAGAAACTGAAAGTCGTAGGGGAGTCATTGTAGGCGAGGTTTGAGGAGGCGAGCGCGTCCGGTTTGAGCCGAGATAATGATCCGATTGGGAACGTACGCATATTGAATGCGATCCGGCAGTAACACGGCTGGATCCGGCTTGGTTGCCGAAGTTTCCACTGCGTCAATGCTGGTCGGGCCTCCGGCCAGCCCGGGGCGAATGAGTTTCCCGTTCGCGTCACGGGGCATGAAAATGCTACCTTCGGTAAACGTGATAATCATATCGCCATTGAAGGGCTTGGCCGCTAGGTCATAGGCACTCGCATTACTGACCGGCGCTTCCTTAGTGCTCACTCGACCAAAACTATCAAAAGCAATATAAGGCATTTGAAAATCGAGTTTAAGTGTTGAATTATCGGCACTATTCGGAAAAGCAACCGCTACCGGCAGCAGTGTCTTCGGCAGCAGTGAGACATGGTTCGTCGCCGCAGGGAAAGTAGTCGCATACGTCCTGGCAGCCTCTTCTTCAAACATCGCTTTTGGGAAAATATAGCCGTCAGGTAGTGTTTTCCATTCGGTGAGATACTGCCAGTGATCAGCCCCAGGTTGATCGCCAACCCGCCGCCGAGTTAACAGCGCATAGGCGGAATACGGCCCGGCAGCGGCGTTATTGAAAGCTTTTTTTATTATTTCGCCAGCGGGCTGGTTGGCGACGGCCGGTGAAATAATGTTGGGGTAATGGTCCCAGATGTCTCCTGGAACGAAAACCAGGTAGACGGTGCTCCGGTTTTTGAGGGCAAGCTGGCGAGCATGGCTCAGGTCGTCGAGCAATTGACGCGAGGTGGTCGTCAGCGTGTTGGATTTACCGAAACCCTTTAGCGCCGGCAGGCTGAGGGCGGCGATCAGCCCGATGATCGCGAGCACCGCGAGCAATTCGACGAGCGTGAAGCCGTTGTAATTGGGGTTCCGGATTTTCATGTCGAGAAGGAGTGGCAGAACGGCCCGTGAATAAACCTATTTCCAGCTATAGATATTATCCTTATTAAGCCCCGTGATGGAGTCACCTCTAGGATCGGCTTGACCGTCGGGACCGAATGACCAAACGAGCACGGAGCCCTTGATGTATTGGCGTTCCTTGGAGGTCGAGGCGGTTCCTTGAAAAAATGGATTCAAAATTTGACCGTCGGCGTCCAGATCGAGGATTAAAATGTAGGGATTGCCCCAGGGATCACGCAGTACACCATCGGCCCCGATTTGAGACGGTTTGTTGCCTTTAACGAGTTGCGGTAACGGCACACCGGCTGAATTTCGGGTCGACGACTTGGCGTTAAAGCTCACCAATCGGTCCGGATTCAACGCGTGCGCTGGGTTGAGGGGGTTACCCGCATTATCCTTGATATCAGGATCATCGTTTAAGATGGCCATCAATTCGCGGTTCGAGACGCGCAGGCGAGAATCGGTAATGGTCGTCGCCACCGGCTGATTCTTACTGGTCAAAACGCTACCGAAATTGGCATCCTCGGTTCCATAGATAAATCCGCTCGGATCCGAACCGGACGAGACCGGTAGTTGCGCCTGAGTCCGCGTGAACTTAGTCGCGGGGAGGCGGCTATACTTGCTCTCATATTGATTGATGGCGGCGGCCAGATTGCTCATCTCAGTCAGCGCTAGCTTTTTCTTGACATTCTTAACCGCACCTGCGATCGCCGGGAGCAAGAGGCCAGCGAGGATTCCAATGATGGCGATGACCACCAGGAGTTCGATCAGGGTAAAGCCGCGTTGCGGTGGATTGGAACGGTTGAAGTTCATGGTCAGAGGTCCTTGATGGAGTTAAAAATGCTTAAAAAAATGAGAGTTCTGTCCACTCATTGCCGCCAGTTAGCGACAATTTTCTTTTGGCCTTTTTCGATATATTCAGCCCAAAGATCAAAACGTCCGGGGTTGTTCGTCGGATTCGACGAGACATATCGCCACGGATTGAGGCGGGGATTGGTCGGAATAGGCGGTGGAAAATTCGTATTATTAGGCCAGACCAAACCCGCGAGTTGGCTGGGGCGATGAGCGTCGCCAGCCCATCCCACCGCCAGGACTCTTAGATCGACGTAACCCGGTTGGGCCGGATTGGAAAAAATTTCTGCCGCCGCGGATTCCTTAAATTCAGCGCGAAAGAGGGATCGGCGCCGCTCCGCACTCACCGCGTTGACAAAGCCATCTCGACCAAACCAAGTGTGGACACTCGCGGAAAGGATTTTATTGGGACTTCCAGAAAGTTCATCGCCCAACGGGAGGAAAAAGCCGGTGGTGACGTAGGCATTTGAAACCACCAAGCCCGTGAGTTCATAAAACAAGGGATTCAGGTGCGGTTGAACCACCAAATTGCCATAACGGTCACGTTCTGGCGAACCATCGGCACCCATTTTCAGGCCGTCGGGCGGATAGACTCCGTATTTGTACTTGTACCCTTCAATATAACCCTCCAGCGCCTTCAACTCTGTCCGCACGCGGGACTCGCGGGCTCGTTGCATAGCGGCGGGAGCTAGGCCGACCAGCAAGCCAGCTAAAATGCCGATGATGGCGATGACGACCAGCAGTTCAATCAACGAAAAGGCCGACGGCTCGACCGGTGAGCTGGAGTGCGAAGGAGCTGGACGAAACCGTTTCATGGTGTGAGATGATTTGATGGCAAGAAGTTTACCGATCACGTAATTCTTTTTCCATTCGTTCGCTCAACCACTGCTTGATCATGCTCTGATAATTCAAAAATCGCGAACGGGCGAGCCGTTTAATCCGCGCTAACATCCGAGGATCAATCCGCAAGGTAATCGTCACGGATTCGGACATTTCGGAGCCCGTCGAAGCCGCCCGCTCCATCAAACGTAGGTCGACCTGGTTTTCCTCCCAGAACGCGGCCTCGGCTTGTTCGCTATCGAACAACGGCACCTGATCCCAATCCGCAACGCTTTCTCGGTTCATGGTTCCAAGGTTTGTTTCAGTTTGCGTTGATAGAAAAACTCTTCGGCGTCTGTAAATGGCCGCGCCAACACCACGCGAATCGTCTTTCCGTTGGTGCGATACACCGACCAGATCCCAGTGCCCGCCGCGCTCTTGCCCAGATTGAAGTACCGGGCCTGCACCGAGAAACGACTCGAATCCGGGAGTAACCGCACGGCAAATGGATCCTCGAAGGACTCCTCGACGTCCCGCGGCCCCAACGGGCCGACGACCTCGAACGAAGGATTGATCCAGTCGAACTCCATGCTGTTCTGTGTGTGAGTATCGCATTCGTCTGTGCAATGTGATTACATTGTATTTACAGACGATAGGACCGAGGTGTCAAGGACGCGTCACGATAAAAAGCAAAAAAACAGCCATCGGAGTCTTCCGACGGCCGTTTGGAGGGGGGTGTTATCAACCTATTCGCCCGGGCCACCGTCGCCGCTGAGCTTGTCGATCAGCGAAATGAGCGGTAGGAACAAGGCAATCACGATGGAACCGACGATCACGGCCAGGAACACGATCATAATCGGCTCCAGAAGGGAGGTCATGGCGGAGACTGCATTATCGACCTCGTCATCGTAGGTATCGGCGATCTTCAGCAACATTTCCGGGAGCGCACCGGTCTGTTCGCCGACGTCCACCATCGAAATCACCATGGGCGGGAAGACCCCCGATTTTTCGAGAGGCGCGGTGATGGTTTCACCTTCTTTGACCGACTCGTACACTTGACCTACGGCGTTACCGACGACTTGATTGCCGGCGGTTTCTTTCACGATTGTGAGTGCTTGGAGAATTGGCACACCGGAACTGACCAAGGTTCCGAGCGTCCGGGTAAAACGGGCAATAGCGACTTTGCTGATCACGGGGCCGAGGACCGGGATCTTGAGTTTGACTTTATCCCAAAGATACGAACCTTTTTTGGTCTTGAGCAGGATTTTGAAGCAGATGAAAAAGGCAATCAGCCCCAACATCACTGGCCCCGGCATCGGAAAACCACCGGCCCATTCCGGAAAGACGATGGTTTGATCCTTCATCGTGTCCGAAATCATCAGCACGAAGTCCGTGAAAGCGGGCATTTGCCCATCGCCCAACATGTCGGCGAAAATCGTCTTGAACTTGGGGACGACGACGATCATCAAGAGTGCCAGGATGCCGACGGCGACGATCATGACGGCCACCGGGTAGAACATGGCGGCGACGACTTTGCCCTTGATCTTCTGCGCCTTCTCCATGAACTCGGAGAGCCGATTGAGGACGACTTCCAGCACACCGCCGAGTTCGCCGGCCTTGATCATGTTGATGAAAAGCTTGTTAAACACCTTGGGATGTTGAGCCAGGCCCTCAGAAAAGGTACTACCGCCCTCAATGGACAGCGAAAGATCACCTAAAATGCGTTTGAGAGCAGGGTTGCGCTCCTGTTTTTGGAGCACGCGCAAACCACGGAGCAACGGTAGACCGGCATCCACCAGCGTCGCGAGCTGACGGGTGAAGGTCGTGAGCACCTTCGGCTTCACCTTGCCGCCGAATCCGGGGATTCGGATGTTCATGGCACCTTTTTTGCCTTTGGCACCGCCGCCGCCGTCGGTTTTTTTGGCACCTTCTTTGGGCTTGTCTGCCTCGGCCACTTTGGTCGGGAAGAATCCCATTTCCTTCAGCCGGGAGATTGCCTCCGCTTGGCTGCCGACCTCAAGGACGCCCTTGGTTTCCTTGCCGCGGGAATCCATCGCCACGTAGTTAAATTTAGCCATATTTGCCTCTCTACCTCTGGTTTAACTTTTGCCGCCCCGTTACGAGCTTTGCGGGCTCACGTATATTTCAAAACTTCCTCCACAGTCGTTTCGCCATTAAAGATACTACGTAGACCGTCGTCTCGCAGAGTGACCATGCCGAGTTCGATCGCTTTCTGCCTCAAAACCACTGTGGGGGCGCGTTCATTGATCAGATTACGCACCGCGTCACTAATCACGAGCAATTCGTAAATCCCTTTCCGACTGCGATAGCCGGTATCGTTGCAGTTGGCACAACCGCGCCCGTAGAAAAACGTCTTCTCACCCACGTCATGGGGCGATAGATTCATCAACTGCAGTTGATTTTCGCTCGGTTCAAAGGGGGTTTTGCATTTGGGACAGATCCGACGCACCAACCGCTGGGCCATCACGCCGAGCAGCGTTGAAGAGATCAGGAAGGATTCAACCCCCATATCGACCAACCGAGTAATGGCACCCGCTGAATCATTCGTGTGTAGCGTCGAAAGGACCAAATGACCCGTCAGAGAGGCTTGAATCGCAATTTGGGCCGTCTCCAAGTCACGCATTTCCCCCAACATAATGATGTCAGGATCTTGCCGAAGGAAGGCGCGTAACGCCTTCATGAAGGTCAACCCAACCGCTTCGTTCACCTGGACCTGCATGATCCCTTCAATATCAAACTCCACTGGGTCTTCCGCGGTCAGAAGCTTGGTATCGATCGTATTCACCCGACGCAGACAGGAATACAAAGTCGTCGTTTTACCGGAACCCGTCGGACCCGTCACACAAAAAATACCGTTCGGCTGTTCAATGAATTCCTTAACCTGCTCAAAAATCTTGGCCGGAAAACCCAGCGATTCAATATCCAGATTGACCGCGCTCCGATCCAATACGCGAAGCACGATGGATTCGCCAAACGCCGTCGGTAGCGTCGACATCCGCAGGTCGATCTGTTTCCCCGCGACATTAACCGAGATACGACCGTCCTGAGGCAACCGCCGCTCGGTCACGTTCAGATTCGCCATGACCTTGAGGCGATTGGTGATCGCTCCCGCCAAATGCTTGGGCGGGGGGGTCATTTCGTACAAGGCGCCGTCCACGCGATATCGAATTTTGAACTCGTCTTCAAACGGCTCAAAATGAATGTCCGAAGCCCGGTCTTGCACCGCCTGCATCAGTACTAAGTTAACGAATTTCACCATCGGCGCCAAATCGCCGACGTCGGAAAGTTCCGCGAAGTTGGACTTCGCGTCCTGCAACTCGCTGAGGTCCATCGTGGCCCCCATCTGCTTGAGCAGATCGGTATACCCACCTGTTTGAGCGGGATAATACTTTTCGATCGCCTTCAGCACGTCCGGTGGATTCACCACCACCAACTGGAGTTGCAACTTGATCAAGAATCCCAGCTCATCAATCGCTGCCGGATTCAGCGGATCAGCCAGGGCGATTTGCAGAGTATCGCCATAAAGCGCCAACGGCAGGCATTGGTACATGCGGGCCGATTCCGCGGGCACCGCCTTAATCGTCTCCTCGGTCAATGAATCCTGATCAATGGCTCCAACCATGGTCCCGAGATGATCGGCAATGATCTGAAGCAAGGTGTCGGTGTCGACAAAACCATAGTTACCGATGACCTCCAACGCGGATTTGCCGCCCCGGCTCATCTCCTGAGCGACTTCGTCAAGTTGGACATCATCCAGAATTCCGCGCTCGCGAACGAGCGCCAGGAGGGGATCAGTTGTGGCATCGGCCATGGCAGTGAGAAGCAGGGATCAGTGGCAGATCAACGGGAGAAGTCCTAGTTTACTTTTTCGCGGCCGGGGGCGGAGAAGGAGGCGCTGCCGCGGGCGCATTTCGTCCTCGACCCGTCGCCGCCGCTTCCTGTTGAGCCGCTTTGATTTCCTGAACTTTTTGGTGAATCGTCGTCGGATCTTGTGACTTAGTGATCACTTCCTCTTCCGCAATCAGTCCAGCCATCCATTTCTCCACCAAAAACGAATCCAAAGTCACCATCCCGTGTTTGGAACCGGTCTGAATGTCCGATTGAATTCGGAAAGTTTTGTTATCGCGGATCAACGCGGCCACCGACGGGGTATTGACCATGATTTCAAATACCGCCACCCGTCCCGGCTTGTCGATCCGTGGAATGAGCAACTGCGAAATCACCGCCTGCAAAACCGTCGAAAGCTGAATCCGGATCTGTTCCTGCTGGTTCTGGGGAAACGCATTGACGATACGATCAATGGTCTTCGCCGCGCCGGTCGTATGTAACGTTCCGAACACCAAGTGGCCTGTTTCGGCCGCCGTGATCGCCGCATCCATCGTTTCCAAATCTCGCAGTTCCCCTACAAGAATAATGTCGGGGTCTTGCCGCAATGCACGTCGGAGGGCCTCAGCGAAAGTCGGGACATCCACATTGACTTCGCGCTGAGTGACCACGGCTTTCTTGTGCTTGTGGTAGTATTCGATCGGGTCCTCGATCGTAATGATATGCGCTTCGTCCCTCTCCTCATTCAAAATGTTGAGTAACGACGCCAACGTCGTGGTCTTTCCCGATCCCGTGGGGCCCGTTACGAGCACCAAACCACGGGGTTTACTAATCAGATCCCGCACACTCACGGGAATCCCGATCTGCTCCATGGTCAGGAGTTTTGACGGAATCTGACGCAAAACGATGGCGAAATTACCCTTTTCTTTGAAAGCGGAAACGCGGAAGCGCGCCAATTCGCCGAACGCAAAACCAAAGTCAGCCCCGCCCTTCTCTCGGATTTGCTGAATGTGATCTTCCGAGGTGATGGAACGCATTAATTCCTCCGCATCTTCGGCTTTGAGCGCCGGACCATCCACACGCTGGAGGATGCCGTGAATGCGGATGACCGGCGGAATACCTACTCGAATGTGCAGATCGGAGCCCCCTTCGGAAACCACCAACTGCAATAGGTCAGACATCTGATAAGACATGGCGAAAAAACAGGTACGTAAATGATGACGAGTGCTCGACGATCTCAGTATTGAAGCAAGTGCCTTGCCGGATAGGCAGGAAAATTATCAGTGTTCGATGACGGTTGCACGGATAATCTCGTCCGCCGTCGTCACCCCGGCCAGGACCTTGCGGACGCCATCCTCACGAAGGGTTCGCATCCCCATTTCGCGGGCCTTGTTACGCAAGACATTCGAGGGGACCCGATCAAAAATCAGCTTCCGAGCTTGGTCGTTGATCAAAAATATTTCAAAAATGCCCTGCCGCCCCTTGCACCCGGTTTTGTTGCAGGTCGCACATCCTTTACCCCGCCGCGGTGTCGCACCGATTGCCTGCTCAGGATTCAACCCGAGCATATCCAGTTCTTTTTCCGTCAACGTCGTCGGCCCGGCACAATTCTTACAAACCCGTCGAATCAGCCTTTGCGCCATCAAGCACCGCGCCGCCGAGGCCACCAAGAACGGCTTGATCCCAATATCAATCAACCGGGTTACTGCACCCGGCGCGTCGTTCGTATGCAGGGTGGAAAAGACCAAGTGTCCCGTAAGCGAAGCATTAATGGCAATCGACGCCGTTTCCATGTCTCGAATTTCCCCCAGCATAATCACATTCGGTGATTGACGCAGCATAGACCGCAGGGCCATGGCAAACGTAAACCCAATGTGCTCATGGACTTGTACCTGGTTGATCCCCGCCAACATGTACTCGACCGGGTCCTCCACCGTAATGATTTTACGATCCGGCCGATTAATATAGTTGAGGCACGAATAGAGCGTGGTCGTCTTCCCGGAACCCGTCGGACCCGTCACCAACAAAATTCCATCCGGCAAACCAATAATCCGCTCGAACGTCTGCTGGTCATCCGCAAAGAAACCCAACTCCACCAGCCCCAATCGGAGGCCTTCCTTGTCCAGAATACGCATGACGATTGACTCACCATGGACGGTCGGCAGGCAGTTTACGCGGAGGTCAATGGTTTTGCCACCCACATTCGCCTGAATACGGCCGTCTTGCGGAATGCGTCTTTCCGCAATCGACATTCCCGATTGAATCTTCAACCGGGCGATGATCGGCGGCTGCAATCGTTTGGGCAGATCCTTCATCTCGATGCAGATGCCATCGACGCGATACCGCAACCGAAACCGTTTGCCCATCGGCTCCAAATGAATATCCGACGCCTTCATCTTGTAGGCATCGACAATGATCTGATTCACCAGCTTGATGAGCGGCGCATCCGCCTCCACCGTATGCTTGTCCCCCGCCACATCACCCTTGAGGGAACTCACCTCGACCTCGCCCTCCGTGATGTTCTGAATCATCTTCGAGATTTCAGAATCCTCACTCCGTCCGCCCGTCCCGCCGCCTCCGTAATAACGGCCGAGGGCTTCTTCAATCTCCTGGGGCGCGGCCACCCGAAGTTCGACCGTCTTGCCCAACGCCACCTGCAACCCGTCGATCGCTTCGATATCGGAAGGATCCGCCACCGCCACCACGATGGAGCCATCGCCGACGCCTACCGGCACCGCGCTGTATTTTTTGGCGACATGCCGCGGGATCGCCTTGATGATTTCGTCCGTCAGGCGCAAGTCCGCGAGCTGAATGGATTCAACCCCGAAGTAACTGGCCTTGGCCATGGTCACCATGGAGGGATCGAATTGGCCGCTCTTGACCAAAGTGTCGAGCAACCCTTCGCCCGCGGCCTCAGCCTCCGAGCGCACGGCGTCAACCTGGTCAAAGGTCAACAACCCAGTCTCGACCATCTGGTCGATCAGAAAATCATCTTTGGAAGCCACAAGAGTTATCCCCGAAAACGCCGAGGATCGGTGCCACCGAGGAGAGTGTCGGGAGTTAACGGGGCACGATCACGGAAGTCAAACCCAGTCCCCGATATTGCGCAGAAAGAATTTCCGGAAACTCGTCGCCTCAACCCGGAATCTTTCATTAATTTGCCCAATAACCACTGGAAATTCGCTTAAAGTGTCCGACCCGGCTAGCTGGGCAACCTCACGATAAGAATTTTGCAACGCTGACCGATCCGTCGCCAAAGCGGACGCGCCCCACCCAAGACCCGCCGTGGAATGCCCTGGCCAGACCTCATCGTTACCGTCAGAAATGGGTTCGTAACAATCAGTTTTTGATGATGAAGAGTGAAGACCGAAGCCTCCTGGCCACGCTGATGTACTACGAACCGCTTGACGGTGGATCAGCAAACAAGTGTTGGCGCGGGTGCGTCTCCGAGCCGACGAAACGCCGCCGCCGCTGCTGCGGCCAAAATTAGTCAAATAATTTTTCAAAGCGTCCCATTGACGCAGTCGCCGAAGAGAGTTGGACGTGCGTTCGACCCAGGCGACAATCAAACGTAAAAATATAATGACTTGATCTTTATATTGACATAGCGAAACTATGTCAAATTTCAAACATGCTATTTTATTTGATGATACAATGTGTAAGTCTATTTATATTGACAGACAGGCTATTTTGGAGTTTTAGATAGCAAACATACTGACAGTAATTTTATCAAGACCGCCTCGGTAGCACATGCTCCAGTCCATGCCGCCATCTCCCTGCACACTTGCCGAAAACCTCGCCCGCATTCGAGAACGCATGGCCACGGCCTGCGCCCGCGCCGGTCGTCCTTTGGAGTCGGTTGAACTGCTTGCGGTCAGCAAATTTCAATCGCCCGAAAAAGTGTCCGCAGCCGCCGGACTCGGACTGACCCTCTTCGGCGAAAACCGAGTGCAAGAAGCCAAGGCTAAGATTCCCCGGTGTCCTAGTCGCCTTCAGTGGCATCTCCTCGGTCACCTCCAATCCAACAAGGCGCGGGATGCGGTCGGACTCTTTTCACTCATTCACAGTGTCGATTCTCTGGCACTCGCCCAGGAACTCCAAAAACAGGCTGAAAAACTGTCACGCAAGGTTTCGATTCTGCTCGAGGTCAATATCGCAGGCGAAGCCTCCAAGTTTGGCTGGAATCCTCAACAGGTGTTGACCGATCTCGCCACCGTTAATGCTGGCTCTCGATTGGAACTTCATGGGCTAATGACCATTGCCCCGTATGCCATCCACGCGGATAAAGTCCGCCCCATCTTTCGGCAACTTCGTGAATTGCGAGATCAATGTGCCGACCGGCTAGGGGCACCATTGCCTGTCCTCAGCATGGGAATGAGTGGCGATTTCGAGGTCGCTATCGAAGAAGGGGCCACGTTGATTCGCGTAGGCACCGCCCTCTTCGGCGAAGGTTCCCGCCTCGTCCCCACGAATGAAACCGCTTGAGCCCGCCCAGAGGAAAAGCACCACTGCGGCTTCCTTCAACGAGGCGGGGAGACCGTCCAGCACGCAACTCAAACTCTCCGCTGAGATCGTAGTCGATTCACGTCGTGCCGCTTGGTTGCCTCGAGATCGAATTTTAGTCGTCGCCGACACTCATCTCGGCTTTGCCTGGGTGCAACGCCAACGCCATCAACTGGTTCCGTTGATACCGGATGATGCCGTTGATCGCTTGGAGTCATTACTACAGGACTACCCAGTTCGCACGCTCGTCGTCCTGGGTGACGTCGTACACGCCGCGGCGGCAACTCATGCCCTTGAACAAGTCCTGAGAGATTTCTGTCGCCGACTTCACCGCGATGATCGAGCTTTGGTTTTTGTCCTTGGCAATCATGACCACGGTCTCGCCCACCGACTCGATACCTGGAAACTGCCTGCCCGTGCCGTACGGGAATTTGAGGTAGCGGGATTTCGGCTCGTTCACGGGGACCAAGGGCTCACGGAAACTAGATCCGGTGAAAGGATCCTCTCCGGCCATGAACATCCATGTCTTGCGCTCGGAGACGGCGTTGCTACGCGGGCCAAAGTGCCCTGTTTTCTTTGGGCACCCGATTCTCTTGTATTCCCGGCCTTCTCCAATTGGGCAGCGGGTAGCATCGCTCGACCGGGCCAGTTTCTAGGCCCGATCGCGGCAGCGGCGCGGTTTACGGAAGTGATCGCTTGCTTGGGACCGCGACTCCTACGGCTTCCGTTCCCGTTCCCACCCTTTCAAACGTCAACCGCCTCCCAAAAATAGACGGAGGCGCGAAACCGGGCGGTTTCAAGAAAACAGGGTTGATGAATCAGGTAAGGAAAGTAGTGAGATAAATCTGAGCAAAGGGCACTAACTCTGTTTTACTTCTGGCATGTCCGAGTCCGATGAGCTGCCGAAGCGGGAGCAACCGTCCATTCTCAATGAATTGGAGGTACGGTGCCTGGTTGATCCGGTGGAGATTGAACGGTGGCCAAGCCTCAGGTGTTACCGCCACAGGTCCATGCCCGGCCGACCGGTGTGCTTTTTCCCCGCCAATATTTTGGCACTGAGCAAGGCAAAAATCTGGGTGCGTAGGGTGGGATGAGACCCAACCCATTGAAGACCGGCTAGAATGGGAGGGAGTTCGTCCCGACTGTGGTGAGGGATGAGGACTTTTTCGATGGGCAAGACATCCA
>JAYVTS010000353.1:0-2062 GCA_043788645.1 Verrucomicrobiota bacterium
CCGATTTTCTTAAACAAGAGGTAGCTCCGGAATTGGCGCAGGCGGCAAAGTAGTTGCTAATCAATGTAGCGTATTCCATTACCGTCATTGGCTAAACCGGCGTGTATGGTCGGGTCGTTGGTAAACCTACGAATATGAAAACGCACATAAAATTTTTGAGCGCGACTGCAATCGGCCTGGTTACAACCTGCCTCACGGCGTCGGCTGGACTGATTGGATCGACCACCTACGGGGGGCACTGGTACGGTCTTTACGACGGTTCCGTGTCGTGGCCGACAGCAAGTGCCAACGCCGGCAGTGTCGGTGGGTATCTCGCGGTGCTGACGACGGCCGCGGAAAACAATGCCGTTTACAGTGGATTGATCGGCACCGGTTTCTTTAAGCCCGAGGCTTCGCAGGATACCGAAGCCTGGCTCGGTGGCTCCACGGCCGACAACAGTGGTTCCACCATGGACCCGAATAACTGGAGTTGGGTCACCGGCGAGGCTTGGACTGCGTTCAACGTAGGCAATTTTGGTGGCGGTGAACCGAACGGCGACTCATTGGGGTTGGCGATCAATCGCTATGGTACCGCGCAGTATAATGATGAAGGCGGCCATACGGGCGGGTGGATCGTGGAAAAGAATTCAGTGCCCGATACCGGATCCTCCGCGCTACTGCTCGGTGTGGGTTTAGTGGTCGTCGGTGCGTTTGGCCTCAAGCTCCGCAAATGAGTTGAACTTCGCTCAACCGGTCGCCGCAACTAACACGACAGGGACACTTCTGTGAAGGGACGGCTGAATTGTCAATGAACGTCTTAGTAACGGACGACCGCAGGAAACGGAAGGCCACCCGGAACATCGTTGAGAGAATTCCAACCTATTCCAAAACGAAGCGGATGATTAGAATTCCGTACTGCGTTCGCCCAACCAGTGATAGTCGCGCAGGTCCCGATCCGCTGCCCTAGTTGGGTCCCACGACTCGAAAAGGACCGGTTGGATTGTCGATGGTGAAACCCATTTGTGAATGTCTGCGTGACCATCAGCATAAGAGAGCGCAGATCCCCCACGATGGTAACTCGCTGGAACTCCACGGTCCCAACGAACTGCAGCCATCTCTGCCTCCGAGAAGGCTGGATCGTAAAGCTGGAAAAAATAGGGATAACGAATTGAATCGGGATGTTCGTCAAAAAGGACCCAAAGATCAGATGGGCTAGTTTTTCCAAAGCTCGAATCGCGTACGAATGCTCGAGCTGGTAACAGTAAAATTTTATCGCTATCATATCCAAACGGTGTGGTGTCCACTCCAAAGTGGAAATTCATACTTATGCTCAACAATATAAACGGATTGTCGTATGGCCGATTCGATTTATAAATATCACTCGGGCACTTAAATACCTTGTACGCTCTCCCACAATACGAGCCAACTAGCGCCGGGAACAATTTGTCATCGACTGTAACACCGTAGACCATCCCGATTGAGCTATAATATCTTTCCCAATAGTCAACTGGGAGGTGATTGTTGTTTATTCCATAGATCCGCCAAGCATTAAGCGCAAACGTCCAATTTCTATTTGGTGCCAACTGGACACCGTCTATACTGATTAGTCTGTTACATAGACTACACTATTACCATTAATAGTACTGAAAACACGGGCCGAACGCAGAGCGACTGTAATCTAACCTACGGACTGATCAGTAAGTGCAGAATTCGGAATGAACGGGCCGTTATTGTCCGAGGAATAAACTTGGAAGGCTAACCCAAGTTGTCGCTTATTACCAAGGCAAAGGGCTGCCCGTGCATGTTCACGGGCAGCTCCGGGAGCGGGTAAAAGTAGACCCGCTAATACAGCAATAATAGCTATTACAACCAGCAACTCAATCAACGTGAATGTCAGTCCATGGGTGCGGCTACAAGATTTATCGCGGATCACATCCAACGTTAAATTGCCTGGTTTCACGGTAATAAATCACGGACTCGATTCCCGGCTCTTCCGCAGAATTTGTGGGTGATTTTTGATCTTGTCTGATTTGAACTGGAGCGAATTTTGCCGTGGTGTCAATGGGGATCCTCCGAGCAGACG
>JAYVTS010000354.1:0-6346 GCA_043788645.1 Verrucomicrobiota bacterium
GTTGAACCGGAGGACCTCGTTAGTTTTGGTTTTATTCCCGAGTTTATTGGTCGTCTGCCCGTGGTTAGCGTGCTCGATGAATTGGATGAGGCCGCGTTGATGAATATCCTCACCGAGCCCAAGAACGCTCTCACCAAGCAGTTCGCAAGACTCTTATCGTACGATGGAGCGCGGCTTGAGTTTACTCCGGATGCCGTGCGCGAATTGGCCGCGCAGGCCGTCCTCAAGGGCACGGGTGCCCGGGCGTTGCGGGCTATTGTGGAAAAACTCATGCGCGACGTCATGTTTGAATTGCCCGCGAGCGCAGACATCGCCGAAGTGCGAATCACCGGTGCCGTCGTGCGAGGCGAGTCCAAGCCATTGCTTACCCGTAGTGAAGAGCGTGCGGCGGCTTAAACCTGACCGTGCCCCGGGACACCAATGAAGGAGCTGCGGTGGCCGCTCATTTGCCCAACTTAGAACCTATCCGATGGGTCAATCTGTAAAATAAAAAAGGCGCGACTTTTTTTAAAGTCGCGCCCTTTTTATAAAGGAGCGGTTACCCAAACCAAAAACTTAGTTCTTGCGGCGAACTGCAACCACAAGGCCGAGCCCACCTAAGACAAGTAGTGCGACCGTTCCGGGTTCCGGAACCGCCGTCACCGTCGCTTTAAAATTGGCGATGACCGACAAGCCGTTGTTATCGACCACATGGATCAAAGCCCAATCGCCAGCACCGGAACCAGTCCGCTGCCAAGCATCATCAAAGCTAGATCCAGTCGAAGGGAAACCACCCGGAGTGATGAGGCCCGCTCGGTTGGGGCTGCCGTTGCCGATACCAGCGAAGGTAACGGTGTAGGTGACGCTGTTGGGAAGGACATTCGCCGTGCTGAACGGGTAATTGATCAAAACGTGCTGTGAATTGCCGATATTGCTAATGTCCAGCACTCGGGCGTCGAGGATGGTGCCGGGAGCGCGCGAGCCACTCACGAGCGGGCCGTCATTGGCATAAATTCGGAAGGTCAGACCCCCTGCCTGTGCATAATTGGCAAAGTAGTCAAACGAAAAACTTTCAATGACCCGGTCGGCACCCGCCAACACTAACTGGTCACCAAACTCCGAAAAACTCTGATAGTAGCTGTTGACCGGTCCGCTGGAGAGGTCATAGACGACCGCAGCACGAACTGAGGACACCCCGAGTGAGAGGGCGGCCAAAATGGCCGAAAGTTTCGCATTCATGGAGATCATACGCTCAAAAAATTCTTTTTTTTCTTCCGACTGCGCTGGCCCAACTGGGCGGGTAACAACGACATGAAACTCTAGAAGCAGGCTAGGGTCAAGCACTTCTTAAAAAAAAGTGCTTAAAATTTTAATCGCCCCCTTCAAAAACCAGATCACTTCGCCCCTTGCAATGGCTTTGGCATCCTCCCAGACCAACCGCTACCCTCCCAAATATGTTCGATTCATTGGGCGGAAAGCTCCAAAACGTCTTCCGCAATCTCCGCGGGCTGGGCAAAATCTCCGATTCCAACGTCGCCGATGCCTTGCGAGACGTCCGCTTGGCGTTGTTGGAAGCAGACGTAAACTTCAAGGTCGCCAAGAGTTTTATCGAGAAAGTCCAAGCAAAAGCCCTCGGCCAAGAGGTTATTCAGTCGATCCAGCCGGGCCAACAGATCATCAAAGTGATCCACGATGAGTTGGTAACGCTGCTCGGTGAAGAAAATGCGGGCCTTCAGCTCAGCGGAAGCCCTGCCTGCGTGATCCTGTGCGGACTGCACGGTTCCGGAAAAACGACGAGTTCCGCGAAACTTGCGCGTCTTCTGCAAAAACAGGGTCGGCAGCCCTTGCTGGTCGCGGCGGATGTTTACCGCCCCGCCGCCATGAAACAACTCGAGGTCCTCGGAGAAAAGTTAGGAATCCCCGTTTTTGTCAAGCTCGGCGAAACCGACGTGCTCGCCATCGCTCGAGAAGCCTTCGAGTTTGCCCGAGCAAAAGCCTGCACCACGTTGATTTTCGACACTGCCGGTCGGCTCCAAATCGACGAACCGCTGGTCCAGGAACTCGTCCGGCTCCGCGATCTGATCCGCCCCTGCGAAATTCTTTTGGTTTTGGATGCCGCCACCGGCCAGGAGGCGGTGAATGTCGCCACTCACTTTGACAAATCGTTGGGGGTCACGGGCGCCGTTTTGACAAAACTGGATGGCGATGCCCGCGGCGGGGCGGCTCTCTCCTTTCGCTCAGTCGTCGGCAAGCCGATTAAATTCATGGGCACCGGCGAAAAACTAGAGGATTTCGAGTTATTCCACCCCGAACGGATGGCTCAACGCATCCTGGGAATGGGCGATGTGGTGACGCTCGTGGAGAAAGCCGCAGAAAAGATTGACGCGAATGAAGCCGCACGTTTGGAGGAAAAAATGCGCAAAGGCCAGTTCACTTTGCAGGATTTCCTCGATCAATTGCGGGCCATGAAACGCCTCGGACCGTTGGAGGACCTTGTTTCACTGCTGCCGAACGGCAATGAAATGTTAAAAGGGGCCGACCTCAAGCAAAGCGAGCGGGATTTCAAGCGGATGGAAGGTATCCTGTGCGCCATGACTCCAAAAGAACGCGACACACCCGCGTTGCTCAATGCGAAACGCCGACAACGGATCGCGAAGGGTTCCGGGGTGAACGTGTCCGAAGTTAACAATGTCCTCCGAAAATTTGACGAAATGCGCGATATGATGCGCAAATTTGGCAAAATGCAGAAGCTCTTCGGTAAGATGGGCGGAAAAATGCCCGGTCTCGGCGGCATGATGGGCCGGTGACCGACCGCTCTTGAGCGCGAATTGGAATTGGAATCAGGTGGCCGTGGCGATGGGAGAGGGAACCAGACCCGTTAACAGGACCTTCCAGCAATCGAGCAATTCTTCGCGATGCAGCGAAGCCCATGCCAACACTTTTCAATTCCGGGTGCTGGGAAAACCCACCCGGACGCGACAAGTTTCAGATAGTTCTACGCCGTTGGGCCCCCTTTAGCCCGCTCACACGAACTCCGTCGTGCATAACTGGACCTCCAACGGGACGAACCTCGGCGTTCGACCAAAGTTCAAGGTTCACGGCAAAAGAAAATAGACTTGATTTTTCCTTCGCGCCCATTCAATCGGGAAAATTCTTCGCGAAAGGATCCGACAAAGTTGCTCCTGTTATTTCTTCCCAATGCCTTACAGTCCACGCATGGGCATGGATAAAGATGGGGTCGTGGCCGTGTTAAATGAAATCGGGACCTTCCTGGAGCTAAAGGGTGAAAACCCATTCAAAACGCGTGCCTACGTCAACGCGGCCCGCACGCTGGAGGGGCTGACCGAACCCCTAGAAAAGGTGGTCGCCGAACAACGCCTCGGCGAACTCAAAGGCTTCGGTGATGCCCTCCAGGAAAAAGTCGCTCTCCTCGTCACGACCGGCAGCCTCCCCTACTACGACCAGCTCAAAGCCTCGGTACCAGCCGGACTGCTCGAATTACTCGACATTCAAAGTTTGGGACCCAAAAAGGTAAAGAAACTTTACGATGAACTGGCTGTCGATTCAGTCGCCAAACTGGAAGCCGCCTGTCACGCGGGCACCGTCGCCGCCCTGGCTGGATTCGGGGAAAAATCCCAAACCAAAATCCTGGAAGCCATTGCCTTCAAGCGTCAATTCGCGTCCCGCCACCGCTTGATCGACGCCTTGTTATTGGCCGACCCGATTCTCGAGGCACTCCGCGATCATCCGGACGTCATTCGCTGTTCCACCGCCGGAAGTTTAAGGCGATGGAAAGAAGTTATCGGCGACATTGATTTTCTCGTCTCCTCAAAACAACCCGTGAAAGTGATCGCCGATTTCGTCCAGCAACCCGGGGTCAAGAGTATTCTCGCCCAAGGAGAAACCAAGGCCAGCGTGATTCTCGGGGAAGGAGTGCAGGCCGATCTCCGCGTCGTCGCCGATGTCGAGTTTCCCTATGCCTTGGCTTACTTCACCGGTTCCAAGGAACACAATATCGTCATGCGCCAACGAGCGATCAGCCGCCAATTGCGCCTCAACGAGTATGGCTTATTTCGGTCAACGGAGGAAACTCGGGATCCCTCCCTCCGAGTTTCGTGCCCGGAAGAGCGCGATATCTTTGAAGCACTCGGTCTCGCGTATATCCCGCCCGAATTAAGGGAAGATCACGGCGAATTCGCGGCCGGCGAAACAAGCCACCTGCCGCGCCTCGTCGAATGGACCGACCTGAAAGGATCGCTCCATAATCACTCCAACTGGTCTGACGGCCGGGATACCCTCCCTGCAATCGCTGCTCAGGCTCAAGAACTGGGCCTTAGCTACTGGGCCATTACCGACCACAGCCAAGCCAGTTTTCAAGCCAACGGTTTGAATCCGAGCCGGATGCGACAACAACTGAAGGAAATTTCGACGGTGAACCAAGAACTATCCGATGCCGGTTCAGATTTTCGCCTCCTGACCGGTTCCGAAGTCGATATTCTCAAAGACGGCCTCGATTTTTCGGACGATCTCCTGGCCGAACTTGAAGTGGTGGTCGCGAGCCTGCATGTGCCGTCGAGTGACGAGGCAGAAAACACCCGTCGACTCATTCGGGCCGCTGAGAATCCCTACGTCCACATGCTGGGGCATCTCACCGGCAGATTGCTCCTGACCCGGGACGCCTACAAACTGGATCTCCCGGCGGTGATTGAAGCGTGCGCCGCCACCGGTACCTGGATCGAGCTAAACGCCAACCCCTTTCGCTTCGATCTCGACTGGCGCTATTGGCAACTCGCCAAATCGAAGGGCATTACCTGCGTCATCAATTGCGACGCCCACCGCCTGGAACACTTCTCATTCTTGCGATTGGGGGCTGGAATTGCGCGGAAAGGCTGGTTAAGCGCGCAGGACGTCGTTAACACTCGCCCACTACCAAAGATCCGAGAAGCCCTGGTAAGAAAACGTTTAATTATGCACAAATAGGATCGTGACAATGGGTTACAACTCAAATGCCGAGTATCCACGTCCGTGATGAAAAAACCGATCGCCACGACAACCAGGACGAGACTCGGGGGCATCCCGAATTTGCAAATCTTACAAATTTGGGAAAGGTCCGAAAGCTGCGTATCGTATGGTCAATGAAGGCGAAGAAACTCTGTCTAGCCTCAATGCTTATGTTGCGAGAGGTCGATACGCGAGACCCGCTGGCGGTGGCCGCCCGCGTGCGCGCTGATTACTTGACCATGTTTGTGGACGCTGATCGCCAGTTCATTCCGCGGGTGTTTTCTTGGGCCATTGACTGCTTTCATGGGCGGCACCCGGAGTACCTGCCCATCGACGCCCGCTACCACGATTTGGAGCACACGCTCCAAGGTGTCCTGTGCCTATCGGCTCTCCTACGGGGACGGCACGAAGCAAAGGAAGCACCCACGATTCAGCGGTCCCTCTTCGAACTGGCCCTGCTGGCCATTCTTTTTCATGACACCGGTTATTTGAAGCGACGCGATGACACGACCGGTACCGGTGCCAAGTACACGGTCACCCATGTCAACCGAAGCTGCGAGTTCGCCGAAATGTTTCTGCTCAACCGGGGCCTCGATCCCGCGGCGATTCGTTCCGTGCAAAATATGATTCGTTGCACCGGGATGGGCGCCAATGTTGCGGCCATCCCGTTTCAGTCGGATGCCGAACGTATCGGCGGATTCGCTCTGGGCACTGCCGATCTGTTGGGCCAGATGGCGGCATCAGACTATGTGGAAAAACTGCCGGTGTTATACGAAGAATTTGTGGAGGCTGGCCGGTATAACGGCAATCCAGGAGCCGTCGGTTTCGCCAGCGTGGACGATCTCGTCCGAAAGACTCCTGGGTTTTGGGAAAAATACGTTTTCCCCAAGATTACTTCAGATTTTAGGGGCCTTTTCCATTATTTGGCCCGGCCGGCGCCCAGTGGTACGAACGATTATCTGAGCCGGATCGAGGCCAATCTCCGACGAATCCGGGAATTGAATGGGGCCGTCACACCTCACCTAGGGATCGGGCTGTTCTAGTTGGCTTGTGTAAGAACGACGCGAGGTGAGGAAAATGAACACTTTAGTGCATATTACTTTCTTCAAAGCGGTAGAGGGCTACCGCAGTCCAAGAACGCCCTAGTTAGTGTCTGGGCGGAAACGCCAAATGGGCAGTGTTGACTGGGTGAACGGATAGATTCCGGCGGCGAATGCTGCGGGTTGGCTTGGCCGGAAGGGCGGATTTCTGGGCGATGGCCCCGTTCAGGGCCGCCACCTTCGCAGGCATTTCGCCTGATCGCCTCACGGAACGTGGGCTGATTGGCGGGCGTTCTCACGGCTGACTTCACGATACCGACGAGCCC
>JAYVTS010000355.1:0-5690 GCA_043788645.1 Verrucomicrobiota bacterium
AACGGGGGGAAGGAATTTGTGACTCGACCGTTCCTAGCGTTTCCGAGTGGGGTCGACGGACCCACTTTGACTGGGCTCGCCGCCGAAACCGAATGGACGTGGGGTGAATTTTCCACCAACGATTTTGCGCATTTTCTTTTCTATGCCCCTGGAAATACAAATTTCTATGTGCCGGGACTGATCGAAGCGACACCCGATGCTTTCGCTTGGACTTCGGGCCGTAGCTATGATTTGGGGCGTCCGATTGTTTCCGTGACCGTCATGCCAAAAACGACGGGTGCCTTCTTGCTCGTGGTGTTCGGCGATGGGGAAAGTGCGTCAATCTACGATTTCGACGGCGCTCATGCGCCGGTAAAACGGCAAGACATCGTTCCCCCTTCTGGCAATGGGTTTTCGATAGGGGGCGCAATGGGGAACGGCGATTTTTTCATGCTCTTGAGCGCGGCGAGTGAGGCCGGACCGTCCACGGGCTGGCAACATTGGGGGTTCGACGGGATGAAACATCAGATCGTCGCGAATGGCGTTCTGCCGGACTTGAACATTTTGCAACGCCGGGCAAATGTCCTGTTGTTCACGACCAATCCCTATCTGGATCGCGACGCCCTCTTGGTTCGCAGCCTCCGGGTAGGGGAGTGGAGCGATAGTGCGGTCGCCGGAGGGAACCAGTTGCATGTGGTTAGAGAACAATTTTTGAGCGCATTCCTTGGATTAGGAGCGTCGGGGACAACGGATTTGACTGCACCGGTGAATGGGTTGTTCTCCGCCGTTAACCAACGGGGCAGTGCCGAAAGCATGTGCATTTTTGCGCCGCCCAATTCGATATCATCACCTAGCGTAGAGTTTTCTCCAGCCGCAGGAAGCTATCATCCGAAAACCAACTCACCGTTGATGGTCCGGCTCATTAGGAGCGACGGTGGCCGAATCTTATATCGGTTCCGGCCCGCTCGCGCCTGGACGCAGTATGATCCATTGGATTCCCTTGAGATTTCGGCTACGACGACCATCGAAGCCTGCGCCGACGCGCCGTCGCCGGGTCCACTACAGACGGCCACCTATGTCATCGTGTCGCCTCCGCCATTAGCGGTTGCGCCTTTGATCGACGCGAATGCCAATGGCCTTGGGGACTCCTGGGAGAAGCAATTTGGGGTGAGCGATCCGCACGGGGATCCTGACGGAGATGGTTTTAGCAATTTGCAGGAATACCTGGCTGGCACCGATCCGTTGGACGCACAATCGAAGCCCGGCTCTAGTTCGGTCTCGCTCGTACTGGTTGCTCGGCTGCCGAGTCCGGAAGCCCCTTCGGGAACGCTGTTAGAACTTGCGTGGTCAGCGGCGTTAACGGGGGTGGTCTTGGAAGGTAACGAGGATCTGGGAGATCCCCATGGGTGGGTTCTAGTCCCGACCCAACCCGTTATGGTGGGGAGTGAGCGGGTGGTTTACGAGCACGGCGCTGCGGGCGTCGTGATGCGGTATTACCGAGTGCGGCAGTTGCCTCTTTAGATCGACTGGAGGAAAGCTGGTTTCCGTCCTGTCCAACGCGAAGGGCTTCGGGTATCCTGTGGCCATGAAGTGGCAACTCCCGGTGAATTTGGTTTTGCTGAGTGGTCTCCCGCTGGCTCAGACAGCCTGGACGGCCCGAACAAATCTGGTTGAAAGTACCTTCACCGCCGGACCGGAGGGCTGGCAGGGGGTCGATTTGCCGGACGGGGCGCGGCTCGTCGATCCCGCACCGGGGATAACTCTGACCTGGACGAATGACCCGACGCCGACGGGAGGCAGGGTGTCAATCTCTGACACAACTTCCGGTACCATTTTTTTCTCTGCACCGCCCCAGGTCGTTCAGACTCTCGGTCTCGTCCACGGCAGTTTTCTGGAGTTTGAGCTGGAAACGACGCATCAGACCTGGAAGGAGAGCGACTTTGTGGTCATCCGCGGGCCGCTCAACGGAGAGATCCGTGCGGCCGTGGGACAACTTCCGAGTCTGCCCGGAAGCGCGTGGACCCAGTACGATATTCGCTTGGTGGCCGCAAATTTTCGGTGGAACGAGAAGAACGGAGCGGTCATTGCACCGCAGGATTTTCGCCCTTTTTTACGAACCGCGACGGCACTCTGGTTGCCTGCGGAATTTGGAGTGGGTCCGGTCGAAACCACCAGCCTGCGCCACGTCCGGGTGGTGGCTGAGGAGTTTCTGGCGATCCAATGCGTGCCAGCGGTCACGCTTGACGGGTTCGCCGGGCAACAGTTCCGCATTGAATTTCAAACGGCCCTCGGCAGCCCTCAATGGACGCCATTGACCAATGTCACGCTGACCTCGGGAAATTACTTTTTTATCGATTCCGGGGCGGTCGAAGGACTGCGCCGGTTCTACCGAGCCATCGAACTTCCATAGGGTTTAGGATTTCCACTTGGACCTCGCGCATGGCTTGGAGGAACGATCCCTTCCACATATCCGCCGCACACTGAATCGGGCACTCGTTTGCACCTGAATCACAGGACGGACTGCAATCCTCGGTCGAACCCGAGGATTCACATTGCGTTTCACGGTCACAATCCTTGCTCATACAATGGGTCTTGCTATTCCGGCCTATGGCGAGTGATTCGAGTTCTGTGATTTCCATTTTGCCCCACAAAAATAGCGATTCGTCCCTCAAACTAGCCGACCTAACTTCGATGGGATAGTATTGTTACGATCCGGTTACAATGGCATTAAATCTCGACGCACCCCTTTTGCCCACATGAAGCATTTCCGCACCGCTCATTTATTTTCGCTGACTTCACTACTCACGATCGGCCTCGGCACTAGCGCCTGGGCGGGCACGGACGACGCCTTGCTGAACAAGCTGGTCGAGAAGGGCATCCTCACCACTGAAGAAGCCAAGACACTACGGGTTGAGGCAGACAATGATTTCACGACTGCTTACACCGCGAAGTCTGGGATGCCCGACTGGGTGAATGGTCTGAAATTGAAAGGCGATCTCCGCATGCGCGCTGAACAGATTGACTTCGATACGGGGGCGCTCGCTGATCGGACGCGCTTCCGGTATCGGTTGCGGGTGGGCGTGGTGGCGACGCTCAGAGACGATTTCGAAGTGGGCTTCCAACTGACCTCTGGCGATGACGGTAAGCCCATTACCCATAACCAAACCTTCACGGGAAATGGGTCGAAGAAGCCCCTCTATGTTGATCTTGCCTATGCGAAGTGGACGCCGTTGCACGAGGGCGCCTGGAGCGGTGGCCTGATTGTTGGTAAGATGGAAAATCCCTTTAGCTTCACCGAGATGGTTTTCGACTTGGACTACACGCCCGAAGGCGGCGGGGCGCAAGTTGCCTACAAGCTAAGTGACTCGCACCTGCTCAAGTTCACGGGCGGTGGCTTTGTCCTGAACGAGTTGAAGGCGAGTAGTCATGACCCGTTCCTCGTTGCCGCACAAGCGCGCTGGGACGCGACGTGGTCAAAGGCGTGGAAATCTTCTGTCGGCGTCGCCGTGCTGGGGCTAAGCAACGATCAGACACTCACGACCGCGAGCATCGCAGACGTGAACGTCGGCAACACTCGAACGGTGACCGGCGCGAGCGGTGTCCCCTTGTTCGGCTTTAATCCTGTCGTCGCTGATGCGTCCGTGATCTGGAATGGCGGACAGGTTCCCGGCTACCCGGGCGCATTTCCGGTGAAGTTCGCGGTCGAGGCCATGAACAATCCGGCGGCTCACCATCAGAACTCCGGCTTCAGCGGGGGCATTACCTTCGGCAAGGCCGGCAAAAAAGGAACCTGGGAACTCAGTTACCAATACCGATATTTAGAAAGCGACGCGTGGTTTGAGGAACTCACTGATGACGATTTTGGGGCGGTTTACGGCACTCTTTCTGCTCGTGGACCGGCGGGGTTCGCTGGCGGTACGAACACGCGTGGGTCAATTATTAAGGCCAGTTACTCGCCGTACGATTCGTTGACCCTCGGGCTTACCGCGTATGTGACCGAACTGATTCAACGGAACCCGGGCGATCCATCGCCGGACGGTGTTCTCCGCATCCGCTTTGACGCGGTGTGGAAATTCTGAGTGGTCAGGACCCTTCACCGCCGATCCGCTATCCGATGAAACGATTCCTGATTATTTGTGCCGTGCTGACGGCGGCGTTGGTGGCTCTATTCTACGGTTGGCAGGCGCGCAAATATGCCGTCTCCGACTCGATGCACATTGTACTTCGCGAGTTTTCCATGGCGGAGTATCCGGAGAACCCCGCCGAACTCAGCGTCGCCACCGGGCGCTACGGCGGACGCAGTCTGACCTTGGTGAAGAGGGACGATACGCATTTTGATTTTATTCTCGAACCCGCCGATAGCAGCACCGCGAAAATTCTCTGGAAGAACGTGGACGTCGCGCTCTTTGCAACCAGTCAGCCGAATTGGACGCGCACCCACGCGGGGAACCAGCTCATCGCACTCACGGATCGCGAATGGAACCGCCAGCAGGTCGGTTTCAAAGCGACGTCGCCGATGATCGAGATCACGGGGGGCGATGGTTGGGAAAAGACCAACCTTTTTTCCGCCGAACTGGCGAAAAACTGTCTCAACGCGGGCCTTTGGGAGATTCAACTCTTCAGCCAGGAAGGCGGAAACAAGGCGGAATATTATCACGGTTGGTTCACCTTCCCTTTGGGCCACTACCGAGTCTTGGTTGAGCACAATAGCGGGATTCGTTACGCTGACTTTTGGACTCGCCTCGAGCATTGGCGCAACCCAGAGGGCACGCCGATGGACCTCGCCGGACTTCGCACCGTCGTGACGGAACAACCGTGTGCGGTGGCCTTCGATCCGAAAGAGCGGGTGGCTGTGGGCGGTGAGCAGAAGCGCAAACAGCGCACCACGATTGCGCAGAACGTCCGCACGTACGGAGACTGGTTTGACGGACGCTCGGTGACGTTCGGTTCGTTTATCAAGCCGGGTCGCTACAGCAACGATCACCCTCATGGCAACGCCCTCTGGCGGATTGGAAAACTGGAAAGTGCGAGGTGGCGTGAGGTGAAGTCACCTGCCACCGCTGAGCCGCAGCAGGAGTTGGAACTGATTTTTCGCGACACGCATAACGGTGCCGAGAATAAATTCATCGTGGGCGGATTCCGCGCCGAGAAGCTGCCGGTGTTGTCCACGGTCGATTACGCCAAGGGCTACTATATGCCCATGGGCATCGCCATCCCATCTTTCACTGGTGGTTATGACGACCTCGTGAAGACTCCGCCTTGGACCACGCCCTACTACAGTCTGCTCGTGGACAATCGGGATCGTTGGTTGAATCATCACGATATCGCGCTCGACGGCCAAGTGCTCCATCGCGATGAGAAAGACCCGGACCTTTTGCACCTCTATTTCTTGAGCTACGAGCGCCACGCGATCCTCGCCCATTTTCGCGTTCCGTTGCCGGCGAAGACGGCGGCAAGGTAGCAGTGGCGAAGCTGCCGAACCCTTCGGAAGGACCCGTTCTAGTAAAGTTCCTAATTCCCCCGACACGCGGGTGTTTAGAACTTCCCCGGCATCACGAAGTCGGACGGGACTCGTATAACTCGTCCTTCGAAACGACGTCCGGCCCTACCCGACGGTATCGACCCTCAAATCCCGCATGACGCTAATCCCCGGCAAGGGCACCCCCCGAATCGGCCGAGCCCCATCCTTCCGCTTGGGCCCAAAACGTTCC
>JAYVTS010000356.1:0-4378 GCA_043788645.1 Verrucomicrobiota bacterium
TAATCAAATTATATTAACTATTTTGTAAAACAATTGTACATATAGACATATTAAACAAGTAAACTTACCAAATTATGTCAAACAATATTACTAAAATAAATAGTTTTTATTTATCTGACATATCAACATTCACACTCAGCACAACTAAAATATAAAATGACTTGATCTATATGTTAACTGTAATATGTCAACTTTCTATGCTTGTTTTTTAGAACATGTCAATTAATGTGTCAGGCAAATAAACGCAATTTAAAAGTCATATTATTAATCGTGAAAAATTAAAGTGATTTTGTCCGTATTTTATTTACGGAAATATGTGTGGTAGCTCGATTTGAGAATTGTCGATTGTTTTGTCTGGATCTTATTTGAGTGTTCCCCGTACGTCTCGTCGAAAAATCAACTGTCTAATACGTGGCACCGCCTGCGGCCGACGCCTCCTCCGCATCAATTTCGATCGACTCGCCTGCCATTTGCCGCCCATCCCTCTCAGGGGTAGGAATTCTGTGAGTGGTCATCCTAAGGAAAGCGGCGACCCTTCGCCGTTGGTTCGAGTTGCGGCTGTGTTCCGTCTTGAATACCGCGGCCGACATTACCGTTGTACTGCGTGCGACCCGTCTGATTGTAGGAGGGTCTTCCCCATGCTGCAGTTCCGATTCTACTTGGCTCAACGAAAACGCCGCCGTGACTTATTGACCGCGACGTCGTGGGGCTGTTCTGCCCTCACCCTGACTCGTGCGGTCGTTTTTCTGAGCAATGCCGCTGGAATTCTCTCGATCACTACCGCGGCCGGACCTGATCCTGCACAGGTCGAATTCTTCGAGAATCGCATCCGCCCCTTGCTCGTCGAGCATTGCTACGAATGCCACAGTGCTAATGCCGCCAAACCCAAGGGGGGCCTCCGTCTCGACACCGCCACGGATTTGGCCAAGGGCGGTAGGGCGGGCCCAGTCATTCATCCAGGGCACCCTGAGGATTCACTTCTCATCCAAGCGATCACGGGGCATGCGAAGGATCTTGATCAGATGCCACCTAAAGACTCCAAAGGTGGAGTCTTGAAGCCCGAAGAAATTTCCGCGCTTGAAGAATGGGTCCGGCAGGGCGCAGTCGATCCACGCGGCGAATCAGAGGCGGTGACTGTGGCCAGAGCGATTTCCACCAATGCCGCCACCGTTCATTGGGCCTTCCAATTGCCGACCCATCCGGCGCCACCGGTGGTCCAACGCACTTATTGGATTCAACGGCCGCTGGACCGCTTTGTTCTGGCTCAAATGGAACGTCAGGGCCTCACACCGAGTCCACGAGCCGATTCCCGCACGTTGCTGCGGCGGGCGACCTTCGATCTCACCGGGCTTCCGCCCTCCCCAGGGGAAATGGTCGCCTACCTCGCAGACCATCAGGAAGGCGCCATGGAACGCGCCGTGGATCGCCTGCTGGCCTCCCCGGCCTATGGCGAGCGCTGGGGGCGCATCTGGCTCGACGTCGCCCGCTACGCCGATACCAAGGGTTACGTGTTTGAGGAAGAGCGGCGCTATCCGTATTCTTATACTTATCGTGATTGGGTGGTTCAGGCATTGAATGAGGACCTGCCCTACGACCGCTTCATTCAGTATCAAATTGCCGGGGATTTCTACGCGACGAAAGATGATCCGTCATCGTTGGCGGCAATGGGCTTTCTCACTCTGGGCCGACGTTTCTTGAACAACGAATCGGATATCATCGATGATCGAATTGATGTCGTTTTTCGCGGCACCCAAGCCCTCACGGTGCAGTGCGCACGATGCCATGATCATAAGTTCGATCCGATTCCGACCGCGGACTATTATTCACTGTACGGCGTGTTTCAGAGCGCGCATGAGCCTGCAGAAAAACCATTTCTTGGCCCGGCCCCAAATCCCCAATTAGCCACGGAATACGAGCGCGAACGCGTCAAACGAGTGGCCGAACGCCAGACGTATCGCACCGAACACACGAGCAATCTCGTGAAGAAACTTCGGGGACAGGTCGGTGACTATCTCCTGACCGCTCAAGAATCGCTTACCCTCGACGGCAGCCAAATGGAAGGCTTGGCCCGCACTCGAAGTCTGGATCCCGGCTTGGTCGGCGCCTGGAAAACGCAATTGGGAAAATGGCGCGATCAATCCCACCCGATCTTTGGTCCGTGGTTCGCTCTCTTTGATATTCCGGAGCCGGAGTTGGCGACACAAGCAAAACCAAAAATTGAGGCATTGCTTGCCGCCTTGTCCGCGGAGAAGCCTCTTAATATCGCCGTCACGACTCAGCTCAAAGCGGAACCGCCAACCACCCGTAAACAATTGGCCGAAGTGTACGGACGGTTATTCAACTCAGCCGCCACGAATTGGGAAGCGGCCCTAAAACAAACCTCCGAGGCGAAACAGTCAGTACCCAATAAACGCTCCGACCCAGACGAAGAACAACTCCGCATCCTTTTGCTCGGAAACGATTCTCCCATCGAAATCGCCATCAAGGATCCGGACCGTTTTTTTGACACCCCTATTGCCCAAAAACTCCGCGCACTCCAACGTAAGATCGAAGAGCTAGATGCCACCCACCGCGGCGCGCCCCGTCGGGCCATGGCGATGATCGACAACACGATTGCCAGTGATCCCGTCATTTTCAAGCGAGGGCAACCGGGGAATCCTGGGGCGAAAGTCCCGCGCCAGTTTCTCAGCCTCTTGGCTGGACCCGATCGCAAACCCTTCACCCAAGGGAGTGGTCGCCGCGAACTCGCCGAAGCGATCACTAGCCGCGAGAATCCGCTCACCGCCCGGGTGCTAGTCAATCGCGTCTGGCTCCGTCACTTCGGTGCGGCCTTGGTACGAACACCCAGCGATTTCGGCCTAAGAAGCGATCCGCCCACCCATCCTGAATTGCTGGACTATCTGGCGTTAGAATTCATGGAGAAGGGTTGGTCGCTTAAAACGTTGCACCGCGAATTACTGCTTTCCGCGACCTACCAGCAGGCCAGCAGCCCGACCGGGACGACGACGGAAACGGCTGCCTTTGCCGCCAACGAACACCGTGACCCGAGTAACCAACACTATTGGCGACAAAATCGGAGACGGCTTGAATTTGAAGGAATTCGCGACAGCCTGCTCAGCGTCGCGGGTCAGCTCGATCCCACGCTCGGCGGACAGCCGGTGGAAATTTTTGGCGCGGAATCGCCCGCACCTCGACGCTCCCTCTACGGATTCGTGGATCGACAAAACTTGCCCGGTCTGCTGCGTGCATTTGATTTTGCAAGTCCCGATAGCACCTCCGGAGCCCGGTTCCAAACGACTGTACCGCAACAGGCGCTTTACTTCATGAACAGCGAGGCTGAAATCGAACTCGCGCGGACCCTTGCGAACCGAACCGATTTATCTTCCGCACGCTCCGGAGCCGAACGTATTCGGAGCCTCTACGAACTCCTCTTCCAACGCCCCCCCTCGGCCGACGAAATTGAATTGGGCCTCCATTTTATTGCGTTCAATGCCAACGAACCCAACTCCGGCCCGAGCCCCACGCCCGCGGCGGCTTGGAGTTATGGGTGGGGGCGGGTGGATGATTCGACTCATCAGGTCGTTGAATTTACCCGGTTTACGGTCTTTCGTGAGGACGCCTGGCGACCCGAGGAAAAACACCCCGCCGACGGGCCACGCGGTTTTCTCCAACTACAAAAGGCCAATGGCCATCCCGGGCGCGATCAAAACAGCGCGGTCATCCGCCGCTGGACCGCCTCAGTCAGCGGCATCCTTCGTTTAAGCGGCAAGTTGAAACACGAGCAAAACTCCGGCGATGGAGTCCGCGCTCGGGTGGTCAGTAGTCGCGCTGGTGTGCTTCAGGAATGGATCGCTCAAAACACCAAGATCGACACCCGGCTGGATGAAATCGCCGTTCAGGTCGGCGACACCCTCGATTTCGTGGTTGACTGCCGTTCGTCCGATAACTCCGACACCTTTCAATGGAGTCCAAGTTTGGCTCTACGAGATGATCCGGCCGGAAGAACGTGGCGGGCAGACGCTGATTTTTCGGGCCCACAACCCATTCGCTTAGCCCTCGATTCCTGGGGGCGGTACGCTCAGGTTCTTTTAGCCGCGAATGAGTTTGTGTTTGTGGATTGAACCCAGTGGCTGAGCAGGCAATCTTCACAGGTCTTGAAGAAACACGGCCGTCCAGAAATTCCGCGAAAGACCATTTATCGTCTGAGCATTTACCTGCGTTGCTTGCATCGTCTCCGGCAAAATGGACTCGAAACCGTGAGTAGCGAAGCCCTCGCTCGGGCCGCCGGAGTCAAACCGACGCAACTTCGCAAGGATCTCACCTACTTCGGACAATTCGGTACTCGGGGCTTGGGTTACGACGTCTCCCAGCTCGCAAG
>JAYVTS010000357.1:0-12302 GCA_043788645.1 Verrucomicrobiota bacterium
TTCATCATCAAAAACCGATTGTTACGAACCCATTTCTGTGGGTAAGGATGAGCTCGCAGAGGCGCACTCCCTACGTCGCGCGTGAGTGCCGGGGCGGCACTCGCCCCGGGGAATTTCGGACCGGCCGGCGCCTTCGCTGGCCGCCCGGCGCGAAGGCGCCGGTTCTTCGGAGTATGCGGGGGGTGTGAGCGGATTCGGGTGCGATCCAGGCAACACCGCAGAGTACATGCCCGAATTTTGGCTTCCGCTAAGGTCTTCGTTCCGCCATTATTTGTAACGTTTCATGAGTAAGAAAATCACTGCCCGTTCCAAAAAATCTGCCGCCGTCGCCTCGTCCCGTGCCTTTTCGTCCGTGGTTGTCGATGGCATCGAACGCGCACCCAGTCGGGGCATGCTGTACGCGACCGGTTTCAAAAAGGAAGACTTCGCGAAATCACAAATCGGCGTTGCCTCAACCTGGAGTATGGTGACGCCCTGTAACATGCACATTGACCAACTTGCCGTCAGCGTCGCCATGGGCATCAATGACGCCGGCGGTAAAGCCGTGGTCTTCAATACGATTACCATTTCCGACGGTATCTCTATGGGAACCGAAGGCATGAAGTACTCGCTGGTGTCCCGGGAGGTCATCGCCGATTCGATTGAAACGGTCGTGGGTTGTCAGGGTTTTGATGGGTTTGTCACGGTGGGCGGTTGCGACAAGAACATGCCCGGATGTATCATGGCAATGGGCCGACTCAATCGTCCGTCGCTCTTCGTCTATGGCGGCACCATTCTTCCTGGCACCCACGAAGGTCGGGACGTTGATCTGGTCAATATTTTTGAAGCCGTTGGTAAGAACGCGGCCGGCACCTGCAGCGCAGAACAGGTGGAAGCCATCGCGGAGGTCGCTATCCCGGGGGCGGGTTCTTGCGGCGGGATGTACACGGCCAATACCATGGCCAGCGCGATCGAAGCACTCGGTATGAGCCTGCCGAATTCGTCCGCCCAAGCCGCTATCTCAACCGAAAAGACCCTCGATTGCGAACAAGCCGGCGCCGCGGTAATGAATCTAGTCAAACGCGGAATTCGACCCCGCGATATCATGACCAAAGCGGCTTTTGAAAACGCCATGACGCTCGTCATCGCCCTCGGCGGCTCGACCAATGCCGTGATGCATCTGATCGCGATGGCTCATAGCACTGGCGTGAAACTCACGCTAGACGATTGGACACGAGTGGGGAAAAACGTCCCCGTCCTAGCTGATCTCAAGCCCTCGGGCAAGTACGTCATGGCACGCCTCGTCGAAATCGGCGGCACGTTGCCCCTGATGAAAATGCTGCTCGATGCTGGATTGCTCCACGGTGATGTCGTGACGGTTACGGGCAAAACCATGCGCGAGAACTTGAAAAACGCACCCCGTTATCCCACAGGCCAAGACATCATCCGGAGTCTCGATCAACCGATTAAGGCTTCGAGCCATTTGGTGATGTTCCGTGGAAATCTGTGTCCGGGCGGGGCGGTGGGCAAAATCAGCGGCAAGGAAGGACTTCGCTTTGAGGGTAAAGCAATGGTGTTTGAACGCGAGGAAGACGCGCTAGCGGGCATCTTGGGCGGCCGAGTCAAACCAGGCCACGTCATTATTATTCGGGGCGAAGGTCCCAAAGGCGGCCCTGGAATGCGGGAAATGCTTTCACCTACGAGCGCCATCATGGGCAAGGGCTTGGGCAAATCCGTGGCCTTGATTACCGATGGACGATTTAGCGGCGGTTCCCATGGGTTTGTCATTGGACATGTGACCCCGGAAGCATTTGATGGAGGGGCGATTGCAGTGTTGAAAAACGGCGATCCGATTGTAATCGACGCAGAAAAGCGCCGCATTGACGTGGGCCTCACCGCACAGGAACTCGACACTCGCCTGCGCAAATGGAAACAGCCCAAGCCCAACTATACCCGCGGTGTCCTGGCCAAATACGCGGCGACGGTGAGCAGCGCCAGCGACGGTGCCGTGACTGATTCCGGCTGGTAGGTGGTCGGCGTATCCGTGCTGATCCGGTTGGCACACTTAGGCAGAAAGGATATCAAATATCTGAGCTAGCGGCCTTTTTTTGTGAACTCTTTTGCCTCCGGGGCGTATCACCGAGCAGTCGGATGAATTGGCCTATAGGACAGGTAACGGATGAGCAGGCGATGTGGCGGGTGCAAACCCACGACGATCACAACGCCTTCGCCACTCTCGTTGAGCGATGGGAGATTCCCCTGCGCCGCCTCGCGGTTCGGATGTTAGGAGATGAGCACCGAGCCGAGGACGTCTCTCAAGAAACGTTTTCACGCGTGTTCGTGCGCCGTCGGGATTTTCGCGCGGACGCCCGCTTTTCAACCTGGCTGTGGCAGATCGCACTCAACTTGTGCCGGGATGAACTCCGTCGACGACAACGCCGCCCGGAGAGTTCCTTCGATGCCAACGGAGGCTCGGACGGCAAATCGCCGGACGAAGGCGGACTCGCCGCCGGCGATCTGCTGGCCGCCGAATCTGCGACCCCGGCTGAACACGCGGCCCAAGCGGACACTGCACAGCGGGTTCGCGTCGCACTGCAAGAATTGCCTGAGCTGTACCGAAGCGTCGTGGTCTTGCGCCACTACGAAGGACTTAAATTTTCGGAAATTGCCGAGGTCCTTCGCATCCCCGAAGGCACGGTTAAATCCCGCATGGTCGAGAGCCTCGCCCGTCTCGCGAAAGCATTGGGCCCTTTGCTGGCGGATACGACCCCGACGGCGGCACTGGCACCCACCCGAGCTGCGTTTCCTATTCCGGCCGCCAAACCCTCTTCCACCCCCCTTTCCCCACTCCGCACACCTCTGAATTCCTTTTCAATATGAACCATCCCACTCCCGAAGCCTGGATGGCTTACCTGTACCACGAAGCCACCGCGGAGACCCGCGCCGATTCCGATGCGCATCTCGCGGTGTGCCCGCAGTGCCGAGAGCAGATCTATGCTTGGCGTGGGACTTTGGGTGAACTTGATCGCGACGACCTCGTCATCACTCGTCCCACCTGCGCGTCACCGCAGTCCGCCCGGCCATCCGTGCGCACCCACTCTCGGTTTCAGGTGCTCGCAGAGAAAACGGGTGGTGCTTTCCGAGAAACCGATACTCGACTCAATGCCCTCGCGAACGCACTCCCGGCGCCCGAACCCGACGTCGAGGACACCACTCCTTAGTTCTTATCTCAATCGAAAACTCCGAAATTCCGCCCGTTGTATGAAACACGCTCGTACTCGTTATCTCCTCCCGCTGAGTTTGGTTGCCACGCTCGCCACCATGACCAGTCCGTTGTGCGCGAAAGAGCCGCGTCACGCGCCGAAACCACCGCCGGCTCCCGCCGAGGGGGCCGTCGGCGTGGACGTGGCCCCCGTTCCGGAACCGCTAGAATCACCGGAACCGCCGCCGTCGGCAGTAGGCAAGCACTACAAAGCGGACATCGAACGTCAGGCTCGTGAAATGGCCTCGCAGATCAGTGAGCACGCCGTTGCCGCTGGCAAGCAAGCACGGGCGGCGGCGGCGTATTTCCGAAACTCGTTCCATCGTGGCGATGAAAATCGAACGTTGGTGCTCCCCACGACGGGCGTCCCGCAGCCAGAACTTTTCGGTCCGGCGCACGAAGATCTTGCCGTAATGACTCGTATTTTAGTCAGAACGGTGGAGAAGGAGTCGCACCGGGGCGATTACCGAGGATTTACCTTCGCCCTCGGTGACTCGCGGAATCATACCCTCGACGCGATGTACCTCGAGGGATACGGGGCCGTGTTCCTCCTGAATGCCGATTTTCCGCTCGCCGCACCCCCTCAGCCTGAACTCGCCAAGGCGGGTGCCAAGGACGAAGACACGACCTGGGAACGCACTAAACACGAGCTTCGCGGTAGAGATGACGAGTTCCTCGATGACACCGCCGGAGATTTCTTCAGTCTGGGTGATGAAAGCCCGAAATACGAAGCTGAAAAGGTTAATAGCCTTCGAAGGCGATTGGTCGAATCACTTAAACACGCGAAAAATCTCAAGACGGTGAAAGACGATGAGCACGTTACCCTCGTCGTTTTCGGCAAGAGCACTGGGAAACGGACCCACGGTGGAAAGACCCGTACCATCGGGCACCGCAGCAGCAGCTCCGTTTCCGTCGAGACCTCAGGCTCGGACTCGAAGGATGCAAAAGCCGGAACGGCTGACCCCACCGCTAGCACCGCCGAGATGATCGAATCGAACGATTCAGGGATTGTTCGCCCGACGGTGGTGGTTCAGAACATCGTCGGTTATGTCAATACCGATTCTGTCCGCCAGACCACCTTGGTCATCCGAGCGAAGAAGTTCGATATTATCCGCTTCGCCGGGGGGCAGCTGACGTCGGAAGAGTTCGCCAAAGTGGTTACGGCTTCGGCGTACTAATGCCAATTCCCGATCTACCGGTGCCGCGGGCCGCCCCGACTGTCTGAGGGCGGTCCTGGACGAGACGGGCGGTTTTCATTTCCGCCGCCGCTAGGACCCGAAGAAGATCCGCGAGCGAATCCCCGGCCCGAGTCGCCTTGATCCCGATTGCGATCCCGCGAGTCGCCGGGTTGGTTGAAAGTGCTAGGTCTGCCCCGGTTTTCCGCTGGGCGCACTTGCCGCGAGGGTCCACCGGGGCGCGCAACGTTACCGGATCCATTGCCGGACCCACTAGCGGTTGACGGCCTATGGCTGCCACCTGTATTTCCGCCGCGACTCGTTTGGCCGGACGGGTAGGGGCGGTGGACCGACGTAGGTTCGGAGGCGCGGGGACGGTTTTCCGTGGGCCGATGGGCATTGGGGCGCGCCGTCCGGGATTCGTTAGAATAGCTTGGAGAAGCCGCCGGAGCCGTGCGTGCCGGGTAGGAGGGTTTGGGGTTTGATGCAGATCTCTGGCCCTCATTGGCAGGTCGGAGCGATGGCCGACCGCTCGGTGCAGAACGTGGGGCTTGATGGGACGGGGGCCGAGAACCTGAACGCCCAGGTCCGCCGTGCCCACCCAGGGCGCGCCGATCCGAATCTCGTTCTTGACCAAACGACGGCGACGGAGGGGTGGAGGCGGAGGCATTCGGGAGTGGAGTCGTCACCACCGGCAACCGCTTACCAATCAACCGTTCGATATCCCGCAAAAAATCCCGCTCTTCGGGCGCGCAAAAACTAATCGCTATCCCGCTTTCGCCAGCCCGCGCCGTACGGCCGATCCGGTGAACGTAACTTTCTGGGATATTAGGCAGCTCATAATTAATCACATGCGATACGAGCTCAATATCCAAACCTCGGGCCGCAATATCCGTGGCGACCAAGACCCGGGTGTGACCTTGTTTAAAGGTATCCAAAGCGCGTTGGCGTTGGTTCTGACTCTTGTTACCATGGATGGCCTCGGCGGGAACTCCGTTTTTTGCAAGGCCTTTGGACAAACGATCCGCTCCGTGCTTGGTACGGGTAAAGATCAGCACTCGGTTAATGCTCGAATCGGTGGCCAACAGGTGCAGGAGCAAACCGGGCTTGGCGCGGACTTCTAGTAGGTACACCGACTGTTCTACCCGCTCGGCCGTGGAGGCAATAGGCGCTACGGCCACATGCACCGGTTGGTAGAGAATGCCGTCCGCCAGGCGCTTGATCTCCGGCGGCATCGTCGCGGAAAACATCAGGGTTTGCCGTTGAGTCGGCAGCCGAGCAATGATCTTGCGAATGTCGGCGATGAAGCCCATGTCCAACATTCGATCCGCCTCATCCAAGACGAAGACCTCGACCGTGGACAAATTCACCAAGCGTTGATTCATCATGTCCATCAATCGGCCGGGTGTGGCCACCACGATGTCGACTCCCGCACGCAGCATCCGCTCTTGCCCCCCCTGACTGACGCCACCAAAAATGAGCCCGGCCCGCAGGCCGGTGAATTTGCCGTATGTGGTGAATGATTCCGCGATCTGAACGGCTAGCTCCCGGGTCGGGGTCAGCACGAGAACGCGGATGGGGCGGAAGGCTGTGTGGGCTCGCGGTGAGTGGGCGGAATCCGAGCTTCCGTCGGTTCCTGTCGCTTCGCCCAAGCGGCTCAAAATCGGCAGTGCAAAGGCGGCCGTTTTGCCCGTGCCCGTTTGGGCGCACCCCATTAAGTCCTTGCCCTCCAAAACATGGGGAATGGCCTTTTGCTGAATGGGCGTCGGATTTTCGTATCCTTCCGCATGAACCGCTTGCAACACTGCCTCGGACAATTTCAAATCATCGAATCGCATGAAAACTCTTTCCATCAAATCACCAACAGCCGGCGCTCGGCGCGGAAATCGCGCACGCGTAAGCGTGATCAGGCTGGGCCGGTTCGATCAAGAGCCTTCAATCAAAGGCACGAACCTGAAACGCGAAGCGCATTCTTAACTGTGCAACGCGTGAACCGGGAACAAGACGCCGACTTTACTAAAAGTGCTGAATCTTTGCACTTTCTCTGCCCTAGAAGGGCATGGATTCGGAGCGAAGTCCACTCTTAGAGTCCCTAAATCATGGCCGCCGCAAACTCGGCCCCCACGAGCGGCTCTACCAGGATGGCTCGGCAACCGGACGGGCTGACTAATCGCTGGTGATCCGTACCCGGTTCAGCATGAAAATGATCGCCCGGACCTAGGGTGCGCCCTTCAGTGAGCAGATCGCCCGACAGAACAAAGAGATCTTCCGGCCCCGCTGCATGATGGTGCGCAGGGAATACCGCGCCGGGGTCCAACTCCACCTGGAGCACCCGGTAACCTTGGGATTCGTTGATCGAAAGCACGCGGATACGAATTCCTTCGACTCCCGGTAGGGCCGTCCACTCAGCCGTTGCGTCAAAACTAAAGGTCATCGGCGGTTGCGGTGGAGCCGGAATGGGTCCGGGAAGAACCGGGGAACCGGTCACCGCCGGGGGTGGCAAAGGCAAAGGCAAAGGCAAAAGCGACGACGAAGGGATCGGGGCCACGCGGGGCCGAAGTTGCGGAGTCCACCCAATTCGAGTCAGAATACGCTCCCGCAAGTGAGCGGGTGGACGACGGCGTGGCACCGCCGCCGTAGCAAACGCCGCAACGGCATCACGCCAACCAGGCCCTTCTGCGGCTGCGTCTGGATCGTCGACCAGTAAGGCATTGAGCCGACTCTGGGCCACGCGATCCAACGCGCCTAAGGCCTCTAGTGCAAATAGTTCTTGTAGTTCGAGGCATTTCATAGACGACCTTCCAAAGTATCTCGTAGAGCGAGCAGACCACGGCGAATCCGTGCTTTAATCGTTCCCAACGGAACCGCAAGATGTTGGGCAATCTCCAAATGGGTTAAGCCACCAAAAAACGCCAGATCCAGCGCCTCGCGCTGCGGCTTCGGCAAATCGATCAACGTATGACGCACCAGGGTCGCTGTATCGGCCAAATCGGTGGGCGGAGTCGGCCGTAACTCCATCGCCGGTTCCGGAATCTCGCCCTGATCGTCCGCCGCTGCGAAAACGGCTGCCCGACGTTTGCGAGAACGGTGCCGATCAATCGCTCGATTGCGCACAATCGTCACCGCCCAACTCAGGGGCTTTCCCAACGAAGCGTCATATTGCGGAGCCCGCTCCCATAAACTCGCACAGGCCTCCTGTACCACATCCTCGGATTCTTGATCGTCCCCAAGAATGCGCCAGGCCAAGCCGAAGAAGAGGGACGAATACCGATCATAAAACGCAGCGAATGCCTCGGCGTCACCGGCCGCGATGCGGGCGAACAAGGGACGATCTTCGGACGGATCACCCGGCAGGCTGGCCAAGGTAGGCCCCGAAGCCGTGGTGACGGTCCCGGAGGCCCACTCCGGCTCACGGTCAGTCGACCGGGCACCTCCGGACGCCAATGTGTCCGGCCAAGAATTCAAATAGGCAGCCATATCATCCTCAGTATCCATCTACAACGAACCCTCTCCGAACACGGATGCACCGAAAAGACAAATCGAAGAATTATTTCAAAATGGTTCGTCCGGCCAACCCGTCGCCTTCGCTTTCGATCCGTCGGTCGTCACCGCCGGGATCCGAGATATCCTTTTGGTGCGAGACGATCCCGAAGGGTAGGAAGTATCCACGCCAGTACGGCGCCTTTACTCTTTTTCCGATTACCATGCATCCGCTTTCCGATGACCGGCGTTCTCTAGTTGCAATGCCCACGTTTCTACCATTGAAAATTATGAAAAAACAACTGTCCAATCCAATCGGAGCCCTCTTCACGAGTGGATTTTTTGCAGGCAGCTTGCTTGCCTCCAGCCATCGTGAAGCACCGCTTATCACCAGCACCCCCAAGGTCGATGGCACGGACTTCTACGCGTTCCGAAGTTATGAACCCGGTCGCTCAAACTACGTCACATTGATCGCCAACTACATCCCGTTGCAAGATACCTACGGCGGGCCCAACTTTTTCCAACTAGATCCCAATGCCCTCTACGAAATCCACGTCGACAACGACGGTGACGCACGGGAAGATCTGACGTTTCAATTCCGGGTTCAGAACACCTCCCGCGGCTTCAAGTTGCCCATCGGCCCGGCAGGCAATCAGAAACAGAACGAAATTCCGCTCCTGGCTGCCGGTCCCATTGTTGCGGGGAGCAACGGATCTCTGCTGGTGGATCAAACCTATAACTTGAGCGTCATTCGTGGGCCTCGACGGACGGGCACGGTGACCCCTATTACCAATGCCGTCACCGGAGACCTCTCTTTCACTCGCCCCCAGGATTTCGCCGGTGAAAAAACCTTCCCGGACTATGACGCCTATGCCAAACAGTATATGTACGAAATCGGCCTTCCTGGAACCGCCTTGAAGGGTCGAGTCTTTGTCGGACAACGAGCCGATCCGTTCGTGGTGAATTTGGGCGAAACATTTGATTTGATCAATATCAGCACGAGCCCACTCGGACCTGAAGATGCAAACATCAATAATTTGGCAGATAAAAACGTCACGTCGTTGGTATTAGAGATTCCGATTGAATTTTTGCGTTCCTCCTCCAACCAACCGGTCGTGGGCGTGTGGACTACGGCGAGCCTCAACAAGGAAGGCGTACCCACCCAGGTCTCTCGCCTCGGTATGCCCCTGGTAAACGAGGTGGTGATCGGACTTGGAGACAAAGACAAATTTAACGCGAGCGAACCCAAGGATGATTTGGCGAATTTCGCAGACTATGTCACTCATCCCACACTTCCGGCGTTGATCGAAATTCTCTACGGATCGGCTGGCGCGATCGCACCCAAGGCTTTCCCGCGAACGGATTTGGTCGCGACGTTTGTGACCGGAATTGACGGGTTGAACAAAAATGGTGCCGCCGGTGAAATGCTCCGGTTGAATTTGGATATCGCTCCCACCGCCCAGAATCTACAAAATAATATGGGGGTGATTGCCGGGATCACGAAGGGAGTCTTAGACGCGTCGAAAGCGGACCTGGCGGGCTTTCCAAACGGCCGACGCGTCGGTGATGATGTGGTCGACATCGAACTACGTGTTGCCATGGGCAAACTGCTCAAGCCCGATGTGGCACCAGCTGGGGATGCGCCGTTCACGGATGGAGCCACGATCAATGCACGCATGTTTCCGAACAAATGGCCCTATTTGAATGCGCCTCTGAAGGGTTCGCCGAATGATCCGACCATTACGATCACTCCAAAAACCAGCGCCACCGTGAATGGAAAGTATAAACCGACTACCGGCAAATTTGATACGACGACCCGCACGCTCACGGTGCCTAAGCCGGATGCCGCGACGGGCTTCTTGAAACTGACCTCAGACCGCAAAGTGAATTTGGGCAATGTTCAAACGACGACGGATTCGATTAAAGCGACGGTCGAATAAGAGTGGGGGGCAACCTTGCTCCGTTGCGTGTCCGCTTCTGGACGGTGCCACAAGACCGACCCAAAAGCAGAAGCGGACACAATACAATTTCTCTCGTGTGGGAGAAACCGCCGGGTTCCAGTACGAATCGTATGGCTGTGTGTGCGCTGGAGCCCGACGGTTGGTTTTTTAGATCATGCGTGGATTCATTTGCTGGTTTTGGAGTCTTACGCTCGTTGGGGCCATTGCGCCCTTTCGGCCCGCGGATGACACGCTCGTGTTGCTGAAACTACCTCGGGGAGAAAACTCAGCGATCGAACGCGAAATTCGGTCTCTTCGGGCCACCTTGAGGCATCAGCCCGACGATCTGGTGGATGCGCTGCTGCTGGCCAAGAAACTTTTAGTCCGTGCTCGGGCAGAATCCGATCCTCGATATCTCGGTCAGGCCGAGTCCATTCTGGGTCCGTGGTGGTATAAAACAGAGGCACCGACCGACGTGTTACTATTGCGGGCGACGATTGAACAAAGTCGTCATGCGTTTACCGAGGCGCTCGCCACATTGGATCGGATCCTAGTGCGGGAACCGCGAGCGGGTGGCGCTTGGCTCACGAAAGCTACCATTCATACCCTGCGCGGAGACTATGCGGAGGCGAGGAAGGCCTGCCTGCCGTTGGCGCGATTGACCGACTCCATGACCGCATTTACGGCGGCGGCAGCGTTGGGCGGGTTGACCGGCGAGGCGGTATCATCTCTTCGACTTCTTGAAGAAGCCTTGGCTCGAACCAAGTCTTTGGACAGTGCGACGTTAGTTTGGAGCCATAATGTCGGTGCCGATCTCGCTGAACGGCTTGACCAATTGGAGGTTGCGGAAGGGCATTATCAGGCGGCGCTTGCCTTGGCTCCCAACGATCCGTTTACGTTAAGTGTCTGGGCCGATTTTTCAATGCTGCATGGCCACGCGGCGGAGGTGGTGACGCGCTTGACGCCTCACGCGGAGAAAGACGCTTTGCTTTTGCGCTTGGCCGAAGCAAAAAAAAGGGTGGCCCAGGGCAAAACTGAGGCAGCCCAAGCGGAAATCGTCCGGTTAGAAAATGGTTTTCTGATCGCACGACGTCGGGGAGTGAGTCACGCCCGCGAAGAAGCCCGATTTTACCTTCACCTCCTGAATCAGCCAACCCGAGCACTGGTACTCGCCCAAGAAAATTGGCAACAACAGCGGGAACCGGCGGATCTTCGACTTTTATTGGAGTGCGGTCAGGCGGCCAACAACCCGCTCGCCGTCGAAAGTGCCCGCGCGTGGCTTCGAACAAATCGACTCGAAGATGCCGTATTCCACCGCCTAGCTTCGGCGTTGTGAGCGTGACTGATGCAGTGGCTAGACGCCGACGGTTTCCCTTCCCCTCAGGATGGGCGTTCCTACTAGTTCTGTTACTAGGAGCACCCTGGGCCCTGGCCCATCGGCCGAGTGACGGGTGGTTGCAACTGACGGTGACGAATCGGAGCATTACGCTGCGTTTGGATCTGCCGCTCAAAGATCTCGACGCAGTCTTGGGCTTAGATACCAGCGATGATGGCAATCTCACTTGGGGTGAACTCCGTCGGCGCGAACCGGATTTGCTCGATTATGTGATCCGTCGCCTCTCCCTGACCAATACGTCAGAACGGTTGTTGCTCATCCCCGAGCCCTTGCGATTGGTGAACCACGAAGAGGTGCTGTGTGCCTCACTTTCTTTCACCGCCGAAACAACCCGTGAACTCAATGAATTAACGCTGACGTACCGGTGTTTGTTTGATTTGGATCCGCAGCATCGGGCTTTGGTTCAAGCGGCGTGGGCGGGCGCTGCCGTGGCGGGCGTCAATGGTCCGGGGACTAACTTGTTACTTTCCGCGGCGAGCTTTACCGGCCTCCTATCCCCGGCGGAACCGAGCGTGACCTTTGTTGCGTCGGCGGCTGGGATTCCCGTCCTACGGAACGGCTCGACCGCCGGAGGATCGAGCAGTGCTTTTGTTCAGTTTTTCCGCGAGGGCGTCCACCACATTTGGACCGGTTACGATCATCTCCTTTTTCTCACGGCTTTGCTTTTGCCAGCGGTCTTGTGGCGAGGGCCGCGAGGCTGGGAGCCGGTCACTGCTTTTCGCCCCGCCCTGGTAACCGTGTTGGAAGTGGTCACCGCGTTTACCATCGCCCACTCCTTGACCTTGGCGCTGGCTGCGTTTGGTTTGGCCCGTCCGCCCTCGCGAATCATCGAGAGCGCGATCGCCGCGAGTGTATTTTATGCGGCTTTGAGTAATTTGTGGCGGCTCCGCCCCTCAACGAATGCTTCCGCAACGGGAGCTCCTTTTTCGATGTTCAAACGAATCGTAGTTTTTGCGGGGACGATTCCATTTGTTTTCGGACTCATTCACGGCTTCGGTTTTGCCAATGCTTTGGGCGAACTCGGGCTTTCGGGGGCGGGATTGGTGGTGCCGTTGATTGCGTTCAACGTC
>JAYVTS010000358.1:0-17302 GCA_043788645.1 Verrucomicrobiota bacterium
CAACAGGCTTGGTTCGCTGATAACGCGGAGCAGAAGACCCATCCGGTTGGTCAAAAAAAGCCCAATCGCTGGGGGTTCTACGATCTCTACGGAAACGTGTCGGAATGGTGCGAAGACGTATTTAGTCCGACCTATTATCAGGGAAGTCCGGCCACGGATCCCACGGGGCCTGTCAGTCCGGGCGCGGACGTGCGCCGATTGATTCGCGGTGGCAGTTGGAAATCCAGTGCTGACCAGTGCCGTTCGGCCGCCCGTCAGGGCGAACGAACGGGGGATAGCGATGCGTGTTTCTCCACCGATTACTGTGGTTTTCGTTGCGTTCGACGGGTCACTCCGGCCGAACTGGCCGCCTTGAAGAAGGCGGTTCAATAACATTCCTGATGCGCTCTGATACTGGGTAGAGTTTTGCGAATATGCTGTTCCATACGTGGCCCTTTGCGGTGTTCTTGTTGGTGGTACTGCCCGTCTATTTCTCGCTGCGAAAGACCTCCCTCTGGTTGCCTTGGTTGACCGCAGCCTCGTACTTTTTCTACGGTTGGTGGAATCCCTACTATTTATTGTTGGTCGTCTATTCGACGCTCCTGGACTATGCCCTGGTCACTTTCATGGACCATTGTCCACCGATGGGGGCTCCGGTTCCGGACCGGGGGCGAGCCGGTGCCGATCCAGTTCTGAAAGGGGCGTTTGTGGGAGCGTCAGCACTCGCGGTGGTGCTCTTGGGGGCGGCCGTTTGGGGACCGGCCAGTCTGCGCCCCACCCTTTGCGGGGCGGAAGTGTTAACTCTCCTAATGGCTTTGGGGGCTCGTTTGGGGAGTCGCAAGATTTGGCTCGGTGTAAGTTTGGTAAACAATCTCGCGCTCTTGCTGTTCTTCAAGTATGCGCGGTTTGCCGTGGAAAATCTCAATGCCGCCTTCGCGGGATTGCATTGGCCCGTGACTCTAGCGGACCCGGCCACGTTCATGCCCTTTGGATTTGCCTATCTTCTACCCGTAGGTATTTCCTTTTTCACATTTCAATCGCTGAGTTACACCATTGATTTCTATTTCGGCCAGGTGCAGCGCGAACGCAATTTGTTGCGCTTTGCCACGTTTGTTTGTTTCTTTCCGCAACTCATGGCGGGACCGATCGAACGGGCGCGAAATTTACTCCCGCAATTTCACCAATTTCCTCCTGTCCGACTTCAAAATTTTACGGACGGCGCGTCCCTTTTCCTGGTGGGACTCTTTAAGAAATTGGCGCTGGCGAATTATCTTTCCCTCTACGTTGAACGCGTTTTTGAACATCCGCAGGCGAGTAGTGCGCCCGCGTTGATCTGGGGCACAGTCGCTTTCGGTTGGCAGATCTTTTTTGATTTCAGCGGCTATACGGATATGGCGCGAGGAGTGGCGAAAGTGTTGGGGTTTGACTTGATTCTTAATTTCAACAATCCGTATCTGGCGGCTAGCCTGGGTGAGTTCTGGACGCGCTGGCATATCAGTTTATCTTCGTGGTTTCGCGACTATGTCTACATTCCATTGGGTGGCAATCGCCAGGGTCCGTGGCGGACTTATCGGAATTTACTCCTGACTTTTCTTATTTCAGGCGTTTGGCACGGTGCGGCGTGGACGTTCCTGATCTGGGGGGCTTTGCACGGGATGGGAGTCATTGTGACTCGTGAATTGGAACGTTCAAGATTCTATCGCGAAAACGTTCCACGCCTGCTTAAACAGGTTGGAGTCTTTAGTTTTGTCTCCTTCACCTGGATCTTTTTTCGCGCCGAGACGGTGACCGATGCGTGGTTGATTATTCGCAGAATCGCCACGGCCGGATGGCAATCTCCGCAGATGCCCCTCCTGATGGGGGCGCTGATCGGGGCTGTCTGGGTGTATGAGTTTCTCTATGAATCGCGGTTTCGTGATATTTTGAGATCAAACGGCGTACGCGTGACGGCCGCGGTGGGAATGTTGTTGTATCTATGTTTGTGCTCTTCCGGCGGGGGCGCTTTTATTTATTTCCAATTCTGACTCCAATGCGTGCTCAAAATGAAATTCGTTCGAATCAGATGGACCAGGATCTCTCCAGTGAGAGGGTCGCGACTCAGGCGAGCGGAGTCGGGAACGCGGAGCCTCCTTTCGGCGCCAATGAAATGCGGCTCAACGGTCGGCAATGGGGAACGGTGCTCCTCATTTTCTTGATTTTAGTGCTTATTGTTCCGAGTCTTTGGCGCCGATTTGAACGATTTGAAACGGGGCCTGACTATCGAATTCCGTACGGGTTAAGTCGGGACTATTGGCTCTATTCCCGACGGGTTCAACAGGTCGTTGGGTCGAACTCGATCATTCTGCTCGGTGACTCGGTGGTTTGGGGAGAATATGTGCGACCGGAGGGAGCGTGGTCTGTTTTCTTGAACCAAGAAACCCACTCAACGCCCCAGTTTATCAACGGCGGAGTCAATGGATTATTCCCCCTCGCCTTGGAGGGCTTAGTTCGGCATTACGCCTCGTTTCCCAAGAGCCAAAAAGTGCTGCTTCATTGCAACCTGCTGTGGATGACGAGTCCACAGGCGGATCTAAGTACTACGAAAGAGGAGCACTTTAATCACGCTCGATTGGTTCCTCAATTTAGCCCAAAAATTCCCTGCTACCGTGCAGACAGCAACGAACGCATCGGAGCCGCATTGCAAAACGAAATTCCTTTTCTGGCGTGGGGCAATCATTTGCAGGATGCGTACTTTGCGCAGAAGAGCGTGCCGGGTTGGACGTTGGCCGATGATGGCGGGGATCCGGTTCAATATCCCAATACGTCCAGGAATCCCTTCAGTCAGATTTCGATGACTGTTCCGTCCGCTCCGGTCGAAGATCCGCTCCGTGGCCCGACGAGCCCGCGACACAAGCCGTGGTCGACGAACGCCGCGGGAACCACCCGTTTTGAATGGGTGCCCTTGGAGTCTTCATCGCAGTGGGCGGCCTTTCAACGGGTCACTCAATTGCTTCGGGAGCGGGGCAACGAATTGTTCGTTGTGGTGGGACCGTTCAACGAGCACTTGTTGGCGGTGGATCATCGGATGGCGTATTGGAAAATTCGTGACGATGCCACGAATTGGCTGGGTGCCGAGAAAATTTCGTTCATCGCGCCGGAGCCGTTGCCGAGTTTGCTCTACGCGGATGCGAGCCATCCGTTGACCGAGGGCTACCAACTGTTGGCCAAACGAACCGTAGCTGATGCCGGATTTCGGCGCTGGGCGGGCGTCCGATGAAGGGCCACGGGAGGGTGGAATGGCACGATGATTTTGTCGGCGACTTGAGCTTTGCTCGATTGATTACCGACGCCTACCATGACACCCTCGTGCCATGCGTGAACGCGGTATTAAGCCCATGATAAGTCTATGAGGAAAGCGATGAATCGTTCTTGTGCCTCGGTTTTAATTTTCTCGATTTTATGGATTTTTATTGATGGACTGGCCGCCGCTGAGGCAGTCCCTCGCCCGCCGCTTCAGCTCGCCACGTTCGATGTCGATGCAACCCCACCCATCGGTTCACAGATGGCGTACGATCCGGTCACCAACGTATGGGATCTGGGCCTGCGTGCTCGCGGAATTATCTTATTGGGCGCGGGTAAACCGATTGTCTTATGCGCGGTCGATTGGATTGGGATTGGCAATGAAGGTCATGATGCGTTTCGCCTAGCCTTAGCCAGCGCGGCCGGCACGGTGGTGTCACGGGTGGCGGTTCATACGTTGCACCAGCATGATGCACCGGATTGCGATTTTGGAGCGGAACGAATTCTTAAAGACGCCGGCTTGGACCCCGTGAGTTACGAAGGTGCATTTGCTCGAAAAACCTTGGACCGACTTGAAGTTTCGATCCGAGCGGCACTACCCAAAGCCGTGGTCATTAGCGAACTTGGGTTAGGAGAGGCTAAAGTGGAAGGGGTAGCGTCCAATCGCCGTATTCATGGGCCGGATGGGAAGATTCGAGCCGTTCGCTATACTGCATGCCCCGATCCGGCTTTGCGTGCGGAGCCTGAGGGGACGATTGATCCGGTGGTCTCGCTGGTGAGTTTTTGGAGCAGCAATCGGCCCGTCGCCGTGCTCAGTTATTATGCCACCCATCCGCAGAGTTATTATCGGACGGGAATACCGAATCCGGATTTTCCCGGCGTAGCGCGATTCCAACGGCAACTCGCTGTGCCGTCGGCGTTGCACGTCCATTTCAACGGCGCAGGGGGTAATATTGGCGCCGGGAAATACAATGATGGTTCGCCCGAGAATCGCGGAATTCTGGCCGGGCGCTTGGCCGAAGGGATGCGACGTGCCTGGGAGGCGACCCGGCGGGAACCTTTGACAACCGCCGATGTTAGCTGGCGTTTCGAACCGGTGGTGTTGCCCGTCGGTGCGCATCTGACGGAGGAAAAGCTGCAAGCGCAGCTGAAGGGTCGCGAGGCCGCCTTTTTCCTCACCGGTGGGGCCGCCAAACTCTCTTGGTTGCGGCGCTGCCAGTCGGGACACAAAATCGACGTTTCGTGTTTGGGCCTGGGTCGGGCGCGAATTTTGCAATTGCCGGGCGAACTATTTGTCGAGTACCAACTGGCCGCCAAGGCTGAGCGCCCAGGTCGTTTTGTTGCAATGGCCGCCTACGGAGACTATGGACCCGGCTATATTGGAACCGCGATCGCCTATTCGGAGGGCGGCTATGAAACCAGCCCGGAATCGAGCCATGTAGCGCCGGAAGTCGAAGGAGTCTTATTAGGAGCGATCAAAAAATTGCTGAGAGCGGATCCGTAGAACCTCAAAACTCCTGCCCCCGATGAATCGCATGTGCCTTCTCGCAATGGAGGTTGCTGCGGTGGGTCGCTGCGACCTATTCACGGTCCGCCGCAAGGCGGCTCCGACCGCAGTTCCCTCTCCCTGAGGGCTGTACATGCCCTCAGGGAGAGGGAACTGCCGCGTCGGCCTCCATTTGCCGGTTCCAAAGTTCCTCGCCCAATTCGTCAACAAACTTGCTCGCCGGGAGTCGGCAAAGCACCTACCAGGAAACCCGGCGCCTACGCGCCGGGCGGCCAGCGAGGCGCCGGCCGGTCCGAGTTCCCCGGAGGGCGCATTCGGTTTAAAAGAAGATCATTAGCTTCGCTTATCGTTCCCAAAAGCCCGACAGAGACTCCTTTTTCTGCACAAAGAATTGCGCGCAGGGGGGACTTTGTGATTTTTTTCACAAGTCCGAGGTGCGAGCGAAACGGTGTTCGAATCGGGTGACTCTTGCCGGGCAAGGATCGTCTACGAAACCGCACGCTGCCTGGGGCAAGGCAAAGCGAATTAATGATTCGGTCAGCGCAGGTCCTGAGATGGGGCTGTGGGTGGATTTGTTCAATCCTTCCGAAGCGATGACTGGAAAGGTCGAGCATGTCGGACATTTTTCCGAAGTGGACGAATCAGATTCCCGCGATGGGAGCCGTCGTGGCCGTGGTCTTGGGCACGACGGTCGCCGCGGGCGTGACGTATTACTTTACGCCGAAGTACACTCGAGTCGGCTACCAGCCGAAGCAGCCGGTGGCTTTCTCGCATGAGATTCATGCAGGTCAGTTGGGGGTAGACTGTCGTTACTGCCACAATGCGGTCGAGAAATCTTGGTTCTCGAATATTCCCTCGGGGAATACTTGCATGAATTGCCATAATCAAGTAGCGAAGGAATCGCCAAAATTGGCGTTGGTACGCGACAGTTTTGCGGCTGGAAAACCGATCCCGTGGGTGCAGATCCACAAGGTTCCGGACTACGTCTATTTTAATCACTCGGTGCATGTGAACCGAGGGGTTTCCTGCGTTAAATGCCACGGGGAAGTCCAGAAAATGGATGAGGTGTACCATGTGAAACCCCTTTCGATGGGATTCTGTCTGGAATGTCACCGCGAACCGGAGAGCCAGATCCGGCCGAATGAATTTGTAACGAAACTCGACTGGCAGGGCCAGTTCGATGGAAAAAAAGCCGTGCACGACTGGAAGATCCAGCCCGGCCAGAGCTGCTCCACTTGCCACCGCTGATGAAGACGATTCCTCCTGTTTGTCCCGAGCCGGAAACGGGCTTGAAGTACTGGCGTTCACTCGATCAACTGGCCGAAAAGCCGGAGGTCAAACAATGGATTGAACGCGAATTTCCCGCGGGCGCGAGCATCGCTCCCGACGGGGAAACCCGCCGGGAATGGATGAAGCTGATGTCCGCCAGTTTCTTGCTGGCCGGGGTCGGTGGATTGGCCAGCGGTTGCCGTCGGCCCGAGGAGCATCTGACCCCCTTCGCTCGCCAGCCCGAGGGCTACATCCATGGCAAACCCCAATATTTTGCCACGGCGATGCCCATGCGCGGGTCGGCCATTCCCTTGGTGGCCAAGTCTACGGACGGGCGGCCGGTCAAACTCGAGGGCAATCCCTTGGTGCCCGACAGCAATGGAGGCACGGACATTTATGCTCAGGGCGCATTGCTCAACCTTTATGATCCCGACCGGGCCATCCGTAATACTCATAGCGGTAACGATGTGAAGTTGGAAGCGGTCCGAGACGGACTTGCGGCGTTGGGTAAGGCGGCACAGGCAACGGGTGGGGCCGGGGTCGTGGTCCTGGCCGAGCGGAGTTCTTCGCCGAGCCGAGCAAGATTGCAGGCCGAGTTCGCGTCCAAATTACCTAAAGCAAAATGGTTCGTGTACGAGCCAATCGATTTTTCAACGCAGAACCAGGCCGTCAGCGTGGCCTATGGAGCGGACGTTGCGGTCCGGCCTCATTTGGAGCAGGCCAAACGAATCCTCTCGCTCGATTGCGACTTTGTAGGAGTGGAGGCCGAGGCTTATCGGCTCATACGCGGTTATGCCCGGGGACGTAAGCCCGGGGATGCGATGAACCGGTTGTACGTCGTCGAGTCTTTGATGTCGCTCACAGGCGGCCAGGCCGATCATCGATTGCGCGTCAAACCCAGCGATGTCGCCCGCTTAGCGGCACTCGTCGCCGGTAATGTCGGAGTGGGTGGTGAATTAGGGAGCCTTATTTCAGCTCTGAGCCAAGGGGCTGACCCGAAGCAAGTCGCGTGGGCTAAGGAAGTGGCGACTGACCTCCTGACGAGCAAAGGCGCGGCCGTGGTTTTAGTCGGCTACGCTCAGCCGTTGGGGGTACACTTAATCGCCACGGCCATCAATAATGCCCTCGGTGCGGTGGGCTCGACGCTGACCGTATCGAATGCCATCGAGCCCCGAAACGATGGTGGGATCGAGCCCGCGGTGGCCGCGCTCAAAGCCGGAGCAGAGACGCTCATTATTTTGGGAGGGAATCCTGCCTATAATGCTCCGGCCGACCTCGATTTTACCACCGCGGCGAAGAAAGCCAAGGCGGTGGTTCGTCTGGGCTACTATGAAGATGAGACGACTGCGCTCGCGACGTGGCAGGTGGCGGCGGCTCATTTCCTCGAAGCCTGGAACGATGCCCGGACCGCAGATGGAACTCTGGTTCCGGTCCAACCCTTGATCGAACCGTTGTTCGCCGGATGGACAGATTTGGAACTACTGGCCCGATTTCTCGGGTCCGAAAAGACGGCGCCCTACGAAATTGTTCGCGCCACGTTCCTGGCGAACGGTGGCCATGAAGCAGCGTGGAAAAGGTTTCTGCACGATGGCTTTCATGCCGCCAGTGCGGCGGCGCCAGCGCCAGTCCGATTCGATGCGGGTGCGGTGGCTAAAGCGTTGACCGGTTTCAAACCGGCGGCGGGTGAAATGGAAGTGATCTTGCACCGCGCAGCAGGTTTGGATGACGGCCGTTTCAATAATAACGGGTGGCTCATGGAATGTCCGGACCCGGTGACTAAAATAACTTGGGACAATGTGTTCCAGATTTCTCCGGCGACGGCCCGCAAGCTAGGCGTCGAGGAATGCGCCCATGCGCATGATGGCCAATACGATCAAATCGTACTGCGAGTGACGGTGGCGGGCAAGAGTGTCGAAGCGCCCGTTTGGATTCAACCGGGGCTGGCCGACAATACGGTCGCGATTGCGTTGGGTTACGGACGAACGGTTACGGGTCGGGTTGGGACGAAGGTGGGTGCTAATGCCTATCCTCTTTTTAATAGCACCACCCGGCACTTAGCGGTGGGTAAACTCGAGAAAGTAACGCGGAAATTCCGGGTGGCAGTTACCCAAGAGCACGGGATGATGGAAGGTCGTCCGGTGATTCGGGAGGCTAATTTGGCGCAATATAAGGCAAAACCCGACTTTGCCGTGCATATGGATCTGGACGCCCATCTTCCGCATTATGTCCCGGCCAAGACCGTCCCAGACGGGCGGAATCCCGGGCGGCTCCAAAACATTTACGAGCATCCCTATGAGCAGAATCCCGGGACGATGTCGACGATTCATCAGTGGGGCATGACCATAGATCTCCAGTCGTGTGTGGGTTGCAATGCGTGCGTCGTGGCCTGCCAAAGCGAAAACAACATTCCGATTGTGGGTAAGGACCAGGTCGCTCGCGGCCGGGAAATGTTGTGGATGCGGATTGATCGCTATTATAGCACCAATACCCAGGAAGACTTACGCGAGCGGATCGAAGCTGAAGATCCGCAAATGGTGCTTCAGCCGATGTTTTGCCAGCACTGCGAGGCCGCCCCGTGCGAAAGCGTTTGTCCAGTCAATGCGACCGTCCATGACGAAGAAGGGCTGAATGTCATGGCCTACAACCGGTGCATCGGCACGCGGTATTGCGCGAACAATTGTCCGTTCAAAGTTCGCCGGTTTAATTGGTTTGATTTCAACAAGCGCGAAACCGATTACGGAGCGGCCCAAGACCAGTTGTTCTTCAATACGGGGAACCTCTATAAAGGTCCGTTGGCTCAGGACCGAAATGAGGCGCCGGAATGGGAAATCATCAAATTGGTGAAGAACCCGGATGTTTCGGTCCGGATGCGGGGTGTCATGGAAAAATGTACCTTCTGTGTCCAACGGATTGAGCAGGCGAAGATTGCGCAAAAGGTGAAGGTAGGAAACAGTGGCGAAGTGGCCGTACCCGATGGGACGATTCGGACGGCCTGTCAGCAGGCGTGTCCCGCTGAGGCGATTGTGTTCGGCAATATTCTCGATTCCGAGAGCGCCGTTTCAAAGTTGAAGCTCGATCCGCGAAATTACTCTGTGCTCGGATTCTTGGATGTGCGTCCCCGGGTGACTTACTTGGCTCGGATCCGGAATCCAAATCCGGCGGTGGCTACTCTGGAAGGTCGAGGTACCGGTCCAGATTCACTGCGCGATTACGAATTTTTCCGCAAAGAGAATCCTTTCAATGAAGAAACGGGTCATGGTCAAGCCCACGAAGCGAACCACGACGCCTTGGGCAGTGGACAGAAAGGAGCGGCCTAATGGCTAAGCCAGCCCATACTCCGGCGGCCACTTTGAGCCACTCCGGTGCCGGTTCTAGCCACCACGGTGCTCCTTCCGCGCCTCCGGTGCTCAAGGTGTCTGAGGCTCCGAAGGAACTTGAGCGAGAGCCGCTCGTCCTGAACAACCGATCCATCGGGTGGATCACGGAAACGGTGGCTGGGGTCTGCGAAAATCCCATGCCGAAATGGTGGTGGCCCGCCTTCATTCTATCGGCCGGCACGATGGGGATGATGTTTACGCTCATCGCCTATCTCGTATCCACCGGTATCGGCGTCTGGGGTCTCAACCAGCCGGCGGATTGGGCGTGGGATATTACGAATTTCGTTTTCTGGATCGGTATCGGTCACGCCGGAACCTTAATCTCGGCGGTACTCTTTTTGTTCCGGCAAAAATGGCGGACGTCCATTAACCGCGCTGCCGAGGCGATGACGATCTTTGCCGTCGCGTGCGCCGGGATCTTCCCCGTGTTTCATACCGGCCGTGTTTGGTTCGCACTCTATCCTGGCTATCTGATACCGATGCCCAATGCGAACTGGATCTGGCCCCAATTCCGTTCTCCCTTGCTCTGGGACGTCTTTGCGGTTTCGACCTATGGAACCGTTTCCGTATTGTTTTGGTACGTCGGATTGATTCCCGATTTGGCGACGCTACGAGATCGCTCCAAGACCGTTCTCCGGAAGCTGGGCTATGGTGCGTTTTCGTTAGGTTGGACGGGGGCAAATCGCCATTGGTGCAACTATGAAAAGGCCTACCTCATCTTGGCCGGTCTTTCGACTCCGCTGGTGCTCTCCGTCCATTCCATTGTTTCCTTTGACTTCGCTGTGTCTCAAGTCCCGGGATGGCACGCTACCATCTTCCCGCCCTATTTCGTTGCGGGCGCTATTTTCTCCGGCTTCGGGATGGTGCTCACCTTGCTCATTCCGCTGCGGAGCCTGTTCCACTTAGAAGATTTAATCACCAAACGACACGTTGAATTGATGTGCAAGGTGCTGCTCGCGACCGGTTCGATTGTTGGTTACGCTTACGGCATGGAATTTTTCATCGCTTGGTATGGCGGGAGTCCGTACGAGTTATGGGCGTTCCTGCGCAACCGCGTGGCCGATCCCTACGTCTTTGGCCCCTTATTTAAGGTTCCTCCCGCACCGTATTGGTGGGCCTATTGGACGATGATTTCTTGCAACGTCATATCGCCGCACCTTTTCTGGTTCAAAGTCCTGCGAAGAAATATGGCGTTCGTTTGGGTGGTTTCCATCTTTGTAAATATCGGCATGTGGTTTGAACGTTTTGTGATCATTGTCACGTCGCTGCATCAGGACTATCTGCCCTCGAGTTGGGGCTACTTTACGCCGAGTTGGGTCGATGTCTTTACGTTCGTCGGTAGCTTCGGACTTTTCATGACCTTGTTCCTGCTCTTTATGCGATTCCTGCCGGTGATCGCCATTAGCGAGGTGAAGGGCGTCACGCCCCAGGCGGATCCGCATCACCCTTTGGGCGGTGCCAAGGAACACCATTAAACGGAGCGTCCACCCATAAACTAGCATGAGTGCTTCCTCTAAACCTCACGGATTGTTGGCCGAGTTTGATACTCCGGCGGACGTCATGTCGGCAGCCCTGTGCTGCCGTGACGCCGGTTTCTCCAAGTGGGACGTGTATTCGCCGTTCCCAGTTCACGGGATGGATCAGGCCATGGCGTTGAAAAAATCAAAAGTCGGGTGGTTCACCTTTACGGGCGGCTGTACGGGTTTTACCACCGGGATGACCATGATTTGGTTCATGAACAAGTTCGATTACCCGCTAGTCGTCGGTGGTAAACCGCTCTTCACTCCCCTGTACGCATTCCCGGTGAGTTACGAATTGACAATTCTCCTCAGCGCGTTCGGGACGCTTTTTGGGTTGGCCATGGTTTGCGGGTTGCCTAAATGGTATAATCCGCTCTTAAGGAACCTCCGCTTCAAACGAGCGTCTAATGATAAGTTCTTTATCTGCATTGAGGCGACGGATCCAAAGTATGGTCAGGCTTTGGAGACGCTCCAAAAAGCCGGGGCCAAGGTGATCGAAACCGTGGAAGACTGATCCAATGCGCAAGTTCTTGCTTTATTTCTTTAGTCTCTGGGCCGTGACGGTCTTGACCGTTCTGGCGGTGGCGGGCTTTCGTGGCACTAAAACCACGCGCACGCCGATTGAGATCTTTGACGACATGGATCGGATGCCCAAATTGCGGCCTCAAACGGTGACGAAATTCCCCGCGTTTGCCGATGGCCTGAGTTCACGGTTGCTGGTGGCGGGTACGGTCGCCCGCGGTTCGGCGTTTGAAGATTCTCCGTTGAACACCGGGAAAAAGGCGGATGGAATTGCCTTTGTAGAAGCGAATCCGGCTAAAATTACGGCTGAGCTCGTTCAACGAGGTCAGGATCGTTATACGATCTACTGTCTGCCCTGCCACAGTGCGGTCGGGGACGGAAAGGGAATCACGACTAAGTTCGGAATGGCCAATGTCGCTAATCTTCATGACGAGCGGATCATTAAGCTGCCCGACGGAGAGATTTTTAACACGATCACCTACGGCAAGAATTTAATGGGATCTTACGCCGACAAGTTGGACGTAACGGATCGCTGGGCGGTCATCAGCTACGTTCGCAGTCTTCAGCTCAGCCGCTTGGGCAAGAAGGAAGAGATTCCCGACGCCATTCGCAGCACTCTTAAGTAAGCACGCCATGCAAACTACTTTCCGTTTATTGAAACGTCTCGGAGCGTGGATCGCTGGAGTTGGCGTGATTCTCGCGCTCACCTTTGCGTTGGCCCCCATCCGCCTCGCGGCCGCGGAAGAGAACGCACACGGTGTGACGGCTAGTCCCGCTGCCGGCGTTGCCCTCCCCGGCCCTGCGGAAGCGGGAGCGGTGACCCATGGCCATCGAGTACCGGATCAGAACGATCTCCTGACTCAGTTCGCTTATAGTTATCTCACGGCCTACATGTTTTGTCTGAGTCTTTGTGCGGCTTCGCTTTATCTGATTTTTATCCATTACCTCTTCGATTCGGCGTGGTTTGTGCCCGTTCGACGCCTGGCGGAACATCTCTCCTCATTGATGTTCCCGTGGATGTTGATTCTGGTGATTCCTATCCTGCTCTTGGCGAAGCGCATTTATCCCTGGATGACGATTGATCCAGCGACGGATCATGCGTTGCTGGTGAAGAAAGGGCTTTTCAATCCGACGATGTTTTATGTGATGGTACCGTTATTGATCACCAGTTGGGGTTTGATCGCGCGAGCATTGCGCCAGAACTCCTTGGCCCAGGACCTGGACGGGGCGGCAAAATGGACTCAGAAAAACCGGGTGATCTCGGCGGTGGGGATCTTCTATTTTTCGTTGTCCCTGACCTTGGGGGTTTTTTACCTCATGAAGTCCATTCAACACCAGTTTTTCAGCACGATGTACGGGGTGTACTACTTTGCGGGGAGCATGTGGTTGGCGTATATCACTCTTTATATCCTCGCTCAATATTTTAGGCGGAAAGGCCAAGTATTGGAAGCCGTGGTGGCGAAGCGGCATATCCATGATCTGGGCGTCATGTTTTTGGGCTTTACGGTCTTTTATGCGTACATTCATTTTTCCCAGTATTTTCTGATTTGGAATGCCGCCATGCCCGAGGAGACTTTTTGGTATGTCCTGCGAGAAGTCGGGACGTGGAAGTGGGTGGGTTTCTTAATCCTATTTGGCCATTTTTTCCTACCTTTCCTTGCCCTGTTGAATCAGGATATTAAGCACAATTTGGTGGTGATGATCCCGCTGGCGATTTGGGCGTGGCTCATGCACTACGTCGATATGACCTACAATATTATGCCGGTGCTTTATCCGGCGGGGTTGCATCTGAGCTTGTGGGACGTGATTTGCTGGCCTGGCCTCGTTCTGTTGCTGGGGGCGATCTTCCTCAAGGAATTTCGCACCCACCCAGCCTATCCCCTCAAGGACCCGCGTTTGAAGGAAGCCCTCACCTACCACGAGATTCCGGCGCCAGGTGAAGCGGCGGTAGCTCATCATTAAAGGATCTTGGCTATGAACGAAGCTTGTTTGACAAAAAAATCCTGTTGGGGTGAACTCACGACCGCCGTAGCCTGGGTCGGGGGAGTTTTAGGTTCCTTCGCGATTATTGGCGCCTTGGCGTATCATTCCGTTCGTCACGACTCCACCGTGGCCGTCGATGCCCAACGAGGTGCTGTTCGCTTGCAACTGCGGAAGGAATTGGATGCTTCGGTGAGCACGGAATTGGCGAAGTTTGCGATTGATGGGGCGAAAGAGAACAAAGCCCAGTTGAGCATTGCTCGCGGCATGGAATTATTCCTTTCCGAATGGAAGGATGATGCGGCAGCGGGGCGGGCCAAACTATTGGAGCGTCTCGAAGCCTCCAAGAAAGCGGCGAGTTTCGAGTGAGCCTCCGCCGATGAGTGCCGCAACTACACGAATAACTCGTCCAGACGCCGTCGATGTCTCCTGTCGACTGCCCGTCCTCAAATTGACGTTGGGCGCACTGGCCTGGCTTCTATTTGGCCTCGTTTTCGCCGTGGGAGCCGGCCTGGCTTTCCAGCAACCGAGATTCGCTGTTTGTGAATATATTACCCCAGGAAAGCTTGCCGCCGTGGCAAGAACCGCATTGGTGTACGGGTTTGCTTCCCAGGCCGGATTAGCGGTGACGATTTGGGTCTTGGCCCGGGTTGGTGAGGCCCCGGTTAAGACTGGACTGGCCGTTGCGGCGGGCAGTGTTTTTTGGAATATCGGAGTGACCGCTGGGGTCGTGGGAATTCTCTGCGGCGAACAAAGCGGTATTCCATATTTTGACTTCCCGGGTTATGCGGGGGGAATTCTCCTGGCTGCCTATGCGCTCATGGGAGTCTCTACGCTGTCTAGTTTTGGGGTCGGTGCCCGACGGCCGTTGCAATGGTCTCAATGGTTTATTTTGGCGGCCATGTTGTGGTTTCCTTGGCTGCTATCGACCGCCCAGATTTTTCTGGTTTGGTTTCCCGTTCGGGGTGTTTTGCAGGCGGTGATTGGTGGCTGGTACGCCCAAGGGTTGCTTTGGGGATGGCTGACGCCTTTGACTCTCGGTGCCTTGTTTTACCTGCTGCCCGAGTTGACAGGGAAGCCATTGCCACGCCGCTCATTCGCCGTGCTCGGATTCTGGGGCCTACTCCTGCTTGCGGGTTGGAACGGCGCGGGGCCCTTGATTGGTGGACCGGTACCGGCGTGGATCGCCTCCATCGGTGTCGTGGCGGGAACCCTCTTATTCCTGCCCGTCGTGTTGGTCAGTTTGAACCTTTTTATTCGAGGTGGTTTTGGCTTGTTCTCGGGTCAGCCAGCACTCCAGTTGGTGCGGCTTTCCGCGTTCTGTTTCACGTTGGGCGGCGTCAGCACCGCGTTGACTTCACTTCGGTGCGCGAACCGAGTTCTTCACTTTACTCTCTTTCCGCTGGCACTGAACGAGTTGTGGATTCTCGGATTTGTCGGACTCGGATTGCTCGCGGCATTCTATGTCATTTTGCCTCGTTTGATCGGATTTGCTTGGAACCAGACACTGCTGGCCTTCGCTCACGTCGGGCTCTCCCTTGCTGGCTTGGGCCTAACGTTCCTCGCGTACGCCGTGGGTGGTTGGATTCAAGGACATCAACTCGATGGGGCGTCGAACCCGCTCATGGCGGTTAATGCGGGCTTGGCAAAGTTCCTCGCTTTGCACACTCTCGGATTGGCCGTGTTCTTGCTCGGTCAACTCGCTTTCGTGGGACACCTCGCTTGCGTTGGTATTCGGCATTTTCCGATGGTGAAGTCGTTCGTGATCTCATTGATTACACCCGATGTGGCGGTAAATGCTGGGCTGGCCGCATCCAACTCCGCCACCAAATGAGCCGATGAATCAAGGACCCCTCTTCTATTTCGGTGTGTTGGCTACGCTCTCTGCTTCGTGGTACGGACTGGTTATTGCGCCGCGGATGCAACTCGGAAGTCTGACACCCCACGCGACGACGAATGATACCGGCGTCGTACTCTATCAGCCGGTTGAACGAGACGGCGCTGCCCGACAAGGGGCGGATGTTTACCGAGGCTTAGGCTGTGTGGAATGTCACACCCAGCAAGTACGGTCAGCCGGGGAAGGAAGCGATTTGGCTCGAGGGTTTGGTCAACGCCGATCCGTTGCTCGCGATTATATTTTCGAAGGAACGGTCCAGTTGGGAGCGTCGCGCATTGGTCCTGATTTGGCCAATTACGGCGAACGCCTTGGGACGAACCAGTTTCCTTGGGCCCGACTTTATCAACCCCGGTTGCTCACGAATAACGTGGCTACTTTGTGCCCGGGCGCCCCTTACTTGTTCGAACGTCGCGATCAGCGAGACGGTATCATTTCCCCGGACGCGATCGCTTTGCCCGGAATGATCGGTACAAAAGCCGCCCCGCAGATTCTGCCGACTCTTCGCGCCCGGCAATTGGCGGCGTACCTCGGGAGTTTGCGGCAGAGTGTGGAATTGCCAGAGGCTGCCTTGCCCAAGAAGGAGGAGGCGTTGTGAACGAACCGGTACGAATGGAATCGTCGACGGATCTGGGGATTCTCAATTCCCTCCTATTGCTAGGTTCGGCGGCTTTGATTTCTTGGGGCGGAATTTATCTCGGTCATTACGCGGGTCGTTTTGATGGGAATGAGTTTGATCCGGTGCCGTCGAAACAGGTGGGATCGACGGCTCCCGCTGGGCCGCCCGAGTCGGCGGAGGTGAAGAAGGGGCGGAAACTTTACGCGGACAATTGTGCGGCCTGCCATGGCGCTCAGGGCCAAGGCGAGGGGGCTCCCGGGGTTCCGCCCTTGGACGGTTCCGAATGGGTCGTTGCGATGGGGCCGGGGCGCCTCTTGAGGATTCTTGCCAATGCGGTTGAAGGCCCCATCAAGGTTAAAACCAAGGACTACAACAACCCTGGGATGTTGGCGTGGCGAGCGGACAAAGGCGGAGCTTTGTCGTTGGAAGATACCGCTACGGTTCTGACATTCATCAGGCAGGCGTGGAGCAACAAGGCGGGTCCGGTCACCACCAATCAGGTCGCTGCGGTTTGGGATGCGACGAAGACCAAGGAAGGAAAGTGGACGGCCGCTGAGTTGGAGCAAGTTCCTGAATCTGACGGCGGGATTGCGGTGGCCGAACTCACACCAGAACAGCTGCGGAACAAGCTCAAGGCACTTCCGGCGGATCAGTTGAAGGCGTTGCTCAAAGAGCTGTCGCAGTAATTCACCTGTAGCTTGCGTGGGGTCGGGTCCGCGGCACAGTTGTCTGATGAAGCTTGAGTCTTTCTTCTGGATTGCGCCGTTGGTGTTTGCTGGATTTTCTATTCAGGCAGCGAAACCAATATACGCTCAGGATTTTTCCAAAACCGCAGTGGGCGAACCACCGGAGGATTTAATGGTACTCGACGGTCAGTTCATAGTGAAAGAGGAGGCGGGTAATAAGTTCTTGGAATTACCCGGGTCGCCGTTGGAATCTTTCGGAGTGTTGTTCGGCGCGAGTCAGGCCAGCGATCTCCAGGTCCAAGTGCGAGTTCTCGGCACCAAATCGGGTCGTAAACAGCCCGTCTTTGCCGTTGGGCTCAACGGGCAGGGTGGATACAAGATTCGAGTTTCGCCGGCCAAACAGGCGATCGAGCTTCTGAAAGGAGACGACGTGGTTTCGACCGCACCGATCCAATGGAAATCGGGCGAATGGACGAACCTCAAGCTACAGGTCCGAAAGTCCGGGGAAGGTGTGGCAGGCGTCGTGGTCGAGGGCAAGGCTTGGCAAGGCCAGACGGAACCAACGGGCTGGAGTTTGAAATTAGAAGAAGCCAAGATCCCGCCAGCCGGCAAGGCCGGAGTTTGGGGTCTGCCATTTAGCGGTACTCCAATCCGTTTCGACGACTTTAAA
>JAYVTS010000359.1:0-16713 GCA_043788645.1 Verrucomicrobiota bacterium
TGGGCCCAAACGGAAGGATGGGGCTCGGCCGATTCGGGGGGTGCCCTTGCCGGGGATAAGCGTCATGCGGGATTTGAGGGTCGATACCGTCGGGTAGGATGCTATCGAACACCGATCTGAACCAAACAAGAGGCGAAAACTTAGTTCGAAAAGGGAAGCGTCCGAATCCTAACGAAAAGCCACGCAATTGATCGCCACGTCGTTCGCGACTGTCAATGAGCGGGAAAAGCATCTTGCCAGATGTTGCCATTTAAAGGGTATTTTGTGGCAATATCGGGAGACTCTTGGTCATTGCTGACTCTTGGGGAAAAGCTTTAAAAATGCCATTTATGTGGTCTCTTATTGCTTTTTTTGAGTGGTGCGTCCGGCGGGAATCGAACCCACGACAATCCGCTTAGAAGGCGGATGCTCTATCCAACTGAGCTACGGACGCATAAGTTGTTCTTCCCGAGTTGTTTCCGTCTCATATGTCGGGGAGTTAACCAATTTACTTAGGTTGGCCGACGGCAAAACAAGGTCAACATCGGATTCGTTACCGCAAAATGTGAACACAAATCAGTTGGATCATCGCAATCGGACAATACAATATTGCTAGGTTGGTTCGATGGTGCTTTCGCGATGAAAGGGTGGGTAATATTCGGGCTGGGGGCACGCTCCAATTTATTCCAATTCGCGTTCAAAATGAGATTCATTTGCGGTTTTTTTTTGAGGCTGGTTTCGTTGTTCACTTCCGCGGTGGGTGTCGCGCTCGGATTCGGATTCTCAGGCTCTGTACAGACACTGAGACTTGAAGGGCTTTCGATTGACTCATCTGGGTCGTTTGACATCGGCGGAGGGACGGCTTCGAATGCCGAGTACAGGGTCTCAGGGACGCTGCAACAACCACAGGACTTCGGAACTCTTGGGGGTGTCAACTTTGCGCTTCAAGGTGGAATCTTGCACGATTCATTGGCGGTTCCACACGGGGATATGCCATTGCTAGTCTTGGCGAGTGTGGGTAAGAACGTCTTGCTGTCCTGGTCGATGACAACTCCGGGCTTCGTCTTGGAGATGAGCGGGACGGTTGCTCCGCCCGTGTGGACGAATGCCCCTGGCGGAGCTTGGTCGCCTGTGACGATACCCGCTTTGGGCGAGAGGCGCTTGTTTCGGCTTAAGCGTCTGTGAAGTCCGAGTAGGAAGAACCATGAACTGGAAACAGACCTTGTCCGTGTGGTTGGTAGCAGCAATGTCGATCATTCAGAGCTCTGTCGGCATCGCCGCACCGATGAGCAAAGCTTTCGTTTACCGCGGCCGACTGGGCGAAGGCGGCCACCCGGCCAACGGGCTCTATGATCTGCGCTTTTCACTCTACGATACTTTGGTTAATGGAACTTTGATCGATTTCCAATTGACCAATTCCTCGGTGGTAGTGACCGACGGGGCCTTTGTGGCCAATTTGTATTTCGGCCCCGAAGCGTTTTCGGGGGATGATCGTTGGTTGGAGATTGCCGTGCGAAAAAACGGCAGGGAAGGCGCGTTCGCTCGATTGGATCCCCGTCAACCGATAACCCCTGTTCCTAATGCGCTGTACGCCTTGAAGGCAGCCACTGCCGAAACCGCTCACTCGGCCCAAACGGTCGCCGATGGCCAACTGGTCAAGAACATTAATGGTTTGACTGATGCGGTGACCTTGCAGGCGGGCGATAACATCGTTATTACGCGGATTGGTTCAACGCTTCTGATTGATGCTGCGAACCTACCAGGGCCCGCTGGTCCGACGGGTTTGAAAGGAGACGTCGGTCCGATGGGCTCCGTTGGCGCCCAAGGAGTACCGGGACCGATTGGTTCAGTTGGGCCTGCTGGCCCGGTGGGTCCGGCGGGATCCGTTGGGGCCCAAGGGATCCCAGGACTGATCGGTCTAGTTGGGCTTGCTGGTCCGGTGGGTCCGCAGGGTGTTAAAGGGGAACCCGGCATCCCTGGCGCGCTTGGCCCCGTTGGCGCCTCTGGCCCGCAAGGCCTAAGAGGAGAAACTGGATTAACCGGTCCGGCAGGTCCGGCGGGAGCGCAAGGCGGAGTTGGGCCACTGGGTCCCAGCGGGCTCGTCGGTTCTCAAGGTCCGAAGGGCGACTTGGGTCTGATCGGTCCAGCGGGTCCACAAGGCCTGACTGGTTCGCCGGGGATTAAGGGAGAGATTGGGTCGCCCGGTCAAGCCGGACCGGCGGGAATTCAAGGCATCCCAGGGCCGGTGGGGCCGATGGGGCCTGGAGGTGCTCCTGGCTTCGTTGGCCAGACGGGTGCGCAAGGACCCAAAGGTGATACTGGGCTCGTAGGTCAGACTGGGTTGACTTGGCGGGGAGCCTGGACCAGCACATCGACCTACCCGAGCGGCGACGCGGTTTCATACAACGATTCGTCTTGGATTGCCACCACGATCAGTACCGGCTTGGCTCCAATGATCGGTAGTTTGAATTGGGACCGCATCGCGGTAAACGGGGCTCCGGGTATTCCGGGTATTCCGGGTGAAAGGGGCTCCACTGGTCCGGCCGGGCTCCAAGGTCCAACGGGCACCTTCAACGGCCTGTTGGCAGGTGATTTGATTGGGCCACCCGGTGCCACGGTGGTGTCGAGCGTTGGCGGGATGACGGCGTCGGACGTGGCGTCCGGTTCCGCCCGGGCTAACGAGGCAACGAGTGTCAATACGCCGAGTACTCTCGTAAAACGCGATGCTGCGGGAAGTTTTCAAGTGGAGTCCATCACCGTTAGCTGGATAGGAGTGGGCACGAGTCTGCCCCAGGACCCGTTGCAGATTGGCGATTATTCGAGTGGGGATCAGGCTCTGTCGCTCAAGTCCGCGGGTGGCAATCGATTCCGAACGGGTATTAAATTCAGGCACAAGGACGATTCATCTGGATTTAATATTGAAGACAACGATTCCGCCCCCAGTGGATTGAATTTTCAGCGTCTTCCGTCAAGTGACCCCATTTCTGCGTTGTTCATAGATCGAACCAGCGGCAACGTCGGGATTGGAACCACGGCACCGGTGACAACCCTGCAAGTTGCGGGCGCGGTGACGGCCACACGTTTTATTGCCACGGCAACGGAACCGGCGGCCGACGTTCTGCCGGCTTTGGGCATGGTGTGGATCAGGCCTGGGACCTTCATTATGGGGAGTTCAGGGAGTGATCCAGATCGTTTCCCGGATGAGGGGCCTCAGACTTTTGTTTCACTCACGCGTGGTTTTTGGATGAGTGTTCATGAAGTGACGCAGGCTGAATACCAGTCGCAGACGGGTTCCAATCCCAGTTTCTTTCCTGGTGATCTCAATCGACCGGTCGAACGGGTGAGTTGGAATGAAGCCATGCTTTTTTGTCAGACCTTGACGTTCAGCGAGCGGGCGGCAGGCCGACTCCCGGTGGATTGGAGCTACCGGTTGCCCACCGAAGCAGAATGGGAGTTTTCGTGTCGGGCGGGCCCGCGGACGACGCGCTTCAGTTACGGCGATGACTTAAGCGGTGCCGCTCTCGCCAACTACGGTTGGTACTCCGGCAATGCTCTGGACACAACTCATCCCGTTGAGCAGAAGCTGGCCAACCCATGGGGTCTCATGGACATGCACGGAAATGTGCGTGAATGGTGTCTGGACTGGTTTGGAGTTTATCCCGGCGGCAGTGTGACCGATCCGAAAGGTCCCGCTACTGGATCATTCCGAGTGATTCGCGGCGGCGGTTGGTTCAGTGACGCATCGAACTGCCGGTCGGCTGACCACGGCAGCGGAGAGCCCGATAGCAAATCCAGCGACTGTGGTTTTCGGGTCGTCTTGGCACCGCTCGATATCAAGTAATCCACTCCGCACGAGCGGGCTCCACGGTAACGCACTGGTCTTGCGGACCCTAGTTGAGCCCCGTGCCTTCGACGGGCCGACGCCGACGGATCTCGGGAGGTGCTTGGATGACTGGCAGGCTTCACGGACTACTCAAATAAGTTTACGACGGCTTCAAAACCGTTGAAATTGACGGCCATATCGGCTCGGGCTTGCACCACGGGCTTCGCATGGTACGCGACGGACCAGCCACCTAACGCCATCATCTTGAGATCATTCGCTCCGTCACCCAAGACGACTGCAGCCGTTGTCGGGCATTCCAATATCCGGCAAACACGTTGAACCTCCGCTGCTTTAGCGTCGCCATCAATGATCGGACCCGTCACCCGGCCTGTGAGTTGACCTCCTTCGACTTCAAGGGTGTTGGCCAACGAAAAATCGAGTCCAAGCCGAACTTTGAGTCGATCCGTAAAAAATGTAAATCCGCCCGAAACTAAAAGTGTTTTCCAACCCGATTCGCGAGCGAACGTGAGCAACCTCTCGGCTCCGGAAGAAAGCTGAAGCCGTTCATTGTAAACCCATTCCAGAGCGCTCACGTCGAGACCGGCCAAGAGGGCGACCCGCTGTCGAAGTGCCCCAGGAAAATCAATCTCACCGCGCATCGCCGCCTCGGTGATCGCGGCCACCTGAGGTTTTACCCCGACGCGATCCGCAATTTCGTCAATGCACTCAATCGTGATGAGGGTGGAATCCATGTCCATCGCTAACACGCGGAAATCGAGGGTCCGAAGCGGACGTTTGAGTTGGGTGACGTCGAGGTGATGTCGCTGCCCGAACCCTTCGAGCCTTTGCAAATCAACGACCCCGCTCAATCGAGCGACGGTTGGATGGGGAAACCGGAACGATTGAGCACGACCCAAATGGGCGGCTTCCCCCGCGATTGCAGGGTTCAAGGCGGCGCCTTGCAGGATTACTTCTGCCATATTGGGCCGACTGTGGCCAGCGGTCAGCATTTGGCAAATAACGACGTCGGATTGCGGGTCGTTCGCAGCGCACCAACGCCGGACGTTGCATGAAAGCGCGGCTTCTGGATGCGCAACGTTGTCCGACCGGCTACGGTCGTCGGCATGTCAACAAAAGTGCGGGTGGCCGTGGTCGGTGTGGGTTCCCTTGGCAAGGAACACGCGCGAGTTTATGCGGAGTTAGCCAGAGCGGGTGCCGTTGAATTCGCGGGTGTTTACGATGCGAGCGCGGAACAGGCACGAATCCACGCAACCAAACACGGGGTCCGTGCTTTCGTCAGCGTGTCAGAGGCCGGCGCCGCGAGCGACGCCCTGAGCATCGTCACCCCGACTGTCACCCATCATGCACTGGCCAAGGAGTTACTCATCGCCGGTAAACATGTGCTCGTCGAAAAGCCCATGACGGATTCCGCCGGGCAAGCCAGCGAACTGGTAGAACTCGCCGCGAATCGTCGCCTCGTGCTCCAGGTAGGTCACGTCGAACGTTTCAATCCGGTTTACAGTTACCTGGAAGAAGCCGCGCCGGAACCGCGGTTCATCGAGTGTCATCGGCTTTCGCCCTATCCGGCGCGCAGCACTGATATCGGCGTGGTGCTAGACCTGATGATCCACGATTTAGATGTGGTCTTGGCGTTCGTGAAATCACCGGTTGCCAGTGTGGAGGGCGTCGGAATCTCCGTACTCAGCCAAAGTGAAGACATTGCCAATGCGCGACTGCGCTTTGCGAACGGGTGCGTTGCCAACCTGACCGCCAGTCGGATCAGTCCCGAACGTCTGCGCAAGATTCGGGTCTTCAGCGGCGCTCGCGATGGAACCAGCGCCTCGTACATCAGCCTGGACTATCGGGCGCAGGAAGGGTTTGTTTATCGGCTTGCCCGGGGCGATGAATCAGAGAGTTCCCTGCTGAAGAAACTCCTCTCATCGAAGGATTCCACCATTGTCAGCGAATTTGCGGGTAAAAAGATCGTGCGCGAGCCCGTCCCGATCGCCAAGGATGAACCGCTAAAACTGGAGCTGGCCCACTTCATTGAGAGTGTGCGTGAACGCCGTACACCCAAGGTGACTGGGGCGCAGGCAAAAGTGGCGCTGGATGTCGCCTTTGAGATTGTGCGACAAATTGCCAAAGGGATGTGACCCGTCGGAAAAACTCCTTTCTCGGGTCGCCCCAAAGGGGATGTCGCCCATCCCGTAAGGGGTTGGAACGATGGCGTTCACCAAAAGCAGGCACCTTCTGCCCACCAAACAAGTGGGAAATTCTGGCCGGTGAGATTTGCGGCAAAGGGACGCACAGAAGGCAGTCCCGAAGGTTTGTACGAGCCCAGGGTAACGAATCACCTGGAGCCGGTGGTCGGGATTGAACCGACGACCTACGGTTTACGAAACCGTTGCTCTACCACTGAGCTACACCGGCAAGGCGGCCATTCAAGAATCGAACGGCGTCCGGTAACAAGGCAGGGACCGCGCAACCAGCAAGCCGATTTTTATCACCCCTTTTACTACCTTTCTCCCAATTCTTTCGTCTTCCCTCACTTAGCCAATTCCGGTGTGTCCGCGGTGCTTCCGCTCGTCCGACGGCGAAACGACGAACCGCGGATGAACGCAGATCAACACGGATGGGAACTGGTTTACGAACTTTTGGTCGCCCGGGCTCACCGAGGTCTATCGTTGATCGATTCGATGGGTGCCCAGCCGGTCCAAGGGGTTTGACCGATCATCTGGTAGGTATCGAGACGGATGGAAGCTTGAGCCAAGGCCAATGTTTTGCCATGGTACTGCGTTGCGGATGGAGACTTCACCTCATGTAGGTTTTCCAGAAACGCACTGGAGCTTGGTGCTCGGTGCGCGTGGAAACAGTGTTCGAGGCCACGCGGCGCTCGAAAAGCTGTGCGCTATCTATTGGCCACCGCTGTACTCGTATGCCCGCCGTGCCGGAAATTCTTCGGAAAGCGCCGCCGACGCCGTTCAAGGGTATTTGGCGCGACTTTTGGTCCGAGGCGACTTGGAGAAGATTGACCCCGAGCGCGGCCGGTTCCGTTCGTATCTATTGGCCGGAATCCGTCACTACCTCGTCAGCGAAGCTCGCAAGGAGCAAGCAGCCAAACGAGGAGGCGAAGGATATTCGTTTTCGCTCGACGCAGAGGATGTTGAGCGATCCGTCGCACTCGAATTGACCGAACAGGTCACCCCTGAGATCGCTTTTGACCGACGATGGGCGCAAACGGTGATTGATCGAGCCATCGGTCGACTCGCCACCGAGCACACCACTCGCGGGCGAGGGGACCATTTTGAAGCGCTCAAACCAACCCTTGCCGGCGATGATCCCAAGGGGTACGCCGAACTAGGGCGCCGACTCGGGCTCTCGGAAGGAGCCGTCGGAGTGGCCATTCATCGGCTCCGAGCGCGATTGCGAGAATTGGTGCGTTCTGAGGTCGCCCACACGGTCGGGACGGAATCGGATCTCGACGACGAATTGCGACATCTTTTGGGAGTTTGGAGTGGCTAGAGCATTGCAATTCTGAGGTCAGCGATGGTTCGACTCAGCGAGTGGGTGAAGTAGGGGCAGGCCCAAAAACACATTGCTCGATGAGGAATCTGCCTTTAGACGTCTGGGGTGGTTTTTAGCGCGCTCCTTCGACTTTCGCTCACTGTGCTGCACGGCGGCACGGCGGCTTGGGTTTTGTGAGCCATACCAACGCTTTCCACCCCGCCGCCGAGATCCGGCAGTGGGGTTTTTATTTGGACCTCCCTGTTGATCGAGGCCGACGACGACATTGAGACATCACCCAAAGACATCATGAAGCAGCATTCTGCGACGAAGTATCGACCGTTCCCGGCCGTCAATCTGCCGGACCGACGTTGGCCCACCCGCGTTCTGACCCAGGCTCCCACCTGGTGTAGCGTGGACCTCCGGGATGGCAATCAGGCCCTCGCCGTACCGATGAATGTGGCCCAAAAACTCGAACTCTTTCGGACCTTGGTTGAATGCGGATTCAAGGAGATCGAAATCGGGTTTCCGTCGGCGTCGAACACAGAATTCGCGTTTAATCGCCGATTGATTGAAGACTATCTGATCCCGGACGACGTCACCATTCAGGTGTTGGTGCAGGCCCGGGAGGATCTCATTGAGCGGACCTTCGAATCGTTAATCGGCGCGAAGCGGGTGATTATTCATTTGTACAATTCCACATCCCCGGCCCAACGGCGGGTGGTTTTTGGAAAATCGAAGGCGGAGGTGATTGAGATTGCCCGTCGTGGCGCGCAATGGATTCAAGATCGTCTACCTCGGCTGACGTCGGGTGGGACCGATGTTCGCCTTCAATACTCGCCGGAAAGTTTCAGTGGGACGGAAGTGGAATATGCGAAGGAAATCGCCGAGGCCGTCATGGACGTATGGCGCCCCACGCCGCAACGGAAGATGATCCTAAATCTGCCCGACACCGTGGAAGTAGCGATGCCGAATGTGTATGCGGATCAAATCGAATGGATGGGTCGTCATCTTCGCCATCGCGATTCGTTGATCATCAGTTTGCACACGCATAATGATCGCGGCACGGGCGTGGCCGCTACGGAGTTGGGGCTCCTGGCGGGGGCTGATCGAGTGGAGGGTACGCTTTTCGGCAATGGCGAAAGAACGGGGAATCTCGACCTGGTGACGGTCGCTCTCAATTTGTACATGCATGGGATCGACCCGGGTTTAGATTTTTCCAATCTGAATGCGGTCCGACAGGTTTATGAACGTTGCACGGGGATGGCCGTGCCGCCGAGACAGCCGTATGCGGGCGAATTGGTGTTCACGGCTTTCAGTGGATCGCATCAAGACGCGATTAAGAAAGGGCTCAGCGAATGGGCACAGTCCGGTCAAAACGTTCCAGCCAGTCAATCCGTGTGGGACGTTCCGTATTTGGCGATTGATCCTGAGGATATTGGTCGTAAATACCACGAAGTGATTCGAGTGAACAGTCAATCCGGCAAGGGCGGGGTGGCCTATTTGCTCGAGAGTGAATTTGGCATTGAACTCCCAAAGGATATGCAGCGGGAGTTCGGGCCGATTGCGAATGATCGCGTCGATGCGCTGGGTCGCGAAGTCAAAGCGGAAGAGCTTAAGGCAATGTTTTGGTGTGAATATATTGAGCGAACGTCGCCCTGGGCGCTGGAAGATTTTCACGCGGACGGTAGCGGTGGGATATTCCGTTGTCGTGCTTCCGTGCGACGGGCTGGAGCGTTGCTGGCGTTGACGGGTGAGGGTAACGGTCCGATTGCTGCATTTGTGCACGCGCTTCAAAGTGGTGGTGCGCCGCGCTTCGAGGTGTCGAATTACAAGGAACACGCCCTCAGTGCCGGCGAGGGAGCCGTCGCCATCGCCTATATCCAAGTGAAACTCTCCGATGGTCGAACCCGCTGGGGGGCGGGCGTTGATACGAATATCGAATTGGCGAGTATTAAAGCCGTCTTAAGCGCGGTAAACCGGACTGCTTGACTTACCCGGGCTAGCCCACGGTCGTTTTTCCGAATAAATCGGGAGCGACGGCGTGGGCTAATTTTTGCGATTGTTCGAGGATTTTTTGCGGGCAATCGCACGCCAAGGCTTCGTGGGCGAGGGCTTTGGCTTCGGATAGTTTGAGGCGGCGCAGGAGAAATTTCACCTCGGGAATCACCCGCGGAGTCGCACTTAATTCATCCACGCCGAGGCCGACGAGGAGGGGCACGAGCTGAGGTTCACCGGCCATTTCGCCGCAGACGCCCACCCAGCGACCCTGACGGCGGGCGGCCGCGACGGTGAGTGCGATGAGCTTGATCACCGCCGGATGCGTGGGCGTATAGAGATGGGCCACGCGCTCGTTGAGGCGATCAACGGCTAAGGTGTAGCCGGTGAGATCATTGGTCCCGATACTGAAGAATTGGCATTCACGCGCCAGCTGGTCAGCCACCATGACGGCGCTCGGAATCTCAATCATGACCCCGACTTCCATAGCGGGGTCGAAGCCTTGTCCTTCCTGGCAAAGCTCTTCGCGGCATCGTTCGAGCAATGCGTTGGCCGCACGTAGCTCCGCCAATCCGCTGATCATGGGATAAAGGAGCTTCACCGGACCGTGGGCGCTGGCCCGCAAAATGGCCCGGAGTTGGGCTCGGAAAAGCTCGGGTCGATCTAGACTGATGCGGATGGCGCGCCAGCCTAGAAACGGGTTGGGCTCACCGGCTGAGGCAAAGTTAGCCGGAAGTTTATCTCCCCCCAAATCGAGCGTCCGTATAATCACTGGATCGGAACCACAACCTTCGGCGACGGCGCGATAGGCCGCATATTGTTCGTCTTCAGACGGGACGGTTGCACGATTCAGAAAGAGGAATTCGGTCCGAAACAGGCCCACTCCCGCTGCGCCGGCCGTGCGGACGGCCGGTAAATCGGCGGTGCTTTCGATGTTGGCGGCGAGGATAAGTCCGTGGCCGTCGAGGGTGACGGCCGGTTGGTCGCGGAGTTCGTGCAGTTTAGCGTTGAGCGCAACGTGGCGTTGCTGCAGTTGGCCGTACGCGAACAGAGTCTGATCGGTTGGAGCCACGACAAGCGTGCCACTGTGTCCGTCCAGTAAGGCATAATCGCCGGTCCGAACCTTTTGGGTAATATTGCCCAACCCGACGACGGCAGGAATCCCCAGTTTCCTCGCCATAATCGCCGTATGGCTCGTGCGCCCACCTTGGTCGGTGGCAAAGCCGAGAACTTTTTTGGGATCAAGTTGGGCCGTGGTGCTGGGCGAAAGATCGTGGGCAATGACGAGGCATGGTTCGGTGAGGCGCGCAAGGGCATCTTCGCCGGGGACTCCCATCATATTGTCAACCACCCGGCCAGCGATGTCGCGCAAATCAGCGGCCCGTTCCCGCAGGTAGTCGTCGTCCACGGCGCCGAGCGCGGTAGCGAATTTTTCCGATACCCAATGGTACGCGTAGACCGCGTCTACATTTTGCTCGCGGATTACTTTTTGGACTTCGCTGAGTAGGTTCGCGTCTTCGAGGACGAGCAAATGGGCTTCAAAAATTCCGGCCTCACTTTGCCCCATGGCGGCGGCGACCTGATCGTGAATCGCTTTGATCGCTTGCCGGGTCTCGGCGAGCCCGGCGGTGAGCCGCACGAATTCGGAACTCACTTCGCTGGGATCGATCATTCGGCGTTCGATGCCGCGGTCGGTCCGACCGAGCAAGAAGACCCGGGCATGGGCAATGCCACCCGAGACAGCGATGCCTCGGAAAACCTGTTCGTTTTGCTGATGTGTCACGGATACGTCGCTGAGCCTAGCGGCTAGTCAGCAGCAACGGTAGCAACTTCGTTTGATCTTTTGGCCAAGGACATCCCTTGGGATAGAACTGCGCCGAATGGAGCGGGTTTCCAATTCGTTTTTTGAGTCGGGCCGATTCGAGCCCCTATGTTCGGCTTGAAGAATGACGGAATTTGAACTGATTGCGCGGTTAAAATCGCGATTGCCAGGCAACCACCGAATGGTCGTGGGAGCGGGCGATGATTGCGCCGTGCTGGACCTTGGCGAGCCCGGCTGGGAGGCGCTTTTCAAGACCGATGCCGTCGTCGAAGGCGTCCATTTTGCCGCAGAAACTGAACCTGAACGAGTTGGGCACAAAGTATTGGCGCGGTGTTTGAGTGACATTGCGGCGATGGGCGGCGAGGCGACCGCGGCGGTGGTGACGCTCGGTTTACCGGGCCGTGATCTCGCGGCGGAAGCAACCTGGGCGGAACGGGCCTATGTCGGTTTAGGAGAACTGGCCACTCGTTATGCCGTTGCGGTCGTGGGCGGCGAAACGACGCGAAACCCCGGAGCAAAGCTGCTCTCGGTCGCGTTGATTGGACGAGTGCCCAAGGGGCAAGCAGTTCTTCGCACTGGTTCTCTCGCCGGGGATGCCATTTTTGTAACGGGCGAACTGGGAGGTTCGATGGCGGGGCATCACCTCGATTTTGAACCACGACTCGACGTCGGTCAGTGGTTGCGTGAATCGGGCCGAGTCCATGCGTTGATTGATGTTAGTGATGGCGTGGCCGGCGATTTGCGGCACCTTTTGGAGGCGACCGCGACCGCGACCGCGGGTGGCGAGTTGGGAGCGATCCTCCATCAATCGGCTCTGCCGGTGAGTCGGGCTGCAAAATTGCGGGCCCAACAGGGAGATCTGGCGAAGCCAGCGCATCTTGCGGCCCTGACGGACGGCGAGGATTTTGAATTGTTATTTACGGTCAGTTCACACAATGCAGTGCCTTTAATGGATGCTTGGAAGGACCAATTCCCAAAAATCCGACTCAGTTGCATTGGGAAGGTTCTGGCGGCGCCCGGTCTGCTTTGGCGGGACGAACGCGGGGTACGACCGCTCGCCAATGGCGGGTTCACCCATTTTTCTTGAGGCTCAGTTTTTGAGATAGGAAACCGATTGCTATGGGCTCAGTTCGGACTTTTTCGGTGATGGAAACGGAGATCCTGGCGGAAAGGCTGGGGCGCCGTGCCCAGGCCGGTTGGGTCGTGGGTTTAAGTGGTGAACTCGGCGCCGGGAAAACCGCATTCACCCGTGGGTTTGCTCGTGGGTTGGGTTTTAAGGGCCGGGTGCATTCGCCCACGTATGCCCTCTTGAACGATTACTCGGGGGGGCGGCTTGACTTACACCACCTTGATTTGTATCGGCTGGGTTCCGCGGAAGAGGTGCGCTCCGCGGGCTTAGAAGAATATATTTTGAATCCTCCAGGAGTCACCTTGGTGGAGTGGGTGGAACGTTGGACGCAAGGCGGCGCCTGGCCCTCTGGTTGGCGCTGGGTTCAATTGCGCGTGTGCAGCGAAAACGAGCGGGAAATTACGAGCGATGAAATCGGTTAAAGCAACTCTCGCTCTGGAATTCTCTACGGATCGCCGCTCGGTCGCGGTCGTTCGTGACGGAATGATTCTATCCGAGGCCGTGCAGAACTCGGGGCGATCAACGCGCATTTTCTCGTTGATCGAAGAGGCGTTGGCCAAGTCTGGAGTGGATCGCGGGGAAATTGGTCGCATCGCGTTGGGGATTGGGCCGGGAAGTTATACGGGGATTCGTCTGGCCATTTCGGTCGCACAAGGCTGGCGACTAGCGACGGGAAAAATCGCGGACCCGCCCGAAGATTCGACGGGCGGGGTGGACGCGGTGGACGTTGTGGCGCTGAGTAGTTTTGAAGTGCTCGCGGCGCAATTCGATGGGCCTGCGCTCTTGGTCTCGGACGCTCAACGGGGTGAATGGGCGGTGGCCCGGGTCGAAAAAGGGCGTTGCCTCGAGGCGCCGCGGCTTTTGACGGCGAACGAAGTGAAGGATCTATCGGTGGGAACGCGGGTTATTGGGGCGGAAGTGGTCGCTCTTCTTGGCGTGGGCGAAACGCAGTTTCCTTCTGCTGGTTCACTCGGGATATTGGGTGAAAAGATACGGGAAAGGGTCGCACCGGAGTCATTGGCGCCGGTTTATCTTCGGGTCGCCGCGTTCGTCAGAGCGCCGCCCTCCCGCGTGATTTCAGGGATCACCGATTGATTGCTAGCCGTTTTTTAAGATGCCAATATTTCTTGAGTGTGATCGCTGTACTGCGTGCTGTCGTTGGCCGGGAGAGGTGCGTCTACGACCGGGCGAATTGGAGCGGATTGCTATTTTTGTGAGCCAAACGACGGATGAGTTCATTGCGCAGCACACCCGGCTCACGGCGAAGCGCGATGGATTGGCACTTCTCGATCAAGCCGACGGCGCCTGCGAGTGGCTTACGGATGGGCTTTGTCGGATCAACGCCGTGAAGCCGCAACAGTGTCGCGATTTTCCGAACCTTTGGAATTTTCCGGGATCGGAAAAAATGTGTCGCGCCAAGCCGGTGGACGTGAGTGCGGCCGAATGGAAGGTTCGGGTGTACGCCGCGACCGGTCGGGACGCGGATGCACCGATAGGAAAGGGATGACGATGCGCGTGAAACCGGCTGATCGAAGACGAACGGAGTGAATCGCTCATAAAAAGAAAAACGACTGTCAAACATGGAAACAAACACGCTTTCGCACTACGTCTTTGTTGATTTTGAAAATGTAGCCAAGGTCGACCTGCGTCTCATTGCGGGTCGATCCGTTCAAGTCACGCTGATGATCGGAAAAAACCAGCGCAAACTCGACCTTGAACTGGTCCGACAAATCCAACAAGAATCCACGAAAGTGGTGCTGAAGGAAGTCGGTGCTAGCGGACGCAATGCGCTCGATTTGACTTTGGCTTATCACCTGGGACAAGCCGTGGTGGCCGCCCCCAAGTCGCGATTCCATATCGTCTCCAACGACCAGGATTTTGATCCTCTCGTTGAGCATCTCCTTCGACATCAGGTCTGGGCTTTTCGGCACAGTACCTTTTCGGCGCAAATTTTTTCCACCCACCCGAAAAAGAAAGCCGTTAGCGAACCGGTTCTCGTTCCGGTTGAAGTCCCGATCCTCGACCGATTTGAAAAACTCGTGTCGCGCATGACCCAGCCCGCTTCGGCTCGTCCCAAAACCCGCGCCCGTTTGCTGGCTCATATCCAGACGGCCTACGGCCATAAAATCGAGGATTCCGAAGCGGGCCGCTACGTGGACGCCCTCGTTCAACGTGGGGTGTTGGTCATTGAGGAGACCGACAAGATTCGATATTTGGGCCACGAACCGACTTGACGAATGAGCGGTTTCCACCTGACGATGAGGCCCGGTTTTATCCATAAAAGCATCGTTCTATTTGCGATGGGTGTGACGTTAGCCATCGGCTTGGCCGCGCCCCAAGCATGGGCGCAAACGGAGATTCGTCCGCCGACGGGTGGCAAACGATTGCTCTACGTCGATTCCGACGGCTCGATTCGTCCAGCGCCGGGCGTCAAACGTCCGCTGTACGTGGATGGAGACACGCTTCGAGACGCGCCCGGTGGCAAGCGGTTGCTGTCTGTCGATGGCGATGATGTTTTAGGGCGGACGGTGGACTTGGTTGGGTTACTCTGACTAGTCTCTGCGGGAAAATGATCGGCGCTCTGCTGCTCCCTGAACTGAAGGAACTCATTCGCATCCGCGATTTTGGACAGCTGCGTGAAATCCTCTCGGAGTTCAAGGCGGCCGACCTCGCGGAACTTCTGGACGACCTCGAACCGGCGGATACGGCGGTATTGTTGCGGATCTTGCCCAAGGAATTGGCTGCGGAAGTCTTTGAGAATATCCCCTTATCAGGGCAAGAAGAGCTGTTGCACGCACTGGGGGATACGGATGTCGCGAAAATTCTGAACGAGCTGGCGGCGGATGATCGGACGGCGCTCTTGGAGGAGCTACCGGCCAAGGTGACCCAGAAGTTGCTCGGGTTGCTGAGTCCCACGGAACGAAAGATTGCCTTGGAACTTCTCGGCTATCCCAAAGGATCAGTCGGGCGACGGATGACGCCGCACTACGTGGCGATTGAAGACCGATGGACGGTGGCGGAAGTCCTGACGCACCTGCGAAACGTGGGAAAAGATCACGAACGGCCGACGCTCAATCAGCTGTATGTGGTCGATGGATCAGGGCGCCTGTTGGATTGGTTGCGTTTGCAGGTGGTTGTCACTTCCGATCCCTCAACACCCGTCGCCGGACTGCTGGAGGGGAGCAATCTTTCGTTGCGCGCCGCTGACGACCAAGAGACCGCGGTCTCCGCCTTCAAGAAGTATGACGTCACGGTCCTCCCGGTGGTGGACAGCAATAATGTGTTATTGGGCGTCGTGACGGTGGATGATGTCTTGGATGTGGCTGAACAGGAGACGACCGAAGACATTCAGAAAATCGGCGGTATGGAGGCGTTGAACGCGCCTTACCTGGAGATTGGGTTGCTCTCGATGGTGAAGAAGCGTGCGGGTTGGCTCGCGGTATTGTTCATGGGCGAAATGCTCACGGCCACCGCGATGGGATATTTTGAGGGTGAAATCGAGAAAGCCGTCGTCCTTTCGATTTTCTTGCCGTTAATTATTTCGAGTGGTGGCAACTCGGGTTCACAAGCCACCTCTTTGATTATTCGTTCATTGGCGGTGGGTGATGTGTGTCTACGGGATTGGTGGCGGGTTTTGCGACGAGAGATCGTCGCTGGCTCGCTTTTGGGGTGTGCGTTGGCGGCCCTCGGTTTTAGCCGCATCTGGCTTTGGCAACTCATCGGCCTCAAGGATTATGGGGAACACCATGGCCTGATCGCGTTTACGGTGGGGTTCAGTCTGATCGGCGTGATCCTCTTCGGCAGCCTTGCGGGGGCCATGCTGCCGTTTCTGCTCCGAGCGATTCGTTTCGATCCCGCGGTGGCGTCCGCGCCCTTGGTTGCGACCTTGGTCGATGTGACCGGGCTGGTCATTTACTTCACGATTGCCTCCCAGGTACTTCGTTCCACCATTTTAGCGCCGTCCGTGCCGGGAATTGTCGTGATGGAGCACGAGAAAAGTTCGGATTCCTTTGCCCGATTTCTGGGCCTCAAAGACGATGATTCTGGCCGGGAACAATGGACCGTGCAACGGATCGAGTGGCATCAGGAAAGAGGCGATGACCGAGTCGTGGTGACCATTGTGGAAGCGGACGACATCGGTCGAGCAACGGTGTGTGCGCCCTCGGGTGGGCGGACGGACGTGGTGGGCCACGGTGGAGTTCAGCACTGGACCGTGCCGCACCCGATTTTCGGGCATCGGGTGGAAGTTGTTTGTGCGCTCCCGCAACTCCAACGACATGGCGATGGACAACCGTGTGAACTCCGGCGACCACTGGCGTGGGAGTCGCGGGTAGGGGCCACGTTACTTAAACAGTGATGAATACCACCAATAACAGAAAAGTCGATTTTTCGTCGAGTACTTTGGCGAACGCAAGTGACTCCGGGTCAGCGGCTGCGCCGCCGCCGCCGCCGCCGCCG
>JAYVTS010000360.1:0-11380 GCA_043788645.1 Verrucomicrobiota bacterium
GTCAATTCTAACCGACCACCTTGGGTCGCTTCCGCCGGAATATCAAATTCCACCGGGCGATAAGGGAATTCCTTTTTTATGAGCGGATGAATTTCATATTTCCCATTCGCCACCAAACGAATCGTCCGCTGGGGGCTGTCCCCCACATACACGACTCGAACTTTGTAAGGCGTCGTCGGATCCAAGTCCAGATATCGCAACGTTAAGGGTTGGTCCACCAACGTTTCCGCATGATCCAGCCACGACATTCTTAAAGCGGCTTCAGGCTTCTCGTCGGGCTCGTCCACGACGTCCCCTTCCTCGAAGCCGACCTTCGCTGATCCCAAACTCGCTGGGTCCATTTCAAACGGAAGCCCGCGCACCACATGCGGCTGCCGTCCGATCTTCCCGGTATCATCATAAAAACCGCCCGGGCCGGGATTCGTCCAATCGACGATGCCCTCAATGGCCTGAATCCGTTCCGCCTCGGAGGCTTTCCGTCGAACCGCCCCAAATTGTTCCCGGAGCCATCGACGGTTGTTCAAAGGATAATCAATCGTATCCAGACTCGCCCCCCGATCAACTCCGATGGCCTGATACCGGGGTACACTCAATTGCATTCGAATGCTTTGAAACAACGCCTCACCGAGTTCGAATACTCGTGCGCGCCAATCCGCCGATACCGGGGCCGTCACGGCCTGGTCCAGAATCGTCTCCGCCTCATTCACCGCGACCCGAGTTCCCAAACGATTGGCTTCGCGCAATTTCTGCATCGCCCGATCTTCCAGCGAGGTTTCGTAGAGTAAACGGCTCCGGGTATAGGCGTCGTAGTAGGCCCGAAAAAGAGCCTGTTGAAACCGCCAATTGGTCCGGACCTGCGGCGCCGCCTCTCGTTCCAATTGTTGGAACTGTTGGAGGGTGGTATAAACCCCGTCATTCGCCAGCAAAGGTCCGCGCCAATTTCGTTCCAAAGCGAGCAGACCCTGCGCAAAACTATCGGTATAGGAATCACCGATGAAATAGCGGCTGAACTCCCGGAGAATCTCCATGACCGGTCGGTCTGGATCCCATCCGAGCGCGCTCCAAACCGCTTTATTGACATCGTCATTGCACCCTTCGGAATAAGTGAGAAAGCCGATGGTATTCGGTTGTAACCGATGAAAGATGGCCGCCTCATCCACCGGTCGCGGATTCATGCATTCGCGCCCTTCCGTGATGGCAAAAGCGGTGTCCCAGTCGGGAACGGGATACTGGCACTGCCGAGTATGAGTAATATCGGGATAGTGCCGAATTGGATATTTTTGCGGGAGCGCCGCCCGCAGCTCCGGAAGGCTCATTCGGACCTGTGGACCAAACACCACTCCACTCAGCCACGCCGGTTGATCCCGACGCAGAATCTCCAGAAATTCAGCCATCCATTCCTGATTGAAGCTCTGGGGAGAAACCCACATCTGAGCCTTCGGATGAGTGCGGTGCAGGGATTCACTTTGCTTTGCCAGTAGGGCCAGCAATTGCTTGGGCGGAGTGTGACCGGGATCTCCGCCCGGAACATAGACCGCGTCAATTCGCGGTAGCCGACGAAAAATCTCGGCCCATTCGTGAAGCGCAAATTCCACGGTCTTCGGATCCGCATAGTCGGTGTCCATCGCCGGATACCAAACCCAGACGTCCAATCCGTAGTCATCGGCGAGCTGTGACATCCCCATCATCATGGCCAACGGTGGGAGCGGAAAATGAGGGCTATCCGCGTCGTCATCCGAGCGAGGTGGGATGAGTTCCACGGCATTGATGCCAAAAACGATTAAATCTCGGTAATACTGCTCCCAGGTCGCGAGATTCCAAGCATCATAAGAATGGGTCTTGGGACGATAACCCAGTTGATGTCCACGCAACGGATACCTCGGAGCACTGGTCACCTGGAGGGTATCGGCTACCGCGACCTGGCCGCGGGTCATCCGCAAGTGCCGGAGCAAGTGCCCGACCCCGAATAAAACGCCCCGCGGATCGTTGCCGACAATGCTCACCAAACCCGCAAGTTTCTCGCTCTGGACGTTGAGACGAAAACCCTCCGCAGGCCCCGGCGGTGAACCAACCGGAGGTCCGTCCAGACCGCGTTCTCCCAGGGATCGAAGCGAAGCAAACTGCCCGATGGCGATGGTTGGAACGGCGTTCGTGGGCCACGAAGAGCGAGTTTCCCACCGGACCCCCGTTCGCTTTTCGACCTCTTCAATCAGCAGGGTCACCGCCTTTTGCTCTGATCGCGCCAGGGTGGTGGGGGCCACGACGATGGCCTGGGTCAAGTCCAAAGCCCGGGTCTGGATTTGGGCCACGCTGATCGTCAACGTTAAGCACGTAACCCAAAATCGGCCATTCAGCCCCCAGATCGAGGTCAAGTTGGAGAGAATTTTCACGCGAAGAACCATTCTCACCCGAAGTTGCGCAGGCACCAAAAAGGTTTGATTGATTTTCTCTGAGGTAAATTCCTATTGGTGTCTGCGTGCCATTGTGTGAAATCCTAAGTGTGGAAAAAGTCTTCGTGTGAAAACGAAATCTAACGCGTTTCCAGGGTGTTCTCGGACCGGTTTCGTGGCACTCACCCTGCTCTTGGTCGGGTGGGCGGATTGCCTCCTTCGCGCCGATACCTGGGCGGAAGTGCAAAAACGTGGCGCGCTCCGTTGGGGCGATGACGCCGAGGGCGGAGCCCCCTACATCTATCACCCGCCGAATCAGGCAAACAAACTGATCGGATTTGAACTCGAATTCGCCGAAGCTCTCTGTGCCCAATTGGGGGTGAAATCCGAGTTCATCCAATTCGGCTGGGCCAACCTCGTCCCCGGACTCCTTCAAGGAGGTAACTTTGATGTCGTCATCGCTGCCCTAGAGCGTTCCCCGGAGTTTCTCTCAAAAATTGCCATGTCTCGGCCCTATTTCGCATTCGGCCAACAACTCGTTACCCGCGCCCATCAAACCAACATCCAACGCTTAGCCGATTTGGGACACGGATCGGTGGGAGTTCTGACCGGCACGACGTCTTACCGACTCGCCAGCGCCCAGGCTGGACTTCAGGTGAAAGCTTACGACGACAACGTAAACTATTTCCGTGATCTCGAATTGGGCCGACTGGATGCTGTCCTGACCGATACGCCGATTGCCCAAGTCAACCTCGTGGGAAACACTAAGCTTCGGGCGGCCGGTGAACCCTTTGAATTCGGATATTATGCGGTGGGCATTCGACCCAACGATCCCAAACTCCTGGCGTTGATCAATGAGGCCATCGCGGCGCTGCTAAAAGACGGTACATTAGAAAAAATCTATTCCAAATACAACCTCTGGAACGTAACCCAGAACTCTTTGGCCACTTGGCAATCGCCTCCGGACACAAACACTGGCGAACCTCGATCAGCACTGCGGGAATGGCGCATGTACCTACCCATCCTCCTCCGTGCGGCAGTGACGACCGTTTGGGTAACCACTGCGGGCATGACCCTTGCGGTCATTTGGGGAGCCGCGCTCGCGCTCGTTCGCCAATACGCACCCACGCCCTTACGTTGGGCCGCCATTGCCTATATCGAGATATTCCGCGGCACCCCCCTGTTGCTCCAACTTTACTTCATTTATTTTGGTCTCGCCCAGCAGTTTGGTTGGAACCTATCGGCCGGTTCCGCCGCCGTGCTCACGCTTGGCCTGAACTACGCCGCGACGGAAGCGGAAAATTATCGAGCCGGTCTGGAGGCCGTACCACGGGGCCAAACGGAGGCCGCACTGGCCCTGGGAATGACTCGGATGCTGGCCATTCGCCGAGTCATTCTGCCCCAAGCCGTCCGAATCAGTCTCCCGAGCGTCACCAATGACTTTATCGCCATGTTCAAAGACTCCTCAATCGTCTCGGTCATCGGATTGCTCGAACTCACCAAAGAATATCAAATTCGCGGGCTGGATAGCGGCGATTATATCGGGGTCGGACTCATGACTGCTGCCATTTACTTCGTCCTGAGTTATACCGCCTCGCTGGGAGTCGGAGTTCTAGAAAGGAAACTTCGCTAATGACCTCTTCACACCTCGTCGAAGTGCGAGCCCTGCAAAAAAGATTCGGCACCACCACCGTCCTCCGTGGGATCGATCTCACCCAATCCCGCGGCGAATGCGTTGCCCTCATTGGCCCCAGCGGTTGTGGGAAGAGCACGTTTTTGCGCTGCCTGAACCAGCTCGAAACCCACGATGCCGGCACCGTTCGAATCGGCGACTTAACGCTCGTCGCCGGCACGCCACCCCAGCGCGCACGTCTGCTTCGATTGCGGCAAATGGCGGGAATGGTCTTTCAACAATTTCATCTTTTTCCCCACCGAACCGCGCTCGAAAACGTGATGGAAGGCCCGCTCCACATTTTGGGTAAACCGCGGGCAGAAGTGGAGGGGTTAGCGCGCGATCTCCTTAAAAAAGTCGGACTTGCTGAGCGGGTCCACTACCGACCCGCACAGCTCAGCGGCGGTCAACAACAACGGGTGGCCATCGCACGCGCCTTGGCCATGAAACCAGAAGTGCTGTTGCTCGATGAACCCACCAGCGCCCTCGACCCTGAATTGCGCGATGAGGTCCGGGATGTACTCGTCCGCTTGGGTGACGAAGGGATGACGATGATGATCGTGACTCACGACATGGATCTCGCCCGGAGAACCGCCGATCGGGTGCTCTTCCTGGCCGAAGGTTTGGTCGCTGAATCGGGCGCCCCGGAGGAACTTTTTGCGGCACCGAAAACCGAACGCGCTCGCGATTTTCTTCGCCGAGTGAAAGCATAGGTGGCCCTTCCGTCGGGCGTTACCCTTAACGAAACGGCAGTTCTATAACACGCGCCCGCCTCTCCGCGGTGGCGGTGCGCACCGTCAATTCCGTGCCCACAGCATTGGCTTCGCGCCGGACATATCCCATCGCCAGAACTCCGCCAAAGGTGGGTGATCGGTTTGCGCTCGTGACGAAACCGACCTCCTTTCCCTCTCTAAATAGCCGGTCACCTTTGACCGGTAGGATCCCCCTTTCATCACTCAATCGGAGACCCCTTAATGCCTTCGCTACGTGTCCATACGTCCGGATGCGAGCAATGACTTCCTGACCGATATAACACCCCTTTGAATAACTGACCGCACGCCCGTCCTGGCCTGTTTCCGGTGGCAGATTCGTCGCGTCCATATCGACCCCAAAACGGGGAATTCCCGCCTCAAATCGGGCCAGCTCCAAGGCCTCAAATCCGGCCGCCCGCCCCCCAACTTGCTGGGCCGCTAAGACCAGTTTGTCGAACACCATTCCCAGGGCGTCGGTGGGAATAAAACAATCGAAACCGGCGAAACCCGTCCGAGCGTGCGCGGCGAAATACAAATCGCCGAGGGTCGGATCGGCTTGGTGGGCGAACGCTAGCGGTGCCGGAGGGAGAGCCACTTCCAAACCCAATTGAGCGATCACGTCCGCGGCCTTGGGACCTTGGACCGACAACAAACCATAGTGCGGCGCCACATCCACGATCTGGACATCATCCGCAACAATATAATGCTCCAAGCGTTGGGTGAGCCTCGGGGTCAGGCCCGGTTCGAGATCCAATAAGAGTTCACTGGCCAAGGCGTAGATATTCACGTCTGCCTCGATCTTGCCTTTGTTGGAGACAAACGCCGCGTAGCAGCCTTCGCCGGTTTTGAGCTTCGCGACATCGTTGGTGACCTGACCGTGCAACAATCGAACCCGATCAGCGCCCATGAGGCAGACGCGACTTCGGAAGGAAAGATCCAGCACGGCCGCCGACTCTCGACAGGCCCGGTGCTCCGCCGTTGGATCGCCATAGTTTACCACCGCTTCGGCGTCGTTCACCACCGTGAATGTTCCGCCCAATTCGGCGTGAAGTTCATGCAGGCACAGAGGTAATTCGCTCATTCGGAACTCTGCCACAGAACTCGCCCCAAAGGAACTAGAACAAAAGAAGCCTCCTCTCTCAATACGCGGCTAACCGGCGGACGAGGGGGCAGGGCGGATGGCTTGACGATCCGCAATGCCTCCCTAGCGTAGAATCTGCTTTTGCTCCGTCGATACCGACGCGCTTTCCCGAATTGTCATGTCCGTCGATTTCAAAGATTACTACGCAACCCTCGGGGTCGCGAAAGATGTCAGTCCGGAAGACCTCAAAAAGGCCTTTCGTAAATTGGCCCGCCAATTTCACCCCGACGTGGCGAAAGACAAAAAGTCCGCCGAAGAGAAATTCAAGGCGATCAATGAAGCCAATGAGGTTCTTAGTGATCCTGTAAAACGAAAAAAGTACGATGAGTTGGGGGCGAACTGGAGAAGCGAGGGCGCGGCTCAGTCAGCTCCCGAAGGACGAGGCGGGCGGGCGCCCCGTGGACCTGGCGGAGCGGGACAGGAATTCCATTTCGGAGGCACTGGTTTCAGCGACTTCTTCGAGCAGTTTTTCGCTGGAGGCAATCGCTACGGAGTTCCCGGGAACGGGGTGGACTCCGGCCGGGCTCATCCGGCCACTGGAGCGCCAGCGCACCGAGGCGGCGACTTTGAAGGTGACATTTTGGTCACGTTAGAGGAGGCCATGCACGGAGCGGTCCGTCCAATCTCCCTCCAAACCACTAACCCCCAGACAGGCGAAACGAAGACGCACTCCTTCAAAGTTCGTGTTCCGCCCGGAGTCACGGACGGGAAACGGATTCGGGTGCCCGGTCAGGGCGAACCCGGACACGCCGGGGGTGAGTCGGGCGATCTCTATCTCAGCGTCCGACACGCGGCACATCCCGAATTCACCACGCGCGATTCAGACCTTTACCACGAACTCGACGTCGCCCCGTGGGATGCGGTGCTCGGGGCGGAAATCTCCGTCCCGACCTTGGATGGCTCGGTCAAATTACGGCTGCCGCCCAATACCGAGATTGGCCAAAAACTGCGCGTCCGTGGACGCGGATTGCCGAAAGGGAAAACGGGCGAACGAGGTGACTTCTATGTCATCGTCAACGTGCAACTGCCTACGAAACTCAACCCGGAAGAGCGGGCGTTGTGGGAGAAGCTCCGCAGTTCCTCGACCTTCAATCCTCGAGCCTCAGCCTCAGTATGAATTCACCTTCTGGAAATGACCCCGCCAACGGGCCTGTCTTTGAATTGGACACCGAGGCGACGTATACGCTCGAACTCGTTGCGCGCCTCACTGGGGTGTCGTCGCAAACGATCTTATACTATCGGGAACAGGGCCTGATCAAACCAGTCGCCGAAACACCCCATATTGAGCCACGGTTTAACGATGACGCGGTGCGCAAACTTCGGCGTATCGAACATCTCCGCGCCTCGCGTGAACTGACTGAGTCGGGGCTGAGGTTAGTCGTCCACCTCCTGGACGAAATCGAACACTTGCGTGCCGAACTGCGGGAACGGCACTGATTTCACACGAGGTTTTTTCAGGAAGCGAGCATTTCACACCCAGGCACCAAGGCATTAAGGCAACAGGCGGGGATTGGGTTTGGGTGGGGTGAATTTCAGACTCTCGACGAAGGTAAAGTCAGCGTTTGACAGGAGTTTGTCCGAAAGAAAAGAAAATCCCTCTCTTTGTGCCTTCGTGTGAAAAAAACTCTTCATTCGTTAAAAAGGCCGATGCCGCAAGGCTTCTCGAACTTTTTGAGCCTTGCTCCAATAATAGAAGGCGAGCCCTCCCTGATAAAAAACCGCCGTAAGGCCGACGGTGAGGTAAAATGCGATGAGGATGGCCCGCACTGCGGGTAAGAAATTGCCCGGTTTTAGATCGCTTTGTTTGAGTACGGCATCCAGGTCGGGGCTCAGCTGAGTGGCATCCAGGTTCCCAACCCGGCTGGCGCAATACGTCAGGATGAGCGCAAGTAAAAGCAGCTGAGATTGGACTAGCGTCTTCATTCCGGCGGGTTCGCATCGCTGAAGTTGCGCATGACCGCGGAGTTCCAGCCAACCCGCCGCAACGATCACCAGACTCACCAGACTACCCACCCAATCCGCCATACCCAACGCCAGCAGCAAGCCCAACCCACCAAAAATCGCGACACTCCAGCCGTTAAAGCGGGAAATCGCCAAAACGCGGTTCAGCGTTTTCTGCGACGGCGTCAGTTCGGGGAAAGGCACTCCCATCAGTACCTAATGATCTCCAGGAACGCCAAAATCTATCCTTTTCGGTCTTGCACCGCTGTACGATCCTTCCCTCCGTTCATTTCTCAATCAACCTCCCTCCACCATGCGGAATCCAATCATTGTAGCACTCGACGTCGCCGACGCAGCCAAAGCCGTTGCGCTGGCAGCACAAGTCGCCCCATTCGTGGGCGCCTTCAAGGTCGGCAAGGAACTGTTCGTTAGTGCCGGCCCTGACTTCATCCGACATCTCCGCCAAACCGGCGCTGCGGTTTTTCTCGATCTCAAGTTTCACGACATTCCGAGCATCGTCGCCAAAGCGGTGGCGGCCGCGACCCGGCTTGACGTGCAAATGCTCACGGTCCACACCAGTGGTGGAAGCGAAATGATGCGGGCCGCAGAAAGAGCTGCCCAAACCACCGCGGACGAACTTGGCCTCCCCGCCCCCCCACTTGTTCTTGGCGTCACCGTCTTGACCAGTTTGGACACGGCTGCCCTGGCCGAGTTGGGATGGGAAACCGACGTCGCGACCCAAGTCGAGCGGTTGGCCCGGCTGGCGGCGACGGCGGGATTGCGAGGACTCGTGTGTTCTCCCCTCGAACTCGCGGGACTAAGGAAAATCTTGCCCCCAGCCGTACAACTGGTTTCCCCTGGAATTCGTTCCGTCCACGACAAAGCGGACGATCAAAAACGAACGTTAAGCCCCCGCGATGCCTTGGCTGCCGGCGCGAGTTGGTTAGTCATTGGCCGCCCAATTTATGCGGCGGCAGATCCCGCCGCCGCGGCCCAGGCAATTCTGGCGAGCTTACCGCTGACGGTGGCCCTGGTGACTCCTGGCTTGCGGCGATTGACGGAACAACTCAAATCCGATCCAAGTGCTCATCACTCCCCCGCGCACGGTCACCCCACACCCGCAACCTCTCACACCTCTCACACCCACGCCCACCCCGATGACAAGTCCGACGAGGTGAAGCGGAAGACCCACTAGTAGAAAAGCACCCGGCCGACTTCGACTTACCGCGAACCCGCCACGCAGTCAAGGTCTCGCGTTCAAAGCGGAACGAAACCGCTGAGGCTGCCGGTGCCGGAATTCAGGCTGATGGGGAGTCGGCTGTTCCGGCTCAAGGCGAGGTCAATGGGTTTGCCGCCCGCGCCTGTCGCCCCATTGATACCGCTGGAGTTGAGCCGTTGCAACGTGCCGTCGTAGCTGACGCGATAACCGGAGCTTGAGCCGCTGCCCGTGGTAGAACAGTTTTCGTTCACATTAAGTTCCCGCCGCTGAAGAAAATAAAAAAGACTTTTTAGGCGGTCGGACAGCAGTCCGTTTAATTCTCCGTGGTTCATGGTCGACTCAACTCTCAAGGCAGATGATTTATCCGCCGCCCAATTCGGGGCGGAGGCCATGCCTCATCTGGATGCGCTGTATCACAAGGCGCTCGTGCTGACGCGCTCGCCGGAGGACGCCGACGATCTGGTGCAGGAAACCTTTTTGCGCGCCTATAAAAAATTTTCCAGCTACACCGTGGGAACCAATTGCAAGGCGTGGTTGTTCACCATTCAGTATTCGATCTTTGTGAATAAATACCGGCAGGCGCAGCGCGAGCCGGACGTGGTTTCTTTTGACGAACTCGAAGCCGATTTCGAACGCCTGTTGACCGATGAACAATGGGCCGGCGCATGCGCAACCCTCGCCGAACCGTCCGTGGACTGGTCCGCGCCGGAAGTGAGTACGGCGCTAACCGAGCTGCCGGAAAATTTTCGCGCCGCGGTGCTGCTCGTGGACGTGGAAGGGCTGACGTATGAGGAGGCCGCCGCCGTCGTGGCCTGTCCGGTCGGTACGTTGCGCTCGCGCTTGTTTCGTGCGCGACGGATTTTATTTTTGAAACTGCGCGACTACGCCGAACGCGTCGGCGTGATTCGGAGGCACCATGTCTGACCCAATTCATTTCAGGGCCGAGCTACAAGACCTGCTGGACAACCGGCTCGCCGCCGCGCCGCGCGCCGAGGTCGAACAACATCTCGCCGACTGCCCGGAATGTCAGCGCGAACTCGACGCGCTGCGCTGGACGAAAGAATTGTCCGGCCGTTTCGGCGTCGGAACGAAAGCTCCGGCCGAGTTGCGGGCGAAAATTTTAAATGACATCCGCGCTGCTGCCCGTCCCGTGGCAACGCCCAAGCTCGAAAAGATCTCTGTTTGGCAATGGTTGTTCAAGCCCGGACTGCGGCCTTATTTTGCCGCCGTAGCTCTGGTAATAATGCTTGTCGCCTGGCTGTTCCGCCCCGTTGCGCTGGCGTTGCCCGACTTGGTTGCGCAGGATTATCGCGCATTGAAAACGCAGCAGCTCGCGCTCGAATTTAGCACCGGCGACGTGCAAAAAATGGAAGCCTACTTCACGCAACACGGCGTCGGCTTCAACCCACGCGTCTTCGATCTTGGCATGATGAACTACCGGCTGGAAGGCGGACGCGTCGCCCCGTCGCGGAAACAGCTGCGCGCACAGTTTGTCTATCGAGGCTCGGCGAACCAGTCGCTGCTCTGCCAGATGTTTATCGGGCGAGTCGCCAATTTGCCGCCGGGCGCGACGCTACGCGAAGATCACGGCATCCAGTTTCACATCTACGAAACGCACGATCTCACTTGTGTTTTCTGGCAAGAAGGCGCGGTGATCTGCGCGCTGGTTTCGGACATTCCTCAAGCGGACGTGGTGCAACTCGCATTTGCCAAGGCGATGAACTGAGGAAAATTTAGGACACGCCTTTCTTCCCCGATTAGCTATTGATTATAAACAGTTTAAGTGAAAATTCTGAACACTCCCTCCGCCATTTTTTATCGTCTGGGATGTCTAAATCAAGACGCCGTGTCGTGACGCCGGATGAGCAAGCGGTTCTCGACGGCTTCCAGGTACGACTCGCAGTGTCCGATGCGGATATCGCGCGGTGCGACGCACTCGTGGCCCAATATTTCCAAACCGCCTGTCCCTTTTTTCCGGAGTGGGTGCCGCCCCGGCACCCGCGCGCGACGTAGGGAGCGGGTCCCTGCACCCTCATCCGCACCCACAAAAATAGGTTTCAATCGACAAGTGCCTCAACCAAACACCGCCACCCGCAGTTTCCGAAGCGTAAAGAGTCCCTCGGATGCCAATCCAGTCATCGTACGTGCTCCGCTCTGGCGGGTTGCACCGAATCGGTCCCTGAATTGAGCAAACACACCCTCCACGAACGCCCGACTTCCCAACGCTGCGCCATCCGCAAAATACCGCACCCGGCAGCGCACATA
>JAYVTS010000361.1:0-24498 GCA_043788645.1 Verrucomicrobiota bacterium
CGTAGATGGCACGCAGTGGTCACGAGTAAAATACGCCGCCAACCCCGGCTCCGAGCAAGTTGCCCAAGATGCTCCGCTTCCTCGTGGGTGTTGAGGTTAATACCCAGAGAAATCAGTTCCCCGGTCGGTAGCTTCCATCCCCGCATCCAAACTTCGAGTAATTCGGATTCCGGACGCCGTTGCCCTTGATACAGGTAGTGGCCACCCCCCAAAACCAGAACCCGCGCTCGACCCAAGCGAATGAGTTCTAAGGCCGTCGTCACTCGATCTACGCTCTCCCCGAAATTCATCGGCAAGAGCGTCCGTGACGAATAGTTATGAGTGCCGCCCAACATCACCACCGCATCCGCCGAAGGCGGATTTCGCGCTAACGCAGCATAGGGCCGCTCTAAGGAAGCCAATAGTCTGGCGGGCAAGGGCGTTGCACCCACAGTCCACAAAAGCGTCGCCGACCCAAAAGCAAACAGGCCCCACAGGATTTGTCGTCGCCGCCAAAGTACGACGGCACTCACCAACAGGATGAGCCAGAGAAATCCGGTGGGTTGAAGGAGGTTTTCCAGGACCCGCATGATCCAATGAGACTAGGGAACGGGTATCCCGAGGACGAGAACAAAGAAAGGGATCACCCACCCGACGTCATTAACCCGCTCGAACGTCCCACGGCGGCGGGAATTCTACCAAGGTTTAATGCGCGGCGACCACCGTAGCGGGCACCCACTTCGCCGGTGCGAACGAAAGTCCCGCGGCCGCTCCATCCGCTACCCGCATCAAACTCCCAGGCATTATCCCAAGGAAAAGAATGCCCACGACACAGACACCCAAGGCCACTCGGGCCGCCATACTCGTGCCAATTTTGGAGGCTCCAGCCGGCGCCTCGCCCCAGTACACGGCGCGGATGACCCCGAAATAGTAATACAGCGATAACACGACCCCGACCACCGCCACCCCCAGCAAAACATAAAAGGCAGGCTGCGTTCGGGCCGCTTCCAACACCGACGCCAGTAGTTGGAATTTACCAAAGAATCCGACCATTGGTGGAATACCGGCCAAGGAAACCATCGCGATGGTCAGCGCGGCCGCCAAGAGCGGTGAACGCACGCCCAAGCCATTGAATGAGGTGATCTCATCCCCTTCAATTTCCTCGGAGACGGCGCAGATCACGGTGAAGGCCGCCAAGACCGTGAAGAAATAGCCTCCGATATAGAACAAGACTGCGCCCGTTCCGGTTTGTGAACCGGCCGCAACTCCGAGGAGCAAATAGCCCGCATTCGCAATCGAACTATAGCCAAGCAGGCGTTTCAGATTTCGTTGGGGCAGCGCGCACAAACTTCCGTAGAGAATGGTGATCCCCGAAATGACCGCAAAGAGACGCTGCCAATCCGCGGCGATTTGAGGGATCGCCCCGTACAAAACCCGGAGTAACAGCACAAAACCAGCTGCTTTGGAACCCACCGAAAGAAAGGCGGTGGCCGGGGCTGGGGAACCTTGATATACGTCGGGCGCCCAAATCTGAAACGGGAAAGCCGCGATCTTGAAACCCAGACCTACTAATACCAGTAATAGTCCGGACAAAAACACCGGGCTTCCGGACAGTGCTCCCTGTTGGGCGGCGATAACGCTAAAGTTCGTCGAATTAGCCGAGCCAAAGATCAACGCAATCCCAAAGACCATGAACGCGGACGCCACGCCGCCGAGAATCAGGTATTTCACTCCGGCTTCGAGCGAGAGGAGTCGCGAACGCTGAAAGCTGTTGAGAATATAGAAGGTGACGGTGATGAGTTCGAGCGACACGAACATCATGGTGAAATCGTTCGCTGAAGCGGCGAACATCATTCCCGCGAGCGCAAACAGGGTCAGCGCATAGAATTCGGATAGACCGACTTTCAGTCGATGACTGAACTCCACCGTCATCAGAAGCACAAGGATCCCACCGAAAAGGAAAAACCCCTTAAAATACCGCGCTAAACTGTCGAGCACGAACATCCCGCCAAAGGCCGAGCCGTCCGCGGGTGCAATCGCACCGAGGCTGAGGGCCAAAATGCAACCCAGCAATGAAGCCGTTAACCATCCCAAACCGCGTCGCGATTCGGGGGCAATCCATAAGTCTGCCAACAGCACGCCCAGCCCCAATAGGACTACCAGGATTTCGGGGATGATCAGCTCGTAATTCATCGCGATTCAGAAATGATTTTTAATGATTGGCCACCACCGCCGCCGGATTCGAGGAACCGGGCGCAACGGTGCGAACAAGGGCCGCCTTCATGACGGCTTGAACTGCGGGCTCAATGCGGGTCGTGAGGAGACCGGGAGCAAACCCAAACAAAAGCATCGCACCTAAAAGCAGCGCGTAGGGCATCCGACGCCAGTAGGCCCAAAGAGTTCCGCCCAGAGCCGAATGCAAGGCCCAGGTCAGAGTGGTTCCGGCAGTGCTGGCTTCGTGTCCTTCAGCCTCTGGTGGCGGTAAAGGTTCGGAGGTGGGAAATTCGCCCAAATCAGCCCATTCAACCGCGAGTTCCCCATGAAGAATCTGCCGGATCGCCCGCAGCATATAGACCGCGCCAATAATGAGGCCACTCCACGCCGCCGCAACGACGAAGCCGTGGAGGTTTAAATCTGCCGATTTCCAGACCCCAAACAGGACGGTCAATTCACCGGCAAAGTTCGCGAATCCTGGCAGTCCGCAGCCGGCCATAAAGCAAGCGATCATCATGGCCCCAATAAATGGTAGCCGTTTCAATAGCCCACCAAATCGGTTCATTTCCAAGGTCCCGGTCCGGGCGTGGAGAAATCCACTCAGCGCAAAACTCAGGCCCGCCAGCAAAGCATGAGCGATCATGACCAAGACGGTGCCCGTCATTCCGATGACACTCACACTCGCCAAACCGAGGAAGGCAAAACCCATATGCGCCAAACTAGAATTGGCTAGCAACAGGTTGAGATTCTTTTGTCGCAGCGCCACCAGGCCACAGAAAAGTAAGTTGCCCAAAGTCAGCCAAATCAAGATCGGCATCCAAGTCGCCACCCCGTCCGGGAGCAGCGGCCACGCCACTCGAATCAGAGCATAGAGACCCGCTTTTTTCAGAATGCCCGCGTGCATCATGGCCGTCGCCGTCGGAGCGGCCGCATACCCATCGGGCGCCCAGGAATGAAACGGAAATAAGCCCACCAAGGTTCCAAACCCAAACAGCAACAAGGGAAACAGCCAATTTTGGGTGGCCGCCGGAATTGGATGGAGGGCGAGGTGCTTTTGTAATTCGATCACATCCAACGAAGTCGCCCCGCTTTGCACATAGAGCGCGATCAAACCAGCCAAGGCGGTCATCGCTCCGAGAGTGAGGTAGAGCGTGATCTTATATGCGGCGTAGGTTTTCTCCGGTCCGCGGCCCCAGACCCCGATCATGATGAACGTCGGCACCAACGCGAGTTCGTTGAAGAAATAGAAGAAAAACAAATCCAACGAGGCGAAGGCACCGAGCGCCCCGGCGATCATCGTCAGCAGAAGGACATAAAAGAGTTTGGTCTGTTTCTCAATATCCCACGAAACACAAACCGCCGCAAAACCCACCAGGGCCGCCACCAAAAGGAGACCGATATTAATCCCGTCGACCCCGACGTGATAGGCGACGGTAAAATGGGCAACGGTTACCCAGGGGATCAATTGCTCAAACTGGATGGACGCCGTGCCAGGTTCGGTGGCCGCAAAGAGCCAGATTGCCTTCCAGGCCGTCAAAGCCGCGCCGAGCACCGCCACGAGTCGGATCGGGACGCGCAAAGTTCCCGGAATCAGCAGCAACACGAAGGCTGTGATGAGCGGGGTCAGAATAAGGGACGTCAATGAGGGCATGGCTTACTTCAGAGCTAGGAAGGCGACGATCACCACCCCGGCGGCGAACAAAAAGGTATAGGTTTGGATGCTGCCCGTCTGCACCAGACGCAGCGCACGACCGGCAAAATCGGTGACGCCAGTGGCGCCCCGAACTCCGAGTCCGCTCAACAACCAGCGGTCCAACCAGTCGGCAATCGCCGCGACTCCATCGTGGAGCGGCACAAAAATCGCCTCATAAATCTCATCGAAATAGAAACGGTTGCGAAGCGTCCGAGCCAGACCGCCCAGGAGATCGGGTAAGGGATCTTTGGATTTTCCCCAATAGACCGCAAAGGCTGCCGAAGCTCCGAGCATCACGGCAAACAGGCCAAAAAACGCGGCTAACGCATTGTGATTGAAGGGACCAAATAACACGTCGTTACTATGCGGATGGGCGTGAGCATCGAAATGGTGAGCTAGAAAATCGCCAATCGGCAGCCAAGCCAGCATGACACTAGGGATTGCCAACAAGACCAAGGGCCATTTCATGGAACCGCTGACTTCGTGAGCGTGATCGGCTCCTTCGGCCCGTGCCGAACCGAAGAATGTCACAATCACTGCCCGGGTCATGTAGAAGGTCGTCAATGTAGCAACCAGGACCGCCACGATGAAGAGGACGGGGCTCGTTTCACTCGCGATGGCCAAAATTTCGTCTTTGGAATAGAAACCGCTAAAGAGCGGGAAGCCTACCAACGCGAGGGTTCCAATCGCAAACGTGGCAAACGTCCACGGCATCTTGGTTCGCAGGCCGCCTAGCTTCCAAATATTCTGTTCGTGATGGCACGCATGAATGACCGCCCCCGCTCCCAAGAAAAGCATCGCTTTAAATGCGGCGTGCGTCACCAAATGGTACATGGCCGCACTCGGATTCGGGGTCGCCAAGCCTGCGCCGAGACCCACCGCCAGCACCATGTAGCCCAATTGAGAGAGGGTCGAGTAGGCGAGCACTCGTTTGATGTCATTCTGCTGCACCGCAATCAGAGCGGCTAAGAGAGCCGTGAAGCCACCGGTCCACGCAATAAGCTGGGCCGCCGAAATGCCGCCCAGAAATCCCAAAAAGGTCGGCCAACCGGCTGGAACCGTATAGAGCACGAAAATACGACACAGCATGTAAACACCGGCCGCGACCATCGTGGCGGCATGAATAAGAGCGGAGACCGGGGTCGGACCTTCCATCGCGTCTGGCAACCAAACGTGGAGCGGAAACTGAGCGCTCTTGCCCATGGCGCCCATAAATATGAGGAAGCCAGCCAAAGACGCGACCGAACCGAGAACCAGCGGGTTTTTAGCAATCGCCGTTTCCAGACCGCTGAAACTGATTGTTCCACAGGTCGACCAAATCATCAAAATACCAATCAAAAATCCGAAATCACCCAAGCGATTAGTGATGAAAGCCTTCTTGCACGCATCCCCAGCGGTAGGCTTTTCGTACCAAAATCCAATGAGCAGGTAAGATGAAACGCCGACCAACTCCCAAAAGATAAACATCATCACGAGATTGTCCGCGAGGACAATCCCCAACATGGAAAACACGAACAGGCTGAGCGTGGTAAAAAACCGAGGATATCCGGAGTCCTCGGCCATATAACCGGTGCTAAAAACCATTACCAATGAAGCAACGCCCGTCACCACCAGGAGCATGAGCGTGGCCAAACCATCCAGATGCAGTCCGATGGTGGCATCAATGCCTTCGATCGGCAGCCAATGAAACGGAGTGCAATCGATTCGTTCACCGCCAAACACCGCTAAGAGCACCGCACTGAGAATGAAACTCAGTACCACTCCACCGATATTGATAATGGCCGAAAGCAGGCGGTCTTTCCGGGCGAAAAGCATCGTACCAAAGGCGCAGGCCAGCGGAAAAAAGAGCACGGCCCAGGCGAGATCCTGGATCTTGGAACCGGAATCAGCGGCCAGATGGCCCGCCGTTCGGGCAACGACCTCAGCAGTGTTCTGGGCGACGTGTGCGTCCATGAAATAGGAATGGAATAAAGGCGAGCGATCTAAAGCTTGAGTGAGGTCAAATCCTCCACATGAGCGGTGCCGCGTTTGCGATAGAGGGCAACGATCAGGGCAAGACCGACGGCCACCTCAGCCGCGGCCACCGTGATCGTAAAAAACACCATCACCTGACCATTCAGATTGGCATTAAACCGAGAGAACGCGACGAGCGAAAGGTTGGCCGCGTTCAGCATCAGTTCGAGGCCCATGAAGATGACGAGCAAATTGCGGCGGGTGATCACCCCAAGAAGACCCAGGCAAAAGAGCAAGGCACTCACGACTAGATAATGGTTGAGTCCAGCATGCATGAGAACAGTTATTTCAGGTCCTTTTTGCTCAGCAAAATAACGCCAACCATGGCCACGAGCAGCAAAATCGAAAGCACTTCAAATGGCAGAAGGTAGCTTTCAAAGAGAATTCGACCGAGTGGCTTGGTCTCGCCCGCCAATCGTTTGTCGGCTGAGGCCAGGGCAGTCGCTTGAGTCGCCGCTTTCACGAGCAGGCCGGCAATCGCGGCAACAGCGACCGTTCCGCTGCTGAGGGTCAGCAGCTTAATGCGGCGCCGATCTTCGTCTTTCAAATCGAGCAACATAATGACAAAGAGGAACAAAACCATGACCGCACCGGCGTAGACCAGTACTTGAATAGCGGCGAGGAAGAACGCATTGAGTAAGACGAAGAGGCCCGCCATCGCGGCAATGGTCAGCACGAGGAACATAGCGTTCGTGACCGGGTTCCGGCTAAACGGATTGGCCACCGTGAGGAAGCCGAACAGCAAGGTCAGCCCAGCGAAACCGTAAAAAAGGAGATCAGTGAAATTCATTTCAATGACCCATCAAGCTTGGGTGACCGGGAACATTTCTTGTTCCTGGGCTTCTTCCAGCTTGTGTTTCCATTTCTGAATCCCGCCCTGAACCCCTCCGAGCGACAGTAATTTTTCCTGGTCGTAGATCATTTCGCCCCGGGCTAATCCGGTCAGGGAATAGTCTTGCCGCAAGAAGATGGCTTCCTCCGGACAAACTTCCTCACACAAGCCGCAGAAAATGCACCGCAGCATGTTGATTTCAAATTCCTTCGGCATCTTCTCCGCCCCGGCCCGATCCGCCGGTTGGCCGTCCGCGCCGGGCGGCGTGATCTTAATCGCTTTGGGCGGGCAAATGAATTCGCACAGCTGGCAACTGACGCATTTGGTTGAACCTTCTTGATCCTTCACCAAATACGGCGCACCGCGATAGCCTTCCTCGACCCGCCACGGAACTTCTGGATAATACCCTTCCCCGGTCGTCTTGGCGGCATTAGCGCCTTTGAAAACAGAATTGGCAAAGTGCTTCGCGGTAACCTTCAAACCGCCTAGCAGGGCAGGCAGGTAAGTACGTTCGGCAAAAGTCAGTGGCTTGCGATCAACAACGATGGCCATAGCAAGAGAGGTTAATTTTCACGGAGCGAGTTGAGTCCCAGCACGATGGCTGTGGCGAGAATATTGGCGAGCGCCATCGGAATGAACTTACGCCAGCCCAAATCCATGAGTTGGTCATAGCGAAACCGTGGCAGCATCCATCGGACCCAAATGAATACCACCATGAAAAAGCAAAGCTTACCGAGAAACCAACCAATGTGGCACAAGCCGCCTAGCACCGAATGGGCGGGCTCGCCGCCCCACAAAGGCGTCCACCCACCAAAGAAGAGGGTTACCATCATGGCCGAACTGGCGATCATGTTGGCGTATTCACCCAGGAAAAAGAGCGCGAATTTCATCGAACTATATTCCGTATGATAGCCACCGATGAGTTCGCTCTCGGATTCCGGCAAATCGAACGGCAACCGATTTGTCTCCGCAAAGCCCGCCACCAGGAAAATCACAAAAGCCACCGGTTGCTTCCAGACGAGCCATTGTTGGATACCACCGGCCTGGTACTCGACGACCTTAGAAAGATTGAGGTCACCCACCACCATGAACAACGCCACGACACTCATGCCCATGGCAAGTTCGTAAGAAATCATCTGGGCGCTTGACCGGATCCCGCCGAGAAACGGATACTTAGAATTCGAGGACCAACCGGCCAGCACGATCCCGTAGACGCCGAGGGAGACAATCCCGAACGTGTAAAGAATACCCACGTTGAGATCCGCAATCACCATTTTCTCACCACCGAGCACCGATCCGAAAGGAATCACCGCCACCGTTAACAATGCGGGAATCACCGCAATGGCAGGAGCGAGCCAGAAATAAATGGTCCGGACGTAGGCCGGAGTGAAATCCTCTTTGAGAATGAATTTCAAGCCATCGGCCATCGGCTGAAACATACCCATCCGCTGGAGCAATCGCCCGAAGAACGGGATTTTAAGAGCTAAGGGCGGCGCGGTGCGATTGGGGCCGACGCGATCCTGAATGAAGGCCGAAACCTTGCGCTCCACCAGTACCGCGTAAGCGACCATCGTCATGACGACGCCGAACACCACGCCAATCTTGAGCGCGCTGAACACGACGAACGCCGCGGTGGGATTATAGCTGAACCAGTCTGACATCGGAGATCGTTCCTAATTAAAAGCTAGGGCAGTGTGAGGGTGACGCCCGTATCACCCAGCTTCGCCCATTCCAGCGCGGCCAAGGCCGGAATCTCTCGGGACATTTGGTTAAATAAACCCTCGATCGACACATAGCCATTTTGGCCGGTGACGGAGTGAACGAGTTCATGCAAGAACTCCCATTCCGGTCGAGCGTCACCGCTCGGCTCAATGGCTTTGAGAAATCTCTGCACTCGACCCTTCGCATTCACAAAGGTGCCGCGCTTCTCCGCCGGAGCACAACCCGGTAGGAGATAGTGCGCGGCCTGGGTCGTCGCATTGGGCAAAATATCACTGACCACCAGCGTCTCCAATTTTGCCAATAAATCAGCGCCAATTCCGTGGGCCGTGACGTCTTCCCCGAAAACAATCAAAGTTTTAATCGCCCCGGATCGAATACCCTCGGCAATCCCTTTTAAGCTCGTGCCCACTTGAGTTCCCGCAATGCCCGTCAGTTTTGCGCCTTGGGTATTGGGATTCTTGTCCGCGTGAACCAAGATTTTGTCCGCCTCACCCGTGCGAGCGATCGCATCGGTGATGGCACCCAACCGTGTGGCGAGCTTTTTGAGCAGGAACAATTCTTCCGTCGTCTGCCGGGCACTGGCGATCAGTCCCACGCTGCCCGTCGGGAGGGAAGCCAGACGAGCGGAGATCTCTTTGAGGGCCACGACCCAATTGGATCTCTGACCGCGGATAAGGACTTCCTTCAAACGATCGGCTCGTCCGATCCATCGATAGTGGAGACGGCCGGAATCACACATCCAAGGACCGTTCACCGCGTCATTCTCCCGCGGTTCGTAGCGATGAATGATTTCTTCGCGTGATCCGATTGTTATACTGCACCCCGTGGCGCAGCTCGTACAAACGCTCTTGGTTTCCTTGAGGAACCATACCCGCATCTTGAACCGAAAATCCTTTGAAGTCAGCGCACCGACCGGACACAAGTCGACCGTGTTGAGCGTATAATTATTATCAAAACGAGCGCCGGGTGCGGCCGCAATGGTGTTGTAAGAACCGCGATTGACGATGCCTAACGCATCATCACCCGCAATGTCCTTGGTGAACCGAATGCAACGGGTACACAAAACACAACGCTCGTCGTCGAGTACAATGCGGGGACCGAGATCGACCGCCTTTGGTTTGTGAACCTTGGCTTCGACAAATTGGCTGGTGGCCTGGCCGTGCTGAACCGAGTACTCTTGCAATTTACATTCACCTGCTTGATCGCAAATTGGGCAATCGAGCGGATGATTAATCAGCAGCGATTCCAGAACCGCTTCGCGCATCTGTTTCGTGGCCGGCGAATTGGGATAAAGTTCCATGCCGGGCGAAATCGGGGTCGCACAGCCAATGGCGCCCCGGGGCGTTTGGGGTTCGTACGGAAGGACTGATCGGGCGATCTTGAATGAACCATCCTCGTTCTTCACCGGCTGTCGGGTCACCGGATCCATGACTGGGGTGCCGAATTCCACCAAGCACATCCGGCAATTGCCCGCCACTGGCAATTTGGGATGATAACAATAGTGGGGTAGCTCCATACCTGCGATCAGACAGGCTTGAAGCATGGTGGTCGGCTCGAGCTTCCCTTGCCAATTGGGCATGAGCTTCGGGACGTCAATCTCCCGGCCATCCACCTTGATGCGGATCTTCTCAACCGGGGGCGACACTGGCGCTGAGGCAGGAGCGGAAACAGGAGCGGTCGCGGCGTTGGACATGGCGCGAAAAATCAGTGGGATTTGGCGGTGGTGGTTGAGACCCGGTTTGGACCAGGTCCGGTGGTTTTCCCGCGGGCAGCCTCGTCCGCGGCGCCTTGCGCTTCGAACTCTTCGCGAAATTTCTTCACGAAGCTGAGGACCGGCCACGCGGCCGCCTCACCGAAAGCGCAAATGGTCCGCCCTTGGATGTTTTGCGCAATGTGTTGGAGATAGTCTGCGTCCGCTTTGCGTCCCTCACCATGGGCTAAGCGATGCGTTCCCTTGGCCAGCCATAAGGCCCCTTCCCGGCAAGGTGTGCATTGGCCACAACTTTCGTGTGCGTAAAATTCCGCTAAATTAGCCAGCGTTTCCACCATGCTCCGACTGTCGTCTAGAACAATGATCGCTCCCGAACCCGACATGGTTCCGGCGCCCTGGAGTGAATCGAAATCGTAGGGGATATCCAGCAACGGGACGTCGACGGCCGTCATCTGCCCGTCGGCCCCTTTGCGTTTGAGTTTGAAGACTTCGCCGGCCTTCAAAACCTTGGAGGAAGAACCACCGGGAATAATCGCCTTGAGACTACGCCCTGGCTTCAAGCCGCCGCCAAAATTCGCATCAAAGATCAACTGCCCAATCGTCGCCTTGCCCACCTCAATCTCGAAGTAGCCCGGATGGACGACATCCCCGCTAAGACTCACAATGCGGGTGCCGGTATTATTGGGGGTTCCGAGTTTGGCGTAGGTGGTCGGCCCCATCTCGACAATATGCTTCACGGCGGCCAGCGTCTCGACATTATTAACAATGGTCGGGCATAGATAGAGCCCGAGCACCGCTGGGAAGTAAGGAGGTTTGATCCGAGGATAGGCCCGTTTACCCTCCAACGATTCAATGAGGCCGGTCTCTTCCCCGCAGATATAGGCGCCGGCACCCCGATGGACATGGATTTCCAGATCGTAGCCGGTTCCCAAGATGTTTTTTCCGAGAAAACCCTTAGCCCGAGCTTCCTTGAGCGCTTGATTGAGGAGTTTAGCACCTTGGGGCATCTCGCCGCGGATGTAGATGTAGGCCAGCTTAACGTCATTCGCCCAGCACGAGATCACCATGCCTTCGATGAGTTGGTGCGGATCTTTGTGGAGAATCTGGCGATCTTTGAAGGTACCCGGTTCCGATTCGTCAGCGTTGCAAATCAGGTAAATCGGCTTCCCACTCCGTCGATCAACGAAACTCCACTTGAGCCCGGCACTGAAACCGGCCCCGCCCCGCCCCCGTAAACCCGAAGCTTTGACATCATCGCGCAGCGCTTCCTGTGGCGACAACTTCTTGCCATCGGGCAGATCACGGGGCGCGCTAGCCAGAGCTTTCTTGAGCCCTTCGTAGCCGCCATGCCGCAGGTAGCAGTCCAGGTCCGGTGTGTAACCCGGACTGTCCGCGTGCTTCAGGATGAGCTTGTACTGTTCCGGCATAGCCGCGCTTGACTCAAAATTTTAACCGACTAGGGTGTGCGAGCTTTTTGATTGCCCGATGGTGTAACGGTAGCACAACAGATTCTGGATCTGTTTGTCATGGTTCAAATCCATGTCGGGCAGCCACTGCAGAAGGTTGGGTCCGGTTTTCATTGGTTTATTTCCGGTGAGCGAGCAGTCGGTCCGTGTCGGTCACCTTGACTTTTTCGTACAAATCTTCGTTCACCATCACCACCGGCGCAGTCCCACAGCTGGCGAGGCATTCGACGAATTCGACCGTAAATTTCCCATCGGGCGTGGTCTGAGCCACGTGTTTGTGGGCGTCCAACCCCAGTTTTTGGCACAGCGTCGTGCGTAATTCTCCGCTGCCGGCGAGGGCACAACTCAAGGTGCGACACACCTTGATCTGCGTTTTCCCCAGCGGCTCCTGGCGGAACATCGGGTAGAACGTTACCAACTCGTACACGTTGATGGGCTGCAGTCCGAGCTTCTTCGCCGTCCATTCGATGGCCTCTTTCGAAATAAACCCGAACTGTTCCTGCAACGCGTGCAAAAACATCAGCGACGCACTCCGCTTCTCAGGATAGTGCGTCGTGAGTTCGTCCAACTCAGCTTCCAAACTGGTAGAAATAGAAAATGCGATGGCCATGTCGTATCAAGTTTCTAACGATCACACTCGCCCATGACGAAGTCGATCGAACCGAGGATGGAGACGACGTCCGACATTAAATGCCCCGGCAGAAGCACTGGTAAAATGCTAAGATTCACAAAGGAAGGAGCGCGAATTTTCAGCCGGTGAGGAGTTCCTCCGCCCTTACTGTGAATGAAAAATCCGAGCTCGCCCTTGGGATTTTCTGCCCCGAAATAGATCTCGCCCGGCGGCGCATTGACGCCCTGCGTCACGATCATGAACTGGTGAATCAGTTCTTCCATGCCCGTGAGCACCCGATTCTTGGGCGGCAACACGGTTTTGCCATCCGGGATATTGATGGGTTCACGACCTTGATTGTCATCCCCACCCGGCAACCGATCTAGACATTGACTGAGCAGGCGCAAACTCTGGCGCATTTCCTCCATTCGAACTTGATAGCGATCATAGCAATCACCCACCGAACCAATAGCCACGTCAAATTCGAGTTCTTGATAACACAGATACGGCGAGGCCTTCCGCAAATCATGGTCTACGCCTGAACCCCGCAAATTCGGACCGCTGATTCCGTATGCAATCGCCTGCTCCCTCGTAATCACCCCGATATCACGGGTGCGATCCATGAAGATCCGATTGCGGGTCAATAATTGCCCCGTCTCGGTCAGGGTCACATTACATTCTTCAATGAACTTCCGACATTGTGCCACCCAGCCCGATGGCATGTCGCGACTCAATCCGCCGATCCGAGTATAACTGGTGGTAAACCGCGCTCCGGTGAGGCGTTCACAGAGATTGTAGATTTTCTCCCGCTCGGTAAACGTATGGAGGAAGACGGTTAATGCGCCGATGTCCATGGCGTAGGCGCCGAGGCCGAGCAAATGAGCGGAAACACGAGCTAATTCGCAGCAAATGACCCGAATATATTGGCACCGCGGGGTGAGCAAGGTGTCGATCCCGATGAGTTTTTCCACCGCCAACGCATAGGCTACGTTGTTGGCCAAGGGTGCTAAATAATCCAGTCGATCCGTGTACGGAATGAACTGGGTATAAGTCATATTCTCAGCGATCTTCTCATCGCCTCGGTGCAAGTAGCCAATATCGGGTACCGCCCGAGTCACCATCTCGCCGTCTAACTCAATCAGAATCCGCAGCACGCCATGCGTGGAGGGATGGGAAGGTCCCATGTTGACGACCATTTTGTCGCCCAGGATATCCTGCAGGTCCTCCCCATTACTCGGTGCCGGTCCCGTCGTGCGAGCAGCGGGTACTCGAGCGCCTGGGTCCTTAAAAGTGATCTCTTGAACAGAGGCCATGATTCAGGTTTCCTGAGGGTTCCGAACGCGGGGTTCACGAGCCGTGGAATCTTTGCCGCCCGCTAAGGTGACGAAGGGCCCACCCTCCAGCGGTGCCGGTCGTGTGAAAGCAACCTCCGGGAGATCGGTCGACTTGCCGGCCAGCGGAAAATCCTTCCGTAAAGGAAAATACGGATAGCCTTCCCACATCAAGATCCGTCGCAAATCCGGATGACCTTTGAAACGGATCCCCATCATATCGTAGGCCTCGCGCTCATGCCAATCCGCCGTCGGCCAGATTCCGCTCACCGTCGGAAGTTCAGATTTTTCTTCGCTCACATCGGTCCGCAAACGCAAATGGGCGCCGTGACTGATCGCGGAAAGTTCGTAGACCACCGTCCAGCGCGGATCAGACCCATAATTGTCCACACTGCTCAGGTCGATCAGATAGTCAAAACCCAGTTCGGATCGGGCGAAGGCGCACACCTCGGCAATACGGTCCGCTTCGACGATTTGGAGTGATACCTCGCCACGAAATTCGCGAGGAGCTGACACCAAATCGCCAAATTTCTCCTTTAGGCGACCGGCAAATTCAAGGGCAGTAGGCATGGCGACTCAGAGCTTGTATCCCAGTGACCCGTATTCAGCGGGAGCCACATCGCGTTTCAAATCATGAAGGGTCGTTTCCCGACCCACTTTGCCTTGAAGTTTGATTAAAGCGTCCAGCAACGCTTCCGGCCGCGGCGGGCAGCCCGCAACATAAACATCCACCGGAACAATTTGGTCCACGCCCTGCAACACGGAATAACTGCGGTACATACCCCCGGTTGAAGCGCAAGCCCCCATGGCAATGACCCATTTGGGCTCGGTCATTTGCTCGTAAATTCGGCGTAGCGGCAGAGCCATCTTATAAGTGACCGTGCCCGCGACAATCATGACGTCGGATTGCCGGGGTGAAAACCGCATCACTTCCGAGCCAAACCGGGCAATATCATAACGACTCGCCCCGACCGCCATCAGCTCAATCCCACAGCAGGCGAGACCCATGGGCATCGGCCAAAGCGAATTTTTTCGGAACCAATTGAGCGCCGCATCCACCGTGGTGTGGATGACGTCGCCCTCGACTTTCGAGTTGTACCCGAATTCAGCCGAAGTCTTTGCTGGCGAGGTAATGGTGGTAGCCATGAAGAAAGGCAGGCAGAGCGTGAACTTCCGTCGCCGACAACAGGTTATTTCCGGAGCCTGAGGGCGGCAAGTTGGACTTCGTGATTTTTTTCACAAAGTCATCCAAAAAAACCTTAAGCGTGATTTCCGCTAATGAAACCCGGTTAAACCATCGAGTTCGGGTAACGGAAAGCTTCCTCAATGGCGTTGGCGCCGTTTCAAGTTGAGTTGGGTCAACGCATGGGCCAAGGCGGCTTGGACGGAGGCCGTTTCTTCATCGGATAGTTTCTCGGCGAGGCGTGCTTCGGCCCGCTTCCGGGCTTCCTCGGATTTGGCCTCGTCAATGTCATCGGACTTGATCGCCATATCCGTGAGAATCGCCACCCGATCACCGGTGATTTCCGCAAAGCCCTCGCCGATGGCGAGATAGTAGTCCTGGCCCCCTTTGCGGGCCACGACTTGACCGTGGACGACCTGGGTCATGAGCGCGATGTGCATCGGGAAAATGCCCATCTCGCCTTCCACACTCGGCAACGTGACCCGGTCCACGTCCTCCGAATAAATCTTGGCCTCAGGGGTGACGATTTCGAGTTTCAGGGTGGCCATAGTCAATTGCTCATTTCGGCACCCATCAATCCTTCACTTCGTCGATGCCGCCGCACATATAGAAGCTCGATTCGCCGACGGCGTCGTGTTTGCCTTCGAGAATTTCCTTAAACGCCCGGACGGTTTCCGCCACCGGGACCTGCTTGCCTTCACGGCCCGTGAACACCTGCGCCACGGTGAACGGTTGGCTCAGGAATTTCTGGATCTTACGAGCCCGATTCACCGTCATCTTGTCCTCAGGCGAAAGTTCGTCCATACCGAGAATGGCGATAATATCCTGCAAGTCTTTATAGCGTTGGAGCACTTTTTGAACCCCGCGAGCGACGTTATAATGTTCTTCGCCCACAATTTCCGGAGCCAAGGCCCGTGAATTGGAAGCCAACGGATCGACGGCCGGAAAAATGCCCAACTCGGCAATGGAACGTTCCAACACAATGGTGGCATCCAAATGCGCAAAGGTCGTTGCGGGTGCCGGATCGGTTAGATCATCCGCCGGCACATACACCGCTTGGAACGAGGTGATGGAACCTTTCTTGGTCGAAGTAATGCGTTCCTGCAAATTGCCCATTTCGGCGGCGAGCGTCGGTTGGTATCCGACCGCCGACGGAGTGCGTCCGAGCAAAGCGGACACTTCTGATCCAGCCTGCGAGAAACGGAAAACATTGTCCACGAAGAGGAGCACGTCTTGATTATGCTCATCGCGGAAATACTCGGTGACCGCCAGCGCCGACAAGGCCACCCGGAGACGCGCACCCGGCGGCTCATTCATTTGACCGTAGACCAGTCCGATCTTGGATCCTTCTTTAATAATCGGTAGACCATTGGCGCCGATCTTGGGGTGCCCTTTTTCATCGCGCACCACCTTGATGACGTCGGCTTCGATCATTTCGTTATAGAGATCGTTCCCTTCACGAGTGCGCTCGCCCACACCTGCGAACATCGAGACGCCGCCGTGCAGCTTAGCGATGTTGTTGATCAACTCCATGATGACCACTGTCTTGCCAACGCCGGCACCACCGAAGGCCCCGACTTTGCCGCCCTTGAGGAAGGGGCAGATCAGGTCGATGACCTTAATACCTGTCGTCAGAATTTGGGGATTGGTCGATTGATCGACGAGGGGGGGTGCCTGGCGATGAATCGAGTAAAACTTGTCAGCTTTGACGGCTCCTTGCTCGTCAATGGCGTCGCCGGTCACGTTAAAGACGCGACCCATGACGGCATTGCCGACCGGCATCGAGATCGGCGCACCGACGTCAAGGACCTCTTGACCGCGTTTCAGACCTTCGGTCGTGGACATCGCCACGGCCCGAACCCAATTATCACCCAAGTGCTGTTGCACTTCGAGGGTGAGCCGGGTGAGGCTGCCGCCGGGTGGCGTGAAGTTGACGATCAAAGCGTTGTAGATGGGGGGGAGCGCGTCTGCGAACTCCACATCCACCACGGGACCGATGATCTGGACGATCTTGCCTTTGTTCATGGGCGTGACTGGGAAATATACGGAAAAAAATTGAGACTTAACCCATCGCCATCGCGGCGGTGGTAATTTCGAGCAGTTCTTTGGTGATGTTGGCCTGGCGGAGTTTATTATACTCGAGGGTAAGGTCTTTGATGATCTGTTTGGCGTTATCCGTCGCGCTTTTCATCGCCACCATTCGCGCCGAGTGCTCGGACGCTTTGGCTTCCAACAAAAATTGGTAGACCTGATAATTGACGTAGTGCGGTAGTAATGCGCCAAGCACTCCTTTCGCGTCCGGCTCAAACTTATATTCCTGGTCGCTGGTCTCAAGCTCCGCCGCTTCATGCACACCACCCACGCCCGCTTCCAATTTTTGCGGCCGACCGGTCGGGAGCAACCGTCGGGTCTCGGGCTTTTGCGTTAAGGTATTGATATAGTTCGTATATACGACGAACACCTCATCGACCTTGCCCTCCAAGAATAGATTCTGAGCAAACTTTGAAATCGCTCGGGCTTCGGCAAACGCCGGCGTATCTTTATAGGTAAACTCCGCGACCAACTGCTTTTTTGCCCGCGCCGCCCACTGCGAGGCTTTTCGTCCGGCACTGATCACCGAGACATCGCCCGAAATTTTGGCGGCTTCCCGCAGCAGGTTGGTGTTCAGGGCACCGCAAAGGCCTTTGTCTGTGCTGATCACAATGAGGCCGCGTCGCTTGACTTCGCGGGTGTCCATCAGCGGGTGTTGAAAATCACCGGCACCCTGCACCGCGGCCGCCAGAACCTCGTTCATGAGGTTGGCGTACGGGCGGCCGTTGATCGCCAATTGCTGCGCCCGGCGCATCTTGGCCGACGCAACCATTTGCATCGCCTTCGTAATTTGGGCGGTGCTCTTGATCGACTTGATCCGGCGGCGGATGTCGCGTGTGCTCGGCATGGCAGGGGGAGCGGTCTAGTTCCGTTTCAAGCGGTGGCGAATCAACGATAGGTCGTTTTGAATTCGACGACGGCCGCCTTCAAATCTGCCGCCAACGCATCACTGAAGGCTTTTTCTGTCCGGACCTTTTCCAAGAACGGACCCTTTCGAGTGGTCAGAAAATCGGTGAGTTTGAGTTGGAAATCCTTCACCTTATCCACCGCCACGTCATCCAAGAGTCCATTCTGCATGGTCCAGAGAACACACGATTGGATTTCAACCGGAATCGGGTTGTATTGGTTCTGCTTGAACAACTCCACAATCCGCTTGCCTCGCTCGAGAGTGGCTTGAGTCTTCGCATCCAGATCCGAACCGAACTGCGCGAAAGCTGCGAGTTCGCGGTATTGGGCAAGGTCCAACTTGATCTTGCCGGCCACCTGCTTCATCGCCTTGATCTGGGCTGCGGAACCGACGCGAGAAACGGAGAGACCGACCGAGATCGCCGGACGGACGCCTTGGTAGAACAAATCCGTTTCGAGATAGATCTGACCGTCCGTAATTGAAATCACGTTCGTCGGAATATAAGCCGAAACGTCTCCAGCTTGGGTCTCGATGATCGGCAAAGCCGTCAGTGAGCCGTTGCCATTCTTCTCATTCACCCGGGCCGAACGTTCCAACAAACGACTGTGAAGATAGAAGACATCGCCCGGATAGGCCTCGCGACCCGATGGGCGCTTCAAAACCAACGAAACCTGGCGATAGGCAACCGCCTGCTTCGAGAGATCATCAAAAATGATCAAGGCGTCGAGGCCATTATCCATGAACCATTCGCCCATGGCTGCACCCGAAAACGGAGCCAAGTATTGGTTGGCTGCAGAATCCGAGGCCGCCGCCGCCACCACTATGGTATATTCCATCGCCCCGGCCCGTTCCAGCTCGGCAATCACGCGGGCAATTGTGGACTGCTTCTGACCCACCGCGACGTAGATATTATAAACCGGGCGGAAATCCGCGGGGAAAGTCCCGTCGGCTTTGCGCGCTTGTTTGTTGATCTTGGCTTGGTTGATCATGGTATCCACGCCAATCGTGGTTTTACCCGTTGACCGATCACCAATGATCAACTCACGCTGACCGCGGCCGACCGGAATCATGGCGTCGATCGCCATAATACCGGTCTGGAGCGGTTGGCTGACGGATTTCCGCTTAATGATGCCGGGCGCAATCTTCTCAACCGGGTACTGCGCGGTGGCCGTAATGGGACCCTTGCCGTCAATGGGGCGACCGAGCGTATCGACGACGCGTCCCAGCAAGCCTTTACCGACTGGGACCGAGAGCAGTTTCCCGGTGGTCTTCACCTCGGTCCCTTCTTTAATACCGAGATAATCACCGAGCACGATGGCACCGACCTCGGTTTCTTCGAGGTTGAGGGCGAGGCCAAACACGCCGTTGCCGAAGTCCAACATCTCGTTGGCCATGGCGTCGGTGAGACCTTCGATTTTAGCGACGCCGTCCGAAATTTCGCGGACTACGCCGACATTTTGCTTCGCGACGCCCGATTTGAGCCCGGCAATTTGGGCTTCGATTTCCTGAAGGATGCTGCTCATTTCCGAAGAGAGTTAACCGAGTATTAAGTAAAAAATTAGAAATTTTGGACCAACGTCTCCAGACGAGTGGCCACCGAACCATCGAGCACATCGCAGCCCACCTTAATACGGAGGCCACCAATGAGCGCAGGGTTGACCGCGAAACTAACAGCTAAGCCCGGACCATATTTTTTTTTCAAGTTACCTTTTATCCCGACTTGGAAGTCCGCGAGCAACGGAACGGCGCTTTCGACGACCGCGGTCCGTTGGGCTTCATCGAGCCGAACCAGGCGGCTAAAATGAGTGAGCGTCCCTAAATAACCTCGGGGTTGACGCGCCACTACGGCGGAGACTGCGGTGCGGACACGGCTTTCATCCAAAAGACCACCCAGCCGACAGACGTTGAAAAGCGCCTTCGCATCGCGACGGGATTGTTTGCTGATCTTCATTGAATGACTCGGCGAAGTTCGTGATGAGAAGTGACCTCAAGCCGCCAATTGCTGATTGGCTTCATCGGCCAACCGTCTCTGATCGTCCGCGGTCAGCACTTTCCCGCTGGCCTTGGCGGCGGCCCCGACCACGAGGCGGCCGAATTCCTTTCGGAGTTCGCCTTTCATCCGAGTTAGCTCGGCCTCATTGGCCAACTTCGCTTTGGCAATAATATCGTTGGCGGCCGCAACCGCCTTTTGGGCCTCTTGCTCGCTAATCCGGGCGGCGGCCTGCCGGGTTTCCTCAATCATCTTCGTGGCCTGCTGACTGGCCTGAGTGAGAATCTCGGATGCTTTGGTTTGGGCATTCGCCAGTTCCTTGCGAGTTTTTTCGGCATTTGCTAAACCTTCGGCAATTTTTTCCCGGCGCTCTTCCAGGACGATTTGAATGGGGCCGTACGCCCATTTCTTAAGGGCAAAGGCCACCATGAGAAACAGCGCGACCTGACTGCCGAACTTCGGCCAATCGACACCGAAGGCAGTCGTGATCTCGGTGATCGGATTTCCGGCGGCCAAGAACAAGGGACTAGTCATAAATCGTGCTGAATTTCGAGTAATACAGGAGAATCAGCGCGGAGCCGCTTTGGCTCCGCGCCAATCGTTTCGATTATTAACCGAGCTTACCCAAGAAGATGGCGAAGAACACCACGCCTTCCGCCAGCGCGGCGAAGATGATGGCCATATTCCGGATTTCACCGGCGGCACCCGGGTTGCGGCCCGTGGCTTCAGCGGCCTTCATTCCGATGATTCCCACACCGATGGCGGAGCCGATGGCGGCCAAACCGATATGGAGGTTTCCTGTCACTTCTGCGAGCATTGGAGCTATCATGACTTTACTTTCTTTTTGTTGGGTTCACCACCCCCGCAGTTTGCCCACGGTCCGGTGGTGGAAATTTTTAGTGAGCTTTCTTGCCGTGACGGCCTGCCGCATCATCGGACTCATGTTCCGGATGAGCACACATCAGGGCCGTGAAAACCGCGGTTAATAGAGTGAAAACCAGGGCCTGAACGAGACCGACTAATAGTTCAAGGAAATAGAACGGGAGCGGAATAATCCAACCGAGGGCCGGCACCAATCCCATCATCGCTTCCAAAATGTTTTCACCGGCAAAGACGTTGCCAAACAATCGGAAACTCAGCGATACCGGGCGGAAAAGTATCGAAACGACTTCAATGAGACCCACGATGATAAAAATCACGGTTAGGAAAACCTTCATGAAACCCGACTCCCCTCCTTGACCGCCAAAAAGATGTTTGATCACACCGCCGACCCCCAAAGCTTGCACTGACCAGATAATCCAAAAGAGGAAAAAGAGGATCGACATCGCCAAGGTCATATTGAGGTCCGCATTGCCGCCTCGCAGATAGGGTTCCGTCACATGAAAATGGCCTGCCGTATTGGTGACTCCTCGACCGATCGTACCGACACCCGGGATCAACCCCATCCAGTTCGTAAACAGAATCAGGATAAAAACCGTACCGAAAAACCAAAACGATTTCTTCACCAAGGCGGGTCCGAGAATGCCGCCCAAAAAGTCGTAGAGCGATTCGACTAACCATTCCCAGAAATTCTGTAGCCCGTCTGGTACCTGCTTGATATTACGCGTCGCCAGTTGGGCAAAGGCGATCAACCCCAGCGCCACCGCCCAGACCACAATCATGCTATTCGTGACTTGGATCGGGCCGATATTGAACACGGGCACGGCGGCCGGCGGCAGACCATGCTCTTCATGCTCTTCACTGTGTCCGACCGCATGGGCCGCGACGCCCGCGGCAGGCTCCGCATGCGCCGACTCGGCGGCAAAAACCGTGGGGCCTAGTCCCAAAGACCAGAGCAAAGCAAAAATGACGCGAAACGAACGCATGATCGGAGACGACGAACCCCACTCGCGAAAATCAAACTCACGCGAGTGAATTGCGCCGAAATAGAGCTTGGATAATGTGGGTTGTGAAAATTTTCACAAGGCTTTTTTCTGAATTCTTTCGAGTACGCGCCGGATGAGCGCTGAATAAATGTTCCTATCTTATTGATGGATAACACCTAACAGCTAAAACTGCCCGCGGGTAAATACCCTCCGAATCTGACTTTCTCGTTCACAGACCCATGACCCCGAGCACCGCTTCTCGGTTGGCTGATACCACCAGAGGCTCAAAACCCGACACTTTGACCGCAATCTCTGGATCTTTGAGGCCGTGTCCGGTCATCGTGGCGGTGATCAGTGAGCCTGAAGGGATTTCGCCTGACGCCACACATTTGATCAGCCCTGCCAGAGGAGCGGCCGAAGCGGGCTCCACCATGATGCCTTCGGTGCGGGCGAGGAGTTTGTACGCATAGAGAATTTCTTCATCCGTCACGCTTCGAATCAATCCTCCGGAGTCGCGCGCCGCGTCAATCGCAGCCTGCCAACTTGCCGGGTTACCGATCCGAATCGCCGTGGCCACGGTTTCGGGATGAACGACCGGATGACCGAGAACCAAGGGAGCCGCGCCCTCAGCCTGCCAACCCATCATTTTGGGGAGTGTATCGGCCTTGTCGGCGGCATGGTATTCCTTAAAACCCTTCCAGTAGGCGGTAATGTTTCCCGCGTTGCCCACGGGGAGAAAATGATAGTCCGGTGCATCCCCCAAAGCATCGCAAATCTCGAAGGCCGCCGTCTTTTGGCCTTCGATTCGGGCCGGGTTTACCGAATTGACCACTTCGACGAGCCCGGTCTCGCCCAATTCGCGAACGATCCGCAGGGCGTCGTCAAAATTGCCTTCGATACTCACCGTCAAGGCCCCATACAGGAGTGCCTGGGCCATTTTACCCGCGGCAATTTTGCCCTTGGGTAGCAGCACGACACATCGGAGCCCGGCTTGGGCCGCGTAGGCGGCCGCGCTGGCCGACGTATTGCCGGTACTCGCGCAAACGACGACTTTTGCCCCGCGTTGTTTGGCGACGGTCATGGCCAAAGTCATTCCCCGGTCTTTGAAGGAGCAGGTTGGATTCAGTCCTTCATATTTGAGGTAGAGCGAAAATTTACCTCCGATGGCCGCCGCAAAATTTTGGGCGGGAATCAGCGGAGTATTGCCTTCGAGCAGCGTCACCACTTGGGTTTCAGCGGTGACATTCAAGAATCCAGCGTATCGGCGGATGACGCCGGGCCAAGGATGCGAAGCGGTAGACAATGCACTCACGAATGCAGAATTTAGCCGCCAAAGCCGACTCAGGAAAGCTAGAAATACGTTGAGTTGCTCTTGGGCAGGGCGGTTTCAAGAAAACAGGGTTAATGAATGAGGTGAGGAAAGGAGTGAGATAAATCTGAGCAAAGGGCACTGACTCTGTTTTACTTCTGGCATGTCCGAGTCCGATGAGCTGACGAAGCGGGAGCAACCGTCCATTCTCAATGAATTGGAGGTACGGTGCCGGGTTGATCGGGTGGAGATTGAACGGTGGGATGAATGGGTGAGCGAACACCACTATGCTGAAGGACCCCGAGATCCGGCGCGCTTAGCAGGCGTCCTTGGAGGATGGAATCGGTCCGCATCCGTTATCCAGATACACCCGGGAAGACTGTGAGTCCAGGGCCAACAATGATTGCGCCGTGTGGTCCATCTCGCGTTTGGCCCGCTCCATGCCTTTGGCCCGCCAGGCGTCGTCGTCGACGATCCAATCGGGAAACCCGATGGTCCCCTCGACCGTCAATCCCTAGCCAAACTCCTGGCGACTGGCCAGCGCGGGTTGCGACAGGCGCCTCTCCGTTTCATCGGGTTCGGAGGGACGAGTCCCATGAGTCCCAGATTGTAGAGGGGTAAACGGGGACTTGCGGAGCGCGTCCTTCCGAAGGAACCGCCACCGTAATGAAACGGACAAGCGCCCGATTGCGATGACCACGGACCGAGGGGAGGAAGCGAATTCATCCGGCGCGGGGTCGGGTTCGATTCCGCCGCCGGACTTCTGCGACGCACGCGGGACAATCTTAAAAGTCCGGGCGGCCGGTTTCATTTTCCGTCCCGTGAATTCCCTGGCGATCAATCGAAAAGCTCGGGCAAAGCGATCCGAACTCCGGGTACGCTTTCGCAGGCGAGAACGGCCTCGCCCTCCATCAGGAAACGTTCGGCATAGGCGCCGTGAAAAGGCCGGCGATGCACTTCGATTTGCCGCTGGCGCGGCAGGACAATCCAATACTCCCCGATGGCCGCCTCGGCATACAGCGCAGCCCGCGCCCGATCCTCGGCGGCGCTGGCCACTGCGATTTCAACCACGAGGGCGGCGGTCGTGGGATGGGCCTCCACAAAGTCGCACTCGTCTCCGCGGACGACCGCGAGGTCCGGCTCGGGCTCGGAGTCGGACAAAGTCATTGGTTCTTCCTTTCGCACCGTCCAGCCAGCCGGAACGGCGGCCAGCAACCGGCGATAAAGCCGGGAGGCGACGCTGCAGTGCAGGGGGGACTTTGACATTTTTTCGATGACGACGCCGCGAACCAATTCGGTGCGCCGCCCGTTTTCGTTGAACTCAGGGAAATGGTGATATTGTCCGACCGTGATCGGCGACACCCGGCGGCGAAACTCGGGAATTTCCAGAAGAGCAGTGCTCATCGGCGCAAACCGTAACGGCCCAGTCCGCATTGTCGAGATCCGGCCGCGTGCCGCAGGAACGGCATGCGCATTCCGCAATCTGCCGCCGAACGGTGCGAGCGTCGGCCAGGGTTCGGGGAGTTGGACGGGATTTAACGGATCGACGGGATTATGGGCAGGCGCCTGCGATGGAGAGTCA
>JAYVTS010000362.1:0-6209 GCA_043788645.1 Verrucomicrobiota bacterium
CAGAGCCCCGTCGGCTTGGCCGCGTACCTCGCGGAACGGGTTAACTCCGTCGATGAAATCATTCATAGCACCGAGATTCAACACCTCGACGTCGTCTGCTGCGGGGCCTTGCCGAGTAATCCGTCTGAGCTCGTGGGCTCAAAACGCATGACCCAATTCCTCGAAGAAGTCTCCAAGCGCTACGACCGCATCGTGCTGGATTGTCCGCCCATCTCGGCGGTCGCCGACCCGCTGGTGGTCGGAGCACTGTGCGATGGCCTCTTATTTGTCACCAAATTCAATAAGATCCGTCGCGAGCACGCGATGCGTAGCATTCAGCGAATTCAGGACGCCGGGATTCACACCGTCGGACTGGTCCTCAACGACATCGATTTCGAAGGCAAGGACTCGTACTACTACAGCTATCACTACTACCAAAACCGATACTACGCGTCGCACTACAGCAAAAACACCGCCGAGGTGATCGAGAAGCAAGAAGCCCAGAAGGTCAAGGCCAAGACGAAGGCTTAGCCGTGCCGGAGCTTCGGTGGTTGATTTTGTTGGGCCTCCACCTCGGATCGGGGTGGGGGCGCATTGAGTTTTTGATACACCCAGCGGACCAACGGAGCGAGCGGTCGTAGGAGCGGATTGAAGGGAGAATAGAGCAAACGCAATCGGACCAGAGAAAGCGCCATGTTGAGCGAGGTGCGAAAATTAAACGCGACCTTGGACCCACTCTGATCGGTCCAAACCGTCGGTACTTCCCGAATGCTGAACCCCGCTCGTTTCAGCGAATAAAGCAGATTCACATCGAAGGCGAGATCCGCCAGCCGAAGCAACGGCTGAACCCGTTCGACCGCTTCCCGACGCAGCACTTTCGCACCGCATTGGGTGTCCTTAATCCCCATCCAAAAGAGGGATTCCACCACGTAGTGAAAGAGGCGGCTCGCACTTTGCCGGTCCGTGGTTTGGGCCACATTCACCGTGGATTCCGGCAACCAACGCGAAGCGATCACACAATCCGCTTCGCGCCGAACCGCACGCTGCGCCAAGTCCAGAAAGGCTTCCGGAGGCGTCGCACCGTCCGCATCCACGTAGCCCACTAAATCGGCCAGCGGGGCCAATTTCAACCCTTCAATGAGGGCGCCACCTTTCCCAATCGCCCCCGGAAAATCCAAGTGAGCGATCATCGGGTACTTTTCTTCGGCCGCTCGCACGACGCCCAGCGTATTGTCACGGCACCCGTTGAGCACCACCACGAGGAGGAATTTGCCGGGCCAATGGCGCTGGAAATACTCGGCATACGCCGCTAAAACGGGCGGCAATCGGCGTTCCTCGTTGTAAGCGGGAACGAGCAGGAGCAGGCTGGAGTCTTTTTCCGACACGGGTGCTTTCGTAGAGTCTAAGCATTCAATGGGCACCCCGTCCACCCGGGGTCCTCTCTCTCTCGCTTCAGCCGTCGGTCGGACCTACCCTCCCCCATGCAATTAAGCCCGCGGGATCTCGCCCGCCACCTGGATCACACTCTGCTCCGTCCAGAGGCCACCGCCGATGACATTCGCCAACTGTGCGCGGAAGCGCGTGAGCACCAATTCTGGTCAGTGTGCGTGAACCCGTGCCGCCTGGTCCTAGCTAACAGCCTGCTCGAAGATTCAAACGTCAAGGTCACCGCGGTCATAGGTTTTCCCCTGGGCGCAACCGAAGCGGACGCCAAACGCTTTGAAACCGAACTCGCCATCGACCTCGGCGCTCAAGAAATTGATCTGGTGGTCAATGTCGGCCGATTGCGTGAAGGGGATGATCGCGCAGTGCTCCGAGAACTCCGCGACGTGGTAGAAGCCGCCGAGAGTATTCCAGTGAAAGTAATTCTCGAAACGTGTTTGCTGAACGAGGAACAGAAACGGCGGGGCTGTTCTTTGGCCATCGAATCCGGTGCCCGTTGGGTCAAAACCAGCACCGGCTTCAGCACCGGCGGCGCAACGTTGGAGGATGTGCGCCTGTTACGGGAAGCCGTAGGCCCAAAATTCGGGGTCAAAGCCAGCGGTGGCATTCGAGACACCGCCACCGCCCTCGCCCTGATTGCGGCGGGCGCCAATCGACTTGGGACCAGCGCCAGTGTGGCCATCTTCCAAGGGCTACGTGCTCATGTGCATGAGTGAGAACACGAGCGCACCCACAATAATCACCGCCAAGACAATCCCTACGATCAGGAAAATCTTGTTGACCTTGTTTTCCTTTTTCACGAACCCAGCGCCTTTGGTCATGACGATCGTGCCGCCACCCGCTGCCGGGTCGCCCAATTTTACCGTCTGACGCGGCTGATCGATTTGTTTCTTGCCGGTCTCATGGCGGAGTTCGACTTGGCCGAGGCGCATCGTTTGGCCAGGTCGCACCAACGCTTCCTTCTCCGGCGCAATGGCGACCTCATTGACAAACGTACCGTTGGTCGAATTCAAGTCCTTGACAACAATGTCGTCGCCTTTGAGCCATACTTCGCAGTGATGCGAGCTGACGCTCGCCTCTGCCACGCAGAAGCGATTATCGTCGACGCGGCCGACAGATGACTTTTCGAGAGTGACCTCGAACGAGAGACCACTCAACTCGGGAGTGAGGACAACCAATTTCGGCATAGGAGCTTTCAGCGAGAATAAGCGGAGCGGGGTGGTAGGGGTCAATTGCTGATTCCAACGAACCGACTGTGCGGGTGTTTGCGCATAGCCGAACGCAGATTGCCCCTCACGATCGCTAAGATTTCTTCAAAATGAGTTGTCTAAATTCAGCAAAAAGAGCGGTGGAATCGTGCGGCCCAGGAGCCGCTTCCGGATGATATTGGACGCAAAACACGGGCTTTTTCTGATGTCGCAAGCCTTCGACGGTGTGGTCATTCAGATTGATCCGGTTGACCACCACCTCCGTCGGCAGCGAGTCTGCATCGACGGCGAATCCGTGATTTTGGGAGGTGATCTCGACTCGATCACTTTCTAAATCTTTTACCGGTTGATTGCCGCCGCGATGCCCAAACTTGAGTTTGAAGGTCCGGCCCCCAAACGCCTGACCCAGCAATTGGTGCCCCAGACAGATCCCAAAAATCGGAATGCCCGTGTCCACCAGCGTTTTGATTTCCCGAACAATCGCACCCAACGCCGCGGGATCGCCGGGGCCATTCGAGAGAAATACGCCCGCCGGTTTGCGCTTCAGCACCTCACTCGCGGGGGTGTGTGAAGGAACCACATGCAGTCGGAAACCCTGCTGCCTCAGTCGGCGGAGAATGTTATATTTCAACCCGAAATCGTAGGCTACAATCGGTAGGTCGGCCGCCGGTAAAGGTTTTCGTACGTTCCGTGGCGCCGCCGAAGTCATCTCTTTGGTTAAGTCAAAAGCGGCGCTGTCCCGATCTTCCGGGTCCCAATCGAAAGCCTTGGCATGAGTGACCTCGCGGACGTAGTCCCGCCCTTCCATCCCACCCCAAGCCTGGGCGCGGGCGATGGCCTCGGCCGGGCTGAGGCCTTCCGTCGAAAGACATCCGGGCATCGCTCCGTTGACCCGCAGACGTTTCACCAGCGCCCGGGTGTCGATGCCTTGAATTCCTGGAATGTTGTATTCGCTCAAGTATTCCGCCAGGGAACGGTCCGCCCGCCAGTTGCTGACCACTGGGCTCAGCTCTCGAATGACAAATCCGGCGCAATGCACCTTCCAACTTTCCACGTCCTGGGTGTTGACTCCGCAGTTGCCAATCTGCGGATAGGTCATCGTCACGATCTGCCCTTTGTAAGAAGGATCCGTGAGAATCTCCTGATAACCCGTCATCGAGGTATTGAAGCAAACCTCGCCAACGGCGGTGGCGCAGGCCCCGAACGCACGGCCCGTGAAGACTGTGCCATCCGACAATGCAAGTAAAGCGGGTGAACTCATCACAAAATCCCGGCCAGTATGCGGGTGTGGGGTGATGGGTCAACGCCCGTCGCAAAATTGAGACCGATCAGTGGGCAACCTTGGAGGGTGGCGCGGACGATGGTGGTGGCGGCGGGTGTCCTGGGAGCACCACCCGAACGGAAGGGCGACCGCCCGTGATCGACTTAACGATCTCCGCCAAGCGTTGCTGAATGGCGGTGTTGGCGGGGGCGGTGCCGTCCGAGCCACAAGTGGGGCAAGCGACGGGCACGGGCATATGGCCCTCCTCCGGTTCAACGAAAAAACCGTATCTCGTGCCACAGAGACAGTTCAGCTTGATTTCAAGTTCCATAAAAAGGAAAAGCGGGGACAGCACAGGTAGTACTCGCAAACGCCCAAAGGATGCAACGTCATTCGGAAACCGATCCGTGCGACTCACCTGGCCGGATTGTTCATCCCCTTTCGTGGCGAGACGCACTGAAGGCCCGTCAGGAGCCGAGGCTGAACCATTGAACCGCGGATGAACACGGATTCACGCGGATAGGGAAAGGCCGCAGTTTTTCTTATCCGCGTTCATCCGTGTTCATCCGCGGTCCTTTCCGATTACCGAATCGTTTGCCCTTGGGCCTCGATGAGGGGGTGGGATGGAAAAAGACGGAAAAGCTATTGAAAACTGTGCGTTGACAACTTCTGTCTGACGATTCAAATATGGGGTTCGGTCGGGGTGCCTCGGTAGCTCAATGGTAGAGCAGCTGACTCTTAATCAGTTTGTTGCCGGTTCAAGTCCGACCCGGGGCACCACTCTATCAAGGACTTACGAAGGAAGTAGTAGCAAGATTTACGGAGGCTGGCCACAGGCTGGCCACGGGGCAGAACTGAACCTCCGGAGTCAGGTTCAGCTACCGACGGGTACACGAAATGACAGAGAATCGACCTAAAACCGGCAATCCGTTAGTGACCCGTTTTTTAAGGATTGCAACCGGGAACGGTCGCCAACGAAGACCCGCCGAAGTGGCTAACACTGAAAGAATGATCACTGAATGAAACCGGAGGAAAAAGTTAAATGGGAGGGTATTTTCTATCCAACCACGGTGGCCAGAGTCGTAGACGCTTCTAGGAAAAACCTGCGGTTCGCATACTACACCACCGCTAGAGTGGCGATGCAAATTCTGCAAGAGCGAAAAATTTGGATGCGGAATTCAAGGCTGATGAATGACGCGTCGGAGATTACACACGGAGCACGCTGCCTAGTGCAGGCCTATCAAGACTCCGAGGGAATTGAGCTACAACGTCAAATCAATTCAATTTTTCCAGGGTTGGCGGATGACATAACAAGTCAGTTTAATGATTATGTGTCGAATTTTATCCTGGACACATACCTCACTTGTCTGTCGGAGCACCTACCGACTGAGGATAAGTATGGTCGACTTTCGATGTGGCGCGCCTACGGCGGAAATGCTGGAGTGGCAATAATTTTTAACAATTCGATCGGTTTTAGTAGCACTGAGGACGTTGGATTGTATTTCCGCCCTGTTGTTTATTCGGATTATAGTCCAATAAAAACCGAATTAACATTAATATCTGCAAAATTATCTGCAAATATAGATTTTATTCGAAACTTTGGGTCGGAGCAATTAAAAACAGCAATTTTTCACGTTCTGCGGTTTTTAGCGATTTGTACAAAGCATCCAGCTTTTTGCGAAGAAAAGGAATGGAGAGCTATAGCATCGCCGTCCTTGAATGACAAAAAACCATACGAAGAATGCAGAGAAGTGATTCACGACATCCCGCAGCGGGTCCTAAAAATAAAGATGGAAGATCAGCCAGATATTGGATTAACAGGTATTAATTTAGTAAATTCCATTAATCGAATAATAATTGGGCCATGTGCACATTCAGATATTGTATCCCTGGAACTTCTACGGGCTCTGGAAACTGCTGGAATACCCGATCCGAAAAGCAGATTGTTCAATTCATTTATTCCTCTCCGCAACAAATAAAATTTCAGTGTTAGGCCGTAATGAATGAGGAACAGTCTCTGTCGGTCTTACTTTGAATCCACAAAAACCGGAGTAACCGGAGCCGCTGGGTCCTCGACGGGGTCGACTCGAACGCGGAGGGTATAATTCTCCGAGGTGAGGTTTTTCCGTCGAGTTTTCCAAAAGCCGCCTGGTAAAGCGCGCACTATTTTTTCGGCTTTAAAACAAGGGACAGGCGAATTGCATAGCCGATTGCAAGTAATAATAATACATGTTAGGTCAATTGACTATCAGAACTTTCAACTCAACTGTCCCTTGTTTGATTCGCGCGACGGAGCTGACCCGGAACGTTCATCCCCC
>JAYVTS010000363.1:0-14180 GCA_043788645.1 Verrucomicrobiota bacterium
AGATAATCCAATCCCGCGCCGAACAAGGAACCCAAGATCACTGGGCGCCGACCCCATTGATCCGACAAACATCCGAGGATCGGCGAACAAACAAATTGCATGGCCGCAAAGAGAAAACTGAGTAATCCGACGGTGTGGGCGGCCACGGCCGTGTCCCCCCCTTGCAACTGTTCAATGAGCTTGGGTAGAATTGGAATGATGAGCCCGATTCCCAAAATATCGAGGACGAGGGTGACAAAGATAAAGCCCAGAGCTGGGCGCGGGACGGTCAGCATCCTGCCAAGATGAGGAGGAATTCTGATCGCGAAACTATCCTACCGATGATTTGTCCACGAACCGCCTTCACCTTTCAGTCGGCTCGCCGTCTGCCACCTTACGGAGGTGAACTCGTCGGTGCCCCCGCCTCGCCTGCCCCCGCCTCCTCCGGGTTGGGTCCCACAACCGACGCCCCCAGTCCGAAAGCGCACCGGTGGGATATTGGGCAGCCTCGGCCTGGTCGGTGTCTTGCTGGCCCAGTTTGGAAGCAAGCTCGCCTTCCTCCTTCCAATTCTGAAATTCGGCCTGCCGGTCCTCAAAACCGGCGGATCCATGTTGGTGTTCATCGGTTACTACACCCTCATTTACGGCTGGCGTTTTGCAGTCGGTTTCACCCTCTTGATTTTCGTCCATGAATGCGGGCACCTCGTTGCCGCGCACCGCTTTGGGTTACCGGTCTCGGCGCCCGTCTTCATTCCACTGATTGGAGCCCACATCCTGCTCAAACGACAGACCCCGAATGCTTGGGTTGAGGCCGTTATCGGAATCGCCGGGCCGTTGTTTGGAACGATGGCGGCTGCGGTCCCGTATTTTCTCTTTATCTACACCGGTGCCCCCATTTGGGGCGCGCTCGCGTATAGCGGTTTTTTTATCAATCTTTTCAATCTCGCACCCATTGGTTTCCTCGATGGCGGTCGAATCGTAACCGCTTTGTCGCCGTGGCTATGGCTTGCGGGCTATTCGGTGATGATCGCCTTGATTGCTTGGCGCTGGCAGACAGAATTAAGTCTTGACACATTTTTGCGGAATAATTTCATCGTGTTATTGATCCTCGGGATGAGTGTGCCTCGTCTCTTATCGTTGTTTCGGCCTCGTACCGAATCAGAAAACCGATATTTTACCATCCCGACTTCCCAGCGATGGCAAATTGGAATCGCCTATTTCGGCCTGATCGCCCTGTTGTCCATTGGAATGACTGCCAGCTGGGTTGCTTATTAAATCCGGCGAATCTCCGCAATTCGAGGAGTTCTGCACCGGCGCACGTTTCAGAATGGCCCCAGTTTTGGTCAACCGGCTTGCTGAACGACAAGATTTACCGTACCTTCATTTCAAGTTAGGGATCCAATTTATGACAAACTACGATTTATCCTCCTCGTACCCGGTGGCCGAAGACTCGGGCCCGAATGACCGGGCCCGCTTCATTTCTCGAACCTATGCGCACTTGGCCGGCGCGATCCTGGCGTTTATCGCCATTGAATACGTCCTGCTGAACTCTACGGTCGCCCCGGGCATGCTCCGGTTGATGGGCAGCGGCCGATTCGCATGGCTGGTGGTTCTCGGTGTTTTCATGGGCATCACGTATGTCGCCCAACGCATGGCGGACAACGCCACCTCAGCCGGGCTCCAGTACGTCGGCTTGGGGTTGTATACGGTCGCCGAAGCTTTTATTTTTGCACCCCTGCTTCTCATCGCCACTCGCTATGCCGGCTCAACCGTCGTTCCCCTGGCGGCAGCTATTACCGGCGCGCTGTTTCTCGGAATTACCTTCGTGGCCATCACCACGAAAAAGGATTTCTCGTTTCTGGGGTCCGTCTTGAAAATTGGCGGCTTCGTCGCGTTGGGCTTGATTGTGGCAAGCTCCATTTTCGGATTCCAACTCGGACTCCTCTTTTCCGCGGTCATGGTGGTCTTTGCGGCCGCGGCAATTCTTTACGAGACGTCGAATATTTTGCACCGCTACGGGACCCACCAGTATGTCGCAGCCTCCCTCTGCCTCTTCGCCTCGGTCATGCTGCTTTTTTGGTACATTCTCCGATTACTCATGAGCCTGAACAACCGTCGGTAATTCCACCTTAAGCGCCGAAGATAAATAAACGGAGCACCTTGGGGTGATCTTTGGCCCAGAGACTTCGTTACAGACCCCCGGGCTTGCCTTCAATTATTTCTGGCACCTCACGCTCGCTGCGAGCTTGAGATCGGCGTGCGATCAGCCAAAGATCCGGTCAAATCATACGGTCAAACTTGACCACGCAGACGAAGACCAACAGGGCGAGAATCGCGCACACATGAATTCCGAAGGCAACATACGAGCCCAGGATCGCTAGCCGCCCTTCGCGGAAAGCCCATAGTGCTCCGGTCAGTACGAGGAGTTCAAAGGCGACCAAACCCAGATAGGGCCAGTCCGCCGCGGCCAAAATATAGCGGGCGCGGGTCGTCGCGTAGAGGAGAAGGACGCAGGCCACCGTCGCGTTCAGGGCGAACAAAATTTTGAGCCCACGCGGTGAGCAGAAGACCCCCCCAAGCGTGCCGAGATGAGTCAGAAGGGCGACCAGTACGGTCGTCATAAAGATGTTATTTGAAGTAATGGAACCCGGCTTCCGACACAATGCCAGTGGCAGAGAACTAAAGCGTGTTGGTACCCAGTTCAATCCTTTTTAGGACGACCAAAGGTTTGCCGAAAATCACCGCGCAGATCGCGATCAACCGTTGCCATCAAGCGACGTTCACTCTGGTCCAGCGCCACGTCTCGTCGGAAAAGGTCACCCCTCATTAGCGCCAAATTGGCACATGAGTCAATATGACGCTATTATGCGCCAAATTGACCCGATATGCGTTAGTGCTAAATTTTCAATAGTTTACATAACATACTGATTATTAGCATATTATGAACAGTCATTGAAGCGCCGATGGATCGGTACGAGAATCGCTTAAGTCATCTTGAACTGACGCCTGAGCGTCGATAGAAACACAACATAAAGAACACGCTATGAACCTTGTACTACCCACGTCTCGTAACGCGACCTGCTCGGTCGCCCCGTTCCAACCGTTCGCCGAATTTGAACGCGAAATTGATCGCCTGTTCGGAGGTCGTCTCTCCGGCTCGAGTCAGGGCCAGACTCCGAGCGTTAGCGTTCCGCTCGACGTGCAGGAAGACGCTAACTGCCTGGTCGTGACCCTGGACCTGCCAGGCGTCCGGAAAGAAGACATCCAGGTCGCCTACGACGATGGAATCCTGACTCTCACCGCCGAAAGGAAAGGTACTTCTGAAACCAAGGATGAAGGCTATCTGCGTCGAGAACGATATCAGGGTCGATTTGAACGTCGTCTCGCGGTTCGGACGCCTATTAATACCGACACCATCAAGGCCGCCTATAAGGATGGAGTCTTAACCGTAACTCTGTCCAAAACGGAAGCCGCAAAACCCAAACAGATCCACATCAGTGATGTTTGAAGGTTCGGCTCATCGGGTCGTGATCGCTACGAAGCGGCCCTCTGGTTGTTTCGTCCGGACGACCTAGCTTTTCAAACGACCGCTACCAAGAACGCAAAGAACAAGCTCTCAGTTCTTTGCGTTCTTTGGCGGCTAATCTTTACCTGAAATAAGACGCAGTAGCTCAAAAAAAACGTCGGTCGAACGAAAGGCCATTCCCGCTTCAATCGTCCCATCCTTTGGCATCCGCGGACTAATCCAAATCGGCCAGTCAGCCCGGTTCTGGGGCCGACACCCGTGCGAGCCCTTCACCAGCGACGCCTCCAGCGGGATGACGTTCATCAACATTCGGAAACCCATTTTTTTCTGGAGTAATCGCCAGGCGATTTTCAATTTTACTGCCGAAATCGCCGGATCGAGGAAGAGTTCCACCGGATCATATCCAGGTTTTCGATGAATATCCACGCATCGAGCAAAATCCGGTGCCCGGCGGTCCTCCATCCAATAGTAATAGGTGAACCAGGCATTCTCCTCGGCGATCGCGATGAGATCGCCTGCTCGCAAATGGTCTTGTCCATGGATCCTTTTCTCGGCCTCCCCCCAAACCGCCGCCACTCCCGGTGTTTCCGCGACAAGCGCCCGAACCGCCCCAAGAATGCTCCGATCATTGACATAAAGGTGGGCCACTTGATGATCGGCGACCGCAAACGCCTTCGAGTTGCCGGCATCGAGCAATTCGAGTCCAAGTTCTTCCTTAATCGTCAACCAGCCGCGCTCCCGAAAAAGCCGGTTCAAATGAATCGCACGATTTGCCGTGGTAATACCGTACTCGCTTAACAAGGCTACCTGCACTCCTCGGCCGGCATAGAAATCAAGCAATTCTCCCACGAGGGTGTCGATCACCTTTAGATCAGGAACAATAGCCGGATTGAGCTGATGGCTCGGCGCCAGAGTCGGCCCGTGGCGTTGCAGGTTATAGTCGAGATGCGGAAGATAAACGAGACTGAGCGTCGGGGCCTGACGTTCTTCCAGTATGCGGGCGGACCCAGCGATCCAACGAGAAACGCAATCGGGAGTTCCCTGGGGCGATTGAATTCCCGCGGCTGGACCCCAAAAGCCAGCAAAGGGAAATTCGCCCAATTCCGTCGTTAACGTCGGCCGAAGATCGTAGGGCCACGTATAAATATCAAACAACTTTCGACCGTCAGCCGGATACATCGGCCGGGGTGTTGCCGAAAAATCCGCCGCCGAATACATATTGTACCACCAAAAAAGCTTGGCACAGGTAAAATTCGGATCTTCAGCCTTCAAAATCTCGAAGAGTTTTGGAGCCGTCACCAAGTGATTGGATTGCCGCCAAAATTGCACCTCGGCGAGATCACGGTGATACCATCCGTTCGCGACAATTCCGTGCTGGGTCGGGCGGCATCCCGTCAGATAATCTGCTTGGGCCGTGCAAGTGACCGCCGGGAAAGCGGGGTCAATCTCTCGACCGTGATGGGCGGCGAGATACGCCGCGATCCGCGGCGTGTGTTCGCCGATCAGACCCCGAGTCAAGCCCACCACGTTCAGGACAGCCGTGCGTATCACGCGGAAACAATCGCTGAGACAATGGCTGAACGAAAGACGGCCGAGATTCCCATTTGCGGATCGTCGTCAGGGTTCGGTCGCCGCAAGACGAAAGAAAATGCCCTTCCCGATCAGATTAGTGACGTATTGATGATAATATCCATTGAGCGAAAAAACCGAGTTGGTTGTCGGCTTCCAAGCAATGGGCGAGACGAGGTTCGTTGTATATTGAACCTGAAATCCTGGAGAGGCCACGGGCCAGCGCACGGCTTGAAAAGAGCTTAATTGGACCAACTTCGCGACGGGCGACTTAAGGGCTTTGAGGTAGATTCTGCCCAAGAAGAAATGTCCAGAATCATCGCTAATCTTAATCCGATTGATCTCGGGACGGGGATCCTCCACTCCGGCAAAAGTCAACGAGTTCCCGGCCTGGCGATTGACCGCAAACGTGCCCAAAGTATTGGTACTCGTAGCGGTCACCTTGAACGCCGTGAGGGTGTAGGTGCCGGCTGACTTGAACGCGTCTTGAAGTTCCACGCCAAATCCAAAAATCCGCTGATCAAAATCAAGCGTCAACGCACCACCCGCCCGAGTGTTGACCAAGGATTCACCGACCGCATAGGCAAAGCTAGAGTCCGACACTACGACGGTCGCAGTTTTCGTCGTCAAGCGTGTTTGCGCATGAATTCCACCGGTTGAAAGTGCGGTCTCGGGATTCTTGAGAACAAGCCCATTGGTAAACTGGTTCCATTGAATCAAATCGTTGGCGGTCGCGGTAAAGGTTGCCTTATCAGTCAACAGCTCTAGGTCGGGTTGAGCTGATATATTCGCCCGTACCGACGCATAAAAATTGCCTTTGAGATCATTCGTACCGCTCCCAAAGAGGTAGAGTCTCCAGCCTCGATTGTCATTAATCGGATCGGGCTGATCGTTTTTCCAGAAATCATCGTAACTGCCGATCACGGGGGGTAAGGTGCTCGTGCCCGGCAAGAGCGCACCGACCGTCGCGGGATTTGCCAACATCAAAGCCGCCTGATTGCCGGCCGACCCATCGACGCCGTTGAAAGTAACGGTCCAGGTAAAGGAATCCGGTACGACGACGCTCGGCACTCCGAGGGTGACTCGACTGATTCCATTCACCAAGGCCTGCGCTCCGCTGTCCCACAGCACCGTATTCGGTCGGAGTGCCGTGGCCGGGCCGGAGATCGCATCGGTGCCATCATTGGCGTAAAATCGTACATGGTACGAACGCCCCACCGTGTTCGTGAAATTACCGAAGTACGAAAATTTAAATTCCGTCACGAAACGGGCTATCCCCGCCAAGGCCAATTCATCACCGTATTCTTGACTGGAGAAAAAATCAGGCGTTTGGTTTATCAGATTCGAGGTATTGTCAAAAACCAATTGCGGCTCGGCGAGCACCGGCACGCAGCCGAGCAGCCAAGCAATTTGAACCACCTGGCGGTCACGAAAACCGAAAAATTTCATAGCATCAAAAAAAGTCTCACCACTGCGCCCGAGCCTTCTTTCCAAAGGCACTACTTAATCTCTCATCGGTGACTCCTGTCGTCAAGTTGGCCACTTCGGTGGTTGCCTCCGGAGCTACCGGCGGATTCCTATTCGCCCCAGCACATTGGGTGAGGAGTTTCCTGAAAGGTGGGGTCAATGAATCTCATCTCTCATTCCCAATTCAAGGTCGGGCCGCAGAGGCCGAGCGGTGGGCAGTGGCCACCCAATTCAACTCCATCGAAAAATCGAATGCTCCCGGCCTCAAGCCTATTGAGTTCGAAGGAATTGAGCGAGCTTTTCGAGCTGATCGGTATTCACCAGATCCACCCCCTCCTCCCGCAGCCCACGCCAGAAATCTAGATGATCGGGAGCACCCCAAAAACGTAATAGACGACCTTGGACGTGACTCTTCGCCACCAGCCGACTGAGGCGATCCCGTTGGTCAGCAGGAAATTCATCACGGCCAGTCCACGTAAAGGTTGGAGTCCAACTCGTGCTGATCCAAGGAACCAACGCGGCCGGTGGATTCGACTCTAATTCAGTCAATTTTCCATCAATCGCCCACCAACGCTCCCTTTCCCGTGCAATCACGGCGAAGGGTCTCGAGCCAGAAAGCACGACCGTCACCGCCGCGAGGGTCACATTAGTTCCGCGGAAGGCGGTCAGTATCTCTCGATAGTTCCTTAATTCACTCGTGACCGACCGATGAAGTTCTAGCGCGGCCACACCTTCATCGGCCTTATAATCCAGCATGAGAAAGAACTCGGCTCGATCTCGATGCACCCGCCCGTGATGGGTCCGAACGAGGACCTGCAACGGATCGAGATAGAGCTTGCGCAACGTGAGTCCCGGCAAGGCATGGGCTCGATCATGCGCCACTCGAATTTCTCCGTCGATCCAATGCACGTCCGCCTCAACACTCGTAAAACCTTGTTCGAGCGCCTCAAAAAGAGGTCTCGTATGCTCGTAGTCATTGTGGGCATGGGCATTCCGAAGCGCCGCCACTCCGTTAGTGGTCGCCGCCGGAGCCAGTAGAAAATACCCAAGACTCACCCAACCGACGAGAAGCAATCCCATTTTCATCTTGCCAGCAAAACGCGCTCGACCGCCAGGCGCCATAGAGAATACCCGAAAATCCTTGATCGTCACCGCCCTACGGCTACGCGATAGAAACGATGCCCACCCTGGTTTGAGTGATCGTCGCGAATCTCGATCAACCGAGAGACCCCCGTAGCGCCTACATTGAAGACGGTCTGCCACGGGCCATCGAGCAATTCCGTCCCCTGAATGATAAATGGGTGCGCCGCACTAGCAGTAAATCGAAGCCGAAGGCCGTCCGCAAACGGGCGGTCAACGAGTAAGCGTAGGTTGCTGTTCGGATCTCTCGGATCAGTCCCCGCCCAATACTCGTTCCGGTTCGAGAGTCCATCCCCGTCCGCATCGCCCTCCGCATCCGCGGGGATAGTCGGGTCAAATCCGTGAGTAATCTCCCAGTCATCCGCCATGCCATCTCGGTCCGCGTCCTGAGTATTATGCTCTCCCGGAGAGGAGAGGGTCGCGAATTGGACAAGCGTCACCGCGCCATCCGGAAATCGTCCTTCACTGATATCCGTCGCCTGGTCCTTGAAGCCAACGGCATCCAACTGATCGCCGCTCGGCGAGCTAAAGACAATTTCATCGCTCTTCTTCTTCAGCTTAAAATTAAGTTGAGAGGCATCGGGCGGATTCAAATTCCCCCCGGCGGTGAGTCGAATCCACGCGGATGGCTTTGCCCCAAGGAATGAATAGGGCGGAAAAGTATACATTAAAGGCAACGACGGATCATCACTCAAATGATACCCCGTCAGATCGACCGGATGCAGACCGGGATTGTAAAGTTCCAACCAATCGTCGCCCGCAGAATTATCCGCCAGCCATTCATTAATTTTTACTCCTTGTGCCAAATCGACCGGCACGGCTTGATTGGAAGTTCCGGGAGTCGGCTCAGCGAGAACCCAATGGGTGCTCCCGTCAGGAACACGGGCCAACGTTAAATCGCGGATCTGTAGACCAAAACCAATTGAATCCAAAATGCCACCGCCACGGTTTGGAGTGTCGAGGAGAAAAATCTGAGCACCATGACGCGCGAGACCAAAGCCGGTATTGGTACTCGACACAGGCGAATCCGGTTCGCAGCGCAGTCGCAAATATCCAGCCGCCCCAAGTGACGTTCCCGCTGGAAAAGTGAAGCGTCGGCCGACGGTGAGATCATCCGTCAAAGCGAGACCACCTAAATTGACGGCAACGACATTCGGATTGTAAAGCTCCAGCCAATCAGGAAAAGATCCATCGCTCTCCATTCGGCTATAATTATCAGCAAAAATCTCATTGAGAACAACCGGCAGGGATACTCCATTGGTTGGACCCGCGACGATATTCGTCACGCTGAATGTTGCCGCCAACGCCGTTCCAAAGACCACGTCGGTGCTGCTAACTCCACTTTGGTGCACCTCTACAGCTAGCACATTGTCTCCCACCAAGAGATCCGTCGCCGCCAGATCAAAGGGACCTTCATAGACCGCGTCAGCCACGTTTCGATTCGCCGCCGTGGCATAATTAGCCGTACCCGGAGGGAGTCCAAGTCGATGAAGTTCGTGGCCGTTTAGCCAAAAGATCGCGCCATCGTCAACGAGCGGGTGGAGCGAAAGTCGAACCCCAGCCGTGTTCGTCGTGAACGCAAAATGGGTCCTAAAATAATAGGTGCTTTTGCCCAAAATAAGGACAGTGTTTTTGGGCGCAGGCAAACTCGCCTCTTCCTTGTACAGCAATGCGGGACCCGATGGCCAAGCGGTGTCACTGAAGGACGGCGCCCTCCACGCCGTTCCTTGATCTCCGTTTTCCCAATACTTCCAAGTGTTAGTAATCGCGATGAGCGGCCAGGTGATCGTCGTAATGTTGGTGGAACCACCACCGTCCCCTGGAACACTTCCCGGATTGCTCCCGCCCGGACTGGGTTGAGGCAATAGGCCAATCAAACCAGAGCCGTTGGGCAATCGTCCTTCGGAGACATCGTTGCTTTGCGGACCGTAGACTATTCGATCAATGGGGGTAAGCTCCGCGGACGATAGCCCGATAAAACCTGCTTCCGGTGCCAAATTGAAATTAACATGGTCCGGCTTTCCTCCGGCACCATCCGCAATATAACTGATGAGGCCAAAACCACTGATGAAACTGAGCGGGGTCAGGGCATTTTGGGCAGGATTTCCCGACGCATTTGCCAGGAAGAGTCCACCCAGATCAACCGGACGAGAATCGCCATTGTAGAGTTCAATAAAATCATGTGCGACCAATAGACTGTGCGCGGCTAACCATTCGTTGATTCGGAGCGCACGCGGATCACCCATCGGGATCGTCTGATTGGCAAAACCAAAAGTTGGATGCCCCAATGACCACTCTCCATCAGAGCGACGGCCGATGGAAAGGTCGGCAATTTGAGGCCCGAACCCTACCTGATCCAACAGCTGGGCCCGCGGATCAAAAAGAAAGAGGGTATCCCCCGAACGGTTGAGCTTGAAACCGAGCGCTGCCTGGGAGCTGTTCGCTGGCTTGCTGGTCTCCGCAAACAGGACCCAATAACCACCCGCGGCAATGATCGTCCCATCGGGAAAACGGTAGCTAAAGGGTGCGTTCGTACTCAACGTGAGCCCAAAACCGCCCAGATCGAAGGCAAACGGATTGTCGTTATAGAGTTCAACCGCATCCGGAAAGATGCCCGATTCCAATTCAATCGAGTCATTGTTGGCGAGCACTTCATTGAGACGGATCCGCTGGGCCGGTGATCGGGGCACTTCCTCCGGATCCACGGTCCAAATCGGCGAGTGAGTTACCACGGCATTGGAACCCAGCAGCGGATCATCTTGGTAGAGTCCAGAATCGCGCCGACCCGACACCTCCACCTGATGAGGGCCAGAGGCGAGGCCCGTAAGAACTAGCGGCAAAGCAATGGGTGTTTCCCCGCTCCACACCCCCCCATCGATTCTCCAACGATAATGGGTATACCCGGCCCCCTTCGGCCAACCCGCCGCTGGAATTCCTTCGCCGGAACGGTTTGGCCCGATGGTTATCGAGGCCGTTGTCTCGCGAGTTGTCCCTACCGGAGTGCCCGTGAGAATCACACCGAGTGGCTGGATCCCGCCCTGATCGCTGCCACCGGGGCCCGTTCGCTGCGCGGGCGAACCGGGCATTAGACTAAACCAATTGCGCAAAACCTGCGCTTCAGTCCAGGTCTTGAATTGAGTTTCGGCGACGACGGGTACATGTTTTAGCTGAGGATCAACGATCTGATTTCCGCTTCCCGGTCCAGACCAATTCGCAGGCAACAAATTTCGATTGAACGTCACAAGCGCCTCTCCGGTATCGTAGTTCCGAACCAGCTGCTCGGCATCCACGATGATATTTCCTTCGAGATAATGACCGCGGCCAAACGCAGTCGGTGAACCGCCAGATGGAAAATCTCGCACGTTGACCACGCCCGCGGCGGAATCATTTCCACCCTGCTTGGTAATGTGAACGGCTGTATTATTGATGAGCGTGAAGAAATTCCCCTCCTTCGCCGTCGCGACGTTATCACAATCAAAGAATAGATTCCCCAGGATGGTCAGTTCGGACGTGTGCCCAGTATCGCTGCCGCCGGAGATGCAACTGGCACTATCCGGAGATCCATTTTGATGGCAGTGCAGAAAGATATTGCCCTCGATCCACGCATCGGTGCCATCAAGATCAAGAATATCATCGCTCCCGCCGCTAAAGACGTTGTCGTAATACTGGATAATGGGTTGGCCGAGATCGCGATTGCCGCCCGTGAAATCCATAATATCATTGTAACCGGTCGTGTTTCCAAAATAACAACGACGCACAATCCCATGGCCGCCGGATTTAATTCCGCCGGTGCCGTGCAAGAGTTCAAACGGTGCCGAAGACGTCGGAAAAACGCAATCCACAAGTTGGAACGAGGCGCGATCTAGAGCGACATACGGGTGCGTGGTAGTGCCGAACGTCGCATGATCAAGGAGGAGGGTTCCGTCAGCGACTTCAAGGCAGGTGGTGCTGTTTCCCTCGAAATGGACCTGGACGAAGCGGGTTTCCGGCGATCCAACACCGCCGTTAAGGGTCAGCCCCCCCCAGACCGATCCTCCCGGCGCACGCCCAAACCAAATCGGAGCCGCCGCCGTTCCTTCAGCCAGAATCCGGCCGCCGTTCGCGATCACCACATTTGCGCCGCCGCTAAGAAAGACGCTGGTGCCCGGTTCTATCGTCAGGGTGCCTCCCGCAGCGATGGTCACGGTGTTATTGATAAGATAGGGTCCGTTGGCAGCGGTCCAGACGGTGTTGCCAGTGATCGTATTGCTCGCCGTTTGTGTCGTTCCATCGTCATACCACACCTCATGTACGAGCCGATCCACTTCGACATCCTTTTCACCCAAAGCGGTGATCAGAATTCGATTCAGACCCGGATGAAGGATCACACCGGCCGCGGACCAACTTGCTTCCCACGCACTCCACACCGCGGATTGTCCGGCGATGGATACCCGCACGGTGCGGGTTGCATCGCTTCGGCCGGTGAGGGAAATCGTGGCGGCAGCGGAGCGAGGGAAGCCATTGCTGGGTGAGAGCGAATCCACCACTGAGAGACGATCAGGAATTTGGCTCAATACCCAGGCAGTGCGATCTGCACTGAAATGCTTCATCGCCGTGACTTGGGCGGCGGGAAGCCCTGTCCCATTGAAAACCCGATCCAGGAGTGGGCCCATCGCCACGGGAGAGAAAATACCGTCACCCAATACCTTGAGCTGGCGGTAATAGGATCGCACCCACTCAGGAGTTTTCACCAACCGATCAATCGCCGGCAGAGAGTGGTTGGAGCCGAGTCCGGTCATCCGGAAAAGATCCGCTTGGACATCTCCCCCGGTGTCGCCCTGGCCCAACAAGGTGTCCATATCGTATGGCAACAGTTGGAAACGAGAATCCTGTTGGCCGCTATAAAGTCCGAAATCATCGCCGTAGCCAGTTCCTAGAGCGGTTTCCCGATCATCTAATAGGGCGTGCGCCGCGAAATAGGTCATCCAATTCTCGACATTCAAACGGTTGGTGATATCGGTCAGATACTGTGCCGCTGGCCGACCGTTGGTGGAATTGAGGACAGCAATCAGACCAATCAGATCCGTCCAATCGTTCGCGGGATAATTGTTCTGCTTAAAATAGGCGTTGGTATAATTAATATAGTTGGGACCGTGCCACACTAAATTTGGGGTGATGCTCACGTCAAAGGACCTGATCCCCCGGTACAAGTTGCCATTGGAATCTTGGGGTAACTGGGTCTTTAGCAAGTCGGAATCGAAACCCCAATTGGCCGCATACGAACCGTACTGATTGGCCCCCGCGCGATTGACTCCGTTGACGAGAACTTCCGCGAGGCGGGATTCCGCGATCACGAGGCCCGCCTCGCGCATCACCGCGCTCCCAATCGTCTGGCAATAGGGATAGGCCGCATTGAGATTCAGACTCGTGCGCCCATTCATCGGCTGGTCAGCCGGTAGTTTGACTTTGATATTATGGGGCTCATGTCGCCGAGTACCGTGACCTCGGTTTCGAAAAGTGACCAATTGGCGAATCGCCGTACCGGTCCCGTCTTGCACGACGATTGCGCCACTCGATGCGGCATCGCTATCGGGATGGGCCGATTCAACCAGATCAAGCGCGTTTTTTTCCGCCGTCGTCAGAATGATTCGATAAAGCGGCCGCCGATCCGACCGGGTCGCGGCATCGACCTGATAGAGCAGGTTAGCCGTTCGGTCGTTTTGAGGAATCGTGCGCGGATAGGTACGAAGGTGGCCCGAGATATCGATCGCGGTGAGATAATATTCGATCACGGTATGGGTCGGATGCGGTGGCAAAATGGCCCCATAGCTGCCATCCCCGGCTGCCCCATCTCCATGCGCTCCGTCGTCCCAAAGCGCGACTTCTTGAAAGCCGGTGGTCGGCACCGAATCGAGACGCCAATACAGTTTCGCAACGGGGGGTACCGATCCGATCTCGTCGGTGATCTTCGCAACGATCGTTACGCTATCGGATGCCGAAGGAGTAACGGGTCGATGCGCGACGTCTTGGATAAAGGGTGCGGAGTCAAATTGAGCGACGGAATTCGCCCGACCCGGGGTGCCATCCCGAGTGGTGCTTGCCTCCCAGTTTTGACCGACCTGAGTCGAACGTAGTGGATTGATCAATTCCAGGGAACTACCGCCGCCGTCGTGGTCACTGATCCATTCCCAACCGCTCGCACCCAGGTCGAGCGGGCCAATCCGGCGTTCAGACCAATCCCCCTCCGTATTGTAGTGAACCGTATTGGCGGTGGCACCCGCAGCAGTGTGGAGTTTGAGGGAGCTGTTGCCATCCAAACTCCCAGTCCAAGGCCCGGCGTAGTTGGTGACGGCAGGATACTTTGCGTGAAATGCAGCGCGATCGGCCACGATCACCCAAAACCCATTCCCAGCGATGGTGCCCTCGGTGATTGAGAAATCGACGGCACCGCTCAAACGCCAGCCCGTCAGATGGATGGCGGTCGGTGCGGTATTGATGACTTCGATGTACTGTTCGTTCG
>JAYVTS010000364.1:0-2230 GCA_043788645.1 Verrucomicrobiota bacterium
ACGCGAGGGACGACCAATTCCTTTACGATACCGGCCGACTCCGTCATTTTACCGGGGAGCTTTTTATCGTTTCCTGGGGACCAGCTGGGATTCGAACCAGATCCTACGGGTGGTCGTCTACAATTTTGGAGTCCCGATTCTAACCGAGTCCTCGACGCGGTTACTTACGATCCCCAAGGCATCAACATTTCGTGGGGTCGATGGCCAGATGGCGCTTCGGAATTTTACCCGTTGGATCAATCAACCCCGGCACAGCACAACGCTTCCCCACGGATTAGCCAGGTGGTCATTAATGAGTTGATGTACCGACCGATCTCTGGCCAGGATGCCGATCAATACGTCGAACTTTTCAACCGAGGGCCGGCCACCGCCGATCTTTCCAATTGGTCCTTCACGGCTGGCCCCACCTTTCAGTTTCCGCCAGGCACCCTCCTTCCGCCTGGGGGATACCTGGTGGTGGCCAAGGATCGAGCGAATCTGTTCGTCCATTATGCGCAGCTCAATGCAGCCAACACAGTTGGCAATTTCACAGGAAAAATTCCACATGCAGGAGGACGAGTTGCGCTGGCTCGCCCAGTGGCATTCAACGGACAGGATGCTCACGGAAAGCCATCCACGATTTTCCTGCCGGTCGTCGAAGATGAAGTCACCTATTCGAAGGGTGGTCGCTGGGGTAAGTGGGCTCATGGCGGCGGGAGCAGCCTTGAACTGATCAATCCCAATACGAATCATCGACTTGCCTATAACTGGTCGGACAGTGATGAATCCGGAAAATCTTCCTGGACCAACCTGGTCGTCACCGGGGCACTCGACAACGGCGCGAACTTCGGAAGCTTCGTTGATCAGGTCCAACTCGGTCTCCTCGATGTCGGGGAGGCCCTAGTCGATAACATTGAGGTTCGGCTCGGGACCAGCGGACCCAATTTGGTCAAGAATGCCGATTTCGAAGCCGGACTCACCAACTGGACTCTTCTGGGGGATCACGTTCGATCAAGCCTCGAGACCCCACCCGGACTGGGCGGCTTTCAAAGTCCGAATTCAATCCACCTCCGTTCCAGCGACGGCGTTTGGGTGGCGGCAAATTCGGTTCAAGGCAATCTCACCTCCGGAGGGCTGACCGCCGGTCGAACCGCAACCATGAGTCTCACGGGACGCTGGCTGCACGGATCACCCGAATTTCTGCTTCGACTTCATGGAAATTGGCTGGAACTAACCGGAGCGTTTCCAATTCCCGAGAATCTTGGAACGCCCGGTCTGCCTAATAGTCGCCAGGTGGCGGAGGCAGCGCCGGCCATCTTTTCGGTTAGCCACTCCCCGGCCATCCCCCAAGCCCGTAAACCGGTGGTGGTTACCGCCCGGTTCCACGGAATCGGAAACGAAAGCCCAACCCTCTTGTATCGGATCGATTCGAAGATCGACCTTCATCCGAACTATCGGTCTCTCCCGATGGTGGATGACGGCAGCGGCGGCGACGTGCTCGCTCAAGATGGTATCTATAGTGCCGTCATTCCGGGCCAGTCGGCAGGCACCGTGGTGGCTTTCCAAATAAAAGCTAGCTCGGCGAGCGGATCGTTGAGTCAGTTTCCGCTGCCAATGTCGGAGAATTCGGGACTTCCTTATGAATGCGTCGTCGTGTTCGGCGACCCCACACCAGGAGGAACCTTCGGTCACTACCACCTTTGGATGACGCAGAACTGGATCAACCGATGGGCCTCAGGAGGAGGTCTCAGTAACGAAGGGAACGACGCCACCTTCGTCGATGGTGGCGGTCGAATTATCTACAACATTGAGGGTCGATTCGCTGGCAGCCCCTACCACCAGTATCTTGGCTCTCCGGTTACAACGCTGGGGGGGCAACATTGGATCATGCCCGCCGACGATAGGATGCTCGGCACCACCTCTTTCAACAAACAGCATGTCCCAGGCAATGGTACTTTGGACGACTCGACCTTGCAACGGGAACAAACCTCCTACTGGATGGCGCGTCAGCTCAAGATCCCGTGGAGCTATCGGCGTTACTACATACTCTACGTTAACGGAAATCGGCACGGTCCGTTGATGGAAGACAGCCAGGTCCCCGGTGGCGATCTGCTAGCAGAATATTTTCCTAACGATAGCAACGGATTCCTTTACAAAAACAACGCTTGGTTCGAATTCGAACCGCACACCAACACCAATCGCGGTCTAAACTTTAACAACAATTCTTGGTGCACTCTGAACCGGTACAACA
>JAYVTS010000365.1:0-2761 GCA_043788645.1 Verrucomicrobiota bacterium
CACTTCAAAGGCCTCAGCGACGCGCGCAAAGGTCAGGGGAAACGGCATCGGCTGAACACCATTTTCGCGATCATCGCCTGTGCCAAGCTTTCGGGGAAATCGGGCGGACACCGGGCGATTTATTGTTACGCCCGAACCCTGACCAAGCCCCAACGGCGGGCCCTGAACTGTTGGCGCAATCCGCACACCAAGGAATATGAAGTGCCGAGTGAATCGTCCTTTTATCGCGCGTTGAAAAGTGTGTCGCCCACGGAGATCCAGACCGCTCTGGACCATTGGCTGGCGGATCTGCTCGGGCCGGTGGATCCACGGGAACTCGTCGCCATCGACGGCAAATCCCTCAACCACAGCGGGGTGCATCGGGTGGCGGCCATCACGGTGCCGTCGCTCCGCTGCCTGGGGGTGGTGGCCGTGGCGGCCAAGACCAATGAAAACAAGGGACGACGGTTTGAAAAATTTGATAGTCAATATAACTAACATGTTTTATTATAATTTGAAACCTGCCTTTTCAAACCGCCTGTCCCTTGTTTTATCCTGTTTTATTGTTATGCGGATTCTTGTTTTCAATCCTCCTGTCCCTTTTAATCGGAAAGTATGGGAAGTATGGGGACTGGAGTAGCGACGGCCTTCTGACCACGGCGACCCGGCATTTGGGCTGGCACCTGGCCGAGGTGGTCCGGGAGGAACCCCGGATCAGCTACGCCGCGGCAGCGCAGGGCATCCGGCGATTCTGGCTGAGAGCTCCCGACGACTCAAAAATGCAGGCCTACGTCAAAACATTCCGGTCCAAATGTCAAAGGGATAGATCTGACCCCATTGCTCTTTTAATATAGCAATCTACAACTGAAGCCGGTAACTGCTTCCTTTGAGATAGCGTGGGGCAAATGTGCCTTCGTGGCCAATTGTGCTCATAGCAAACAACATTTGTGAAACTACAGAGAATGGATAATTACAAATATTTGGGTTTCTAGAAGTGCCCCATAAAGCTGTCACTTTATCAGGTTTTGGTTTGCCTTAATCCGGTTTGAAATAAATACTCTTGCTAATAATGTGAACAAAGAACAGAATGCAAGCACATCCATCATTTGTGCCCGTCGGCTGGTGGTAAACGTTCCTCTAAATCGGTAGTAACTTAGCACGTCTACACTCCATAGGAAAACACAGCCAATTAGCAATGGAAATACTTTCCTGCCTAATTTGCCACCGTTGAGCAATGCCACCCCAGACACAAATATACCAAATAGTATTGCAATTTCAACCCACACAAACCAAAAATTAAAGGCCGATGTCTGATAGGATAGAAGTGAGCCCCAGCCAGCAGATACCAAACCAAACAATGTCCACGCGGAAACAATAAATACATCAAGCGATTTAAATATTACCAGGCACTTAATATTCGTTAATAGTGTCATATATGCCCGTATTGTTTAGGCTGATTATTAATTTCCACCCCTAAAACCCCTGGAATCTGGAGCTGGACAACCGCAGCCAAGATTGTCATCGTAATTATTTCACCGGTGCTTCGGCATCAAAAGATTTTTATTCTTAAGTATCCGTTCCACTGCAGCATGACAATCCAAGTAGCCGGGCACGAAAAACTGCTTATTTACGTTGTCTCGACAAAAACTCATTATCTCATCTTCTCTACCGTCTGAGCCTTGAACTGGCTAACACTCCGATTCATTGTCAGAAAACCGCGATGGAAAATCAGGAGGAGGCAGTGGTCCCGATGGATCTGGGCCCGAATCTGTGATGCCACTGGTATCTCCACCACCATAGAACAAGTACGGGTCTTCAAGACCACACGAAGGATTCCGCACCGGGCTGCGATCGTCCCAAAGGTAAGCGTGCCGCCCGTAGCCGTTAAATGGATCGCCACTCGTTCGACGAGTGCACACCCAGATTGTCAGTCCGAGTGAATCGATTGCCTTTTGAGGTCTGTTTTGTACAAATACATATTCTACACCCTGCGCAAATCTTCCTCTCTGTTTGGTAGTAACTCGAAACCCTCCCTCCATAATTGGATCCCTATTTAGCCAACGCTGAGTCAGTGAATCGAAGAATCGGTAGCCATAGTAATAAAACCCGCTGATAGCATGCCACTCCTTGGAAGACAATCTGTAGACATTTGCCGATGCTAGCGATCCACTACTTGAAAGCGTCCGGCCAAATGGATCATATTTGTAGGTCGCTCCGACGGTATTTGCGGCATTCAGCAGGTAGGTGACATTGCCACCTCGATCTGCGTGATAAAAGGCGTGGGCGAGGATCCCACCGTTCGCGCCACTGTGCGCCGTCCTGCCCAGCAACCCGCCGATTCCCCCTGCGCCCTCCCAGCTACCACTCAAGTCCAATCCTCGGGTGTAGGTCACTTGTGGAAGGCTGTTTCCATCACGCTCCTGGATTACCCGCATACCATCGTACAAATACCGCGTTTCTGTCGCCAGCGTCCAACTCCCTCCAGCTGTACCTGTCCAGGTATACTCCTTGCGATTTCGGAGCCTCAGGCGCGCGTCGTACACAAAGTCGGTTCTCCGGAAATTGGGATAGTCGCTCCCGCCGGGTTGGATCGTGTACTGAATCAGTTGGTTTTCGTCGTCGTAATAAAAATTCTCGTAGTTGCTGGAAGAAATTCGGTTGACTCTACGGTTATAGCTAAACGAGACCCACAACAAGCGTGATTTTAATACGACAATTGGTATAGAACTTGCTGAAAGGCCGTTGGCATTGCCGAAAACGCATTGCCGTTGATTTATATAGA
>JAYVTS010000366.1:0-8168 GCA_043788645.1 Verrucomicrobiota bacterium
GAGGGCCGCCTCATACTTCTTCTCCACTTTTTCGTCCCGGATGCCTTCTTTAGCTTCCAAGTGGGAACTCATGATCACCAGCAAGTTGTGAGCGAGCACTAGGAATTTGCCAAAAAAGGGACAGGAAGGTAGAATGAGATTTAAAAAACAGACCGGATTTTAGTATCGCATGTACTTCAAAAATGCGATAACTCATGAGAACTGATCCACGCTCATGAAGAATTTTCCCTCAGCATTGCGCGAACGAACCCTGTCCCGGCGTCGCTTCGCTCAGATTTCAGCGCGCTCCACCGCCGGTTGGCTCGCCGCTCCGGCGTTGCTCCGCGCCCAAAACCTGAACCAAAAACTCAACGTCGCCGTCATCGGGGTGGGGGGACGCGGGGCCGGGAATCTCGCCGAAATTGGCAAAAACGAAAACATTGTGGCGGTCTGCGACGTTTCGACCGTCGCCTTGGACGCCGCACAGAAGAAGTTTCCCCAAGCCAAACGCTATTCGGACTTCCGGAAATTGTACGAGATCGAAAAAGAATTCGATGCCGTGGTCGTCAGCACCTGCGAACACACCCACGCCTTTGCCACGTTGCCCGCGTTGAAACTGAAAAAACATGTCTATTGCGAGAAACCACTTACTTATAATGTTTGGGAGGCTCGGATCATTCGTGAAGTCGCCACGCAAACTAAGGTAGCCACCCAAATGGGTACCCAGATTCACGCCAGCGACAATTACCGGCGCGTGGTAGAGTTGGTTCGAAGTAACGCGGTCGGTCCCATTCGTGAAGTCCACGTCTGGGTCGGACGCGCTTGGGGTCGGCAATCGCCAGAGGCCGCCGAAAAAAATCACGACCTGGTTACGGTTCAAGAACGACCGACCGCCTCCTCACCCATCCCGCCAGGTCTGGATTGGGATCTCTGGCTCGGGCCAGCGCCCGATCGACCCTTTAACGAAGTCTACTATCCCGGACCCAAATGGTATCGTTGGTGGGACTTTGGCAACGGGACGATGAGCGACCTCGGCTCGCATTGGAATGACCTGCCGTTCTGGGCGCTAAAACTCCAGGCCCCCCTGACCATCGAGGCCGGCGGTCCGCCGCCTCACCCGGAAATTGCGCCTGCCTCCATGCACGCCACCTACGAGTACGGCGCGCGGGGCGAACTACCGCCCGTACGACTAACCTGGCATCAGGGCGAGGATAAGCCGGAAATCTGGACCTCGGGTGGGATCCCCAAATGGGATAGCGGGGTGTTGTTTATTGGCAGCCAGGGGCGAATGCTATTGGCCAGCTACGACCAGCATGTCTTGCTGCCTGAAAAGGAGTATGCGGATTTCAAACGACCCGAACCCTCGATCCCCAAATCCATTGGCCATCATCAGGAATGGATTCAAGCCTGCAAAACCGGCGCGGTGACCACTTGTAGTTTTGGCTACGCGGGCTGGTTGACCGAAGCGAACCATCTGGGAAATGTCGCCTATCGTACGGGACAAAAACTGGAATGGGATTCCGTTAACATGCAAGTCAAAAATACCACCGCCGCTCGTCGCTTTCTGCGACGTGAATACCGAAAAGGGTGGAGCCTAAGCTAGACCGCCTGTCCCTTGTTTAGTCTAGGATCCCTTCAATTACATGTCCCTTCACATCCGTGAGACGGAAGTCACGGCCAGCGTAACGGAAGGTCAGTTTCTGGTGATCGAGGCCCGCCAGATGGAGGATGGTGGCGTGGAGGTCATGCATGTCGCAGACCTGGTCGACCGCGTGCACGCCGAATTCATCGGTCGCACCGTAGGTCGTGCCACCGCGAACGCCGCCGCCGGCAAGGAAGACGCTGAAGCCTTCCGGATGATGGTCGCGTCCGTCAGGCCCGGGCGCATGCGGCGTCCTGCCAAATTCCCCGGCCCACAGCACCAGCGTGCTCTCGAGCAACCCCCGCTGCTTGAGGTCTTTGATCAGCCCCGCCACCGCCCGGTCGGTCTGGCGCGCGTTTTTTTCATGCCCGGCCTTCAAACCGCCATGCTGGTCCCAGGTGCCGTTCGAAAGGCCGTAGGGGCAATTGACCTGGACGAACCGCACGCCGGATTCCACCAAACGACGGGCGCGCAGGCATTGCCGGGCATACAGCCGGGTATTCAGGTCCGGATCGTCGAGGCCGTAGAGCTCACGGACACGTTTGCTTTCGCGGCTTTCATCAAGAACGTCCGGCACGATCGATTGCATCCGGGCGGCCAGTTCGTAATTGCGAATGGCGCTCTCGACCGCGTCGCTGCCGCCCAGCTTCCGGGTGAACTCGCCGTCCTGTCCCTTGAGAAAATTCAGCTTGGTTCGCTGACCTGCCAAGGAACCATTCGGCGAAAGATTCTCAATGGCCGGACCGTCGGCGCGAAGAAGAGTCGCCTCATGCCTCGCCGGAAGGAATCCGCTGCCGAACGCTTCGAGTCCACCGACGGGCACATGGCCAAAGCTCAGCACGACGTAGCCGGGCAGATTCTCGTTTTCACTCCCCAGGCCGTAGCTCATCCACGACCCCAGGCTCGGCCGACCGGCCAGGTTGTGTCCCGTGTGAAGAAAAATGACACCGGTGGAGTGTATCGGCAGATCCGCCTTCATCGAACGGACCACCGCAAGGTCGTCCGCACAGCTGGCAATATGGGGAAAAAGCTCGCTGACCCACAGGCCGCTCCGGCCGTGCTGGGCGAATTTCCACGGGGACTTCTGCCACTTCCGCGTCGGGTCGCCGGCCCACGGCTCTCCGGCATGTTTCTCCAGCGCGGGTTTTGGATCGAACGTGTCCACATGGGAAACACCGCCGTCCATGAAGAGGAAGATCACGTTTTTCGCCTTCCCCGCAAATTGGGTGCGCACCGGCGCGCCGAATGCCCGCTGCTGAGTCAGGGCCGAGAGTGCCATCCAGGCAAAGCCCGTCGCGCCCGACCGCAGGAGGTCGCGGCGGGTCCACAACGGGGCTATCCGGCCGGGACACCTGCCCGCCCCGGCACGGTTTGAAAACGGCTCGGCGGCACTCATGGAATGAAGATGAATTCCTTCAGGTTGAAGAGCATGTGGGCAGCATCCTTCCACAGGGGACGCGCTTTCAAAATGTCCTGTTCCGCGAACCCCTGCGAGCCCGCAAGTTGACGCACCGCGGCGGCAAGCCGATTTCTCTCGGAGGAAGTCGGAGTCCGTCCAAATGCCGACCGGAACATTCCGTCGACGCGGCCTTCCATCGTTTTCGAGCCATCCTCAACGAGGCGGCCCGCCCAATGCTCCGCCAGCGCGAGCACCAAGGGATCGTTCAACAGCGCCAGGCTCTGCGCGGGCACGTTGGAAGCGTCTCGGCGGCCCTGCGTGACCTTGCCCCCTGGCAGGTTGAACGCGCGGAGAAAATGGGGCGCCTCCATGAGCTGAAACTTGAGGTAGATGCTCCGCCGCCCGTCTCCGTCGAGAGGGCCGATGTACAGGCGCTTCTCGGTGTCCGCCTTCTCTCGGTACGGGTGAATGCTCGGGCCGTAAAGCCGCGGATCAAGCCGACCGGACACGGCGAGAAGGTTATCCCGAATGACCTCCGCCTCGCCGCGCCGCGCGGTGTAGTGGGAGAGGAGCAGATTCTGCGGGTCCCGTTGGCGGGCCTCGATCGATGGCGCAGCCGACGACCGGAAGGCCTGGCTCAACACGAGCGAGCGCACCAGCCGCTTGACTGACCACCCTTCCGCCATGAAACGCGCCGCGAGATCATCCAGCAGCTCCGGGTGGGTTGGCAACTCGCCCATGTGGCCAAAATCGTCCGGTGTGCCGACCAATCCCCGACCGAACACCCATTGCCAGACACGATTGACCATCACGCGGGCCGTGAGCGGGTTGTCACGACTGGCAATCAGTTCCGCGAGCTCGCGACGCCCGCTGCCCGCGGGATCCATGACGAACCCCGCGGGGGTTAGGGCCCGGAGGTATCCGCGCGGCACTAATTCACCCGGTCGCGTGTGATCGCCTCGCGCGAACAATGGTTGCGAAATTCCGTCACCCTCGTCGGCCATCCCCGGCATCATCGTCGGCAATGCCAGTGACGCCTCGATCCCACGGTATTTCGCGATCACCTCGGCCAGACGCGGCGTCGCGTTCGTCGCGTTTGCAAGCAGGCGGTTCTTCAACATCCAGTCGAGCCAATAGACCTCGTCATCCGTGGCACCCCCGGCCGCAAACAACTCCACCGCGTGGGTGGCAATGGACCGATAGCGGGCAGCAACTTCCTCCAGGGTTCCGGGCCCCGGTCCGGCGAACAGTCGCGACAGATGCGTCAGCCCGTCCTTCGGCACCTCGGCGGCATCGTGCAACACGATCCGTCGCACACCCCACCAAGTTCGCGGATCCTTTGAGTGAAAGGCGAAGGGCTGACGCTGGTCCTCCGTGTCCTTGCCCAGGGTTCCCAGCGGATCGGGAAACTTCGGGTTGTCCCAATAGGTCAGGATTTCAGCGTACGGGTTCAGCAAATCCGTGTCCCCCTTAAAATCAATCGTCACCCAGGACCACGCGTCATGGTGGATCGAATGCTGATGGTTGTAATTCAACTGGCAGTTGTTGAAGACCAGGCGGGTCAGGCTGAACTGGCCGCCCATCACCTCGAAGCTCACCTTGCCACGCGCCCGCCGCATCACCGGGGAACGCAACGCGCCGTTCATCTTGTCGGAAAGTGAGAACGTATAAGTTCCCGACGAAAGCAGCGCCTTGACGGCCCGCTCCCCCTCCGGCGCCACCGCGAAATCCCCGCCCGAATCAGCCCGGTCCCGCAATCCCATCCCTTCGGCGGTCCAGTTGGTCGGAATCCCCTGCCGGAAATCGGCGAAGGTCGTGAAGTGCGTCCGGTTGAACTCGGACCGTTCGTCGAGTTCCCTGGCCTGTTCTTCGGCCAGCTTCGTCCAGACCCGGGCGAGGTCCTCCGGGGCCGCGTTGCCCGCCGCGTGCCAAGCATGCAGCGGGTTGTTCAACGCAGGCGCGTTGCTCGTGAAGGCCGCGGCAAGCGACTGGAGCCTTCCCACGTCGATGGCCCGTGCATCCGCCCGCCAGGCCGACACCAATTCCCCACGAATTTCCTGCTTCAGCCCGCGCAGGGCCGCCAGCGCATCGCGATTCACCTCCGGTGCATCCAGCGTGCGCTGCACCGATCGGGCGCCGCGAACGACACTAAGAAGCGCATGGTAATCCCGCGTCGAGATCGCGTCCATCTTGTGGTCATGACACCGGGCGCAGGCCACCGTGCTGGCCTGAAACGCCTTGGTCAACGTGTCGACCTGGTTGTCCTCGATGTCATAGCCGATGACGCTGAACTGCACGCAACTGTCGTGGTTCACTTCGCCGAACCGGTAGAACGCGGTGCCAATGGCCGACTCGTTGAAACGTCCGGTGACGTTCCAGCGCGGGTTTGGCAACAGGTCGCCCGCGATCTGCTCCCGGACGAACTGGTCGTAGGGCACGTCGCTGTTGAAGGCGCGGATGACATAGTCACGGTAGCGCCAGGCATAAGGAACATCGTAGTTCCACTCATTGCCGTGGGTCTCGGAAAACCGCACCACGTCGAGCCAATGCCGTGCAAAACGTTCCCCGAAATGCGGTGATTCCAGGAGCCGGTCCACCAGCGTCGCATAGGCCTTCGTCGGATCCTTCGCGGCCGAACGTACATAGGCATCCACCTCGTCCGTTGAGGGTGGCAATCCGGTCAGCACCAGGGTGGCGCGGCGGATCAGTGTTGGCGGATCCGCCACGCCCGACGGCTTGACGCGCGCGGCCCGCATTCGGGCACCGAGGAATCGATCCGTCGCTGACACGGTATCGGAACGATCGCCCGGCCGTGACGGTTTGACGCCCGGCAGCGGTTGAAGGCTCCACCACTCGCTGCGCTTCGCGAAAACCTCGTCCCAGTCCTGCTTCACCGGGGCCGCGTCGGCGCCCGTGCGGGGATCAATCGCCCCGCGCGTCACCCACACCTCGAGATCAGCAATCTGCCCTTCGGTGAGCCTCCCGCCGGCCTTCTCCGGAGGCATGCGCAGATCCCTGTCCGCCCAGCGCACCGCCTTCATCAGCAGACTCTCACCGGGATTGCCCGGAACCAGCGCCGGCCCGGAATCACCGCCTTTTTCCCAGCCCGCCCTGGAATCCAGCAGCAGGCCACCCTTCTGCTTCTTCCCCCCGCTGTGACACTCGTAGCACCGCTCCACCAGCAGCGGACGAATCCGGCTCTCGAAAAACGCCGTCTCGGCCATGTCCCCCGCGTGGGAAGCCGTTGAGACCAACACCGCCGCCACTAGCCCGGATTTTTCATAGCTTTTCGTCGCGAGACGCCGCCAGACGGGCTCGCCGCAAGTCGTAGCAGAAGGGATATGAAACATCCGAGCTAGGGCGCGCAGGACCGCCCACCCAGAGTGAGTCACCCTGCACGGCACGGCAAAATCGTACCGGCCGGACGCCACGCTTTCACTGATAAGAGGGTGGGTCAAAAACCCCTTTCCTGCTATTTCTCAACGAGCCAGATGTTGCGGTAATACACCGGATTTCCGTGACCCTGGAGTTGAATCGCCCCAGGCATGGCCGTCTCCGGCTTACCGCCGCCGGTCGAGCCGTCAATCTCTTGGTGATCTTGAACTACCACCCCATTGTGCTTCACGGTCGCCACGGCGTTCTTGGTCTTTTTGCCATCAGCGCCATACTGCGCCGCCGTAAAATCAATGTCGTAGGTCTGCCACGTTAAAGGTGGAAAACACAGGTTCACCGCTGGCTTCGCCTTTGTGTAGATTCCCCCGCACTCATTGTTCTCTCCTTTCAGCCCGAAACTATCCAACACCTGAACCTCGTAGCGGTCCTGTAAATAGACCCCACTGTTACCCCGGTCCTGGCCCCGACCCAAGGGCTTGAACGGCAGGAAAAATTCACAGTGCAGGCTGAAGTTTTGGAATTTTTTTGCACTCGTGCATCCCGCCGCTAACCAACCACGATCATCCAAGTGAGCCCCAGGAAATTCGGTCGGCGCTTGGCCCGCCGTGAACAAAACGATCGCCCCCGCGGGCGCCTTCGCCCCGAGGGTCGGACTGGTTCGCGTCGTCTTCTTCATCAGATACGGCCCTCCGCTCGCAGTCGTGAGCGCCAAGGTTCCCCCTGCAAGTTCCGCTTTGTATGAATTTTCACCCGTAAACAGGATCTTTTCGCCCGTGCGTTGACCCTCGATTTCGGTCTTGGTTTCCTTATCCCAACCCGCGCCTGGCAAACCGCCTTTGTAGGTAACCAACCGAAAATGAGGGTCCCCCAACGCAATTACTTGAGCCCCACCCCAATCGTTCAGGTACTCCCCTTGATCGACGTAATCGCGACCCGCGGTTTCAACGGTCAAATAGGTTTCCGCTTTCGGTTTCTCAGCGTCGGCAGCCATAGCCACCGACGGACCAAAAAATGAGCCCACCGCCAGGAACGTGGTCAAAAGGAGGCGCAAGTTCAATTTCATGGAGTCTAAATTCTTCAATTTGAGCGACATAATCGGGAGTAGCGATGGTGTTCACGGTGGCGGACGGGCAAACCCACCAAACTGTTCAGGTTCATTTTACGATTTCAGTTCCTGGGACGGTTCTGCACCTGCGCGTGGGAGTCGGGGAACCGTCGATGCGAAATGGGCGATGGCTTCCGAATTCTCAAGCCCATTCCGCGACCGGTGCCCTTCCGTTCCGTCGCGATACGTGATTGTTCCAGCCCCCCGGATCCGACTGCTACGCGCAGCCGGAAACGAAACCGCGACCTGCGAGTGATTCCAACAGGCTGCGGACCAGCGAAATATAGGGGAAATACCAGCAAAACCGTCATAATGAGAATTGCTGGTCAAATGATGACGCCGGTGGACACCGCTTCGAGGATCGTTGCTCAACTCCGACGACGGGAAAACCCACTGCCAAATCCAGGAAGTGGCCCCCCGGGATATTTTCGCGACAAGGCCCCCGGAAGCCATACTTCCGGAAGGTTGGCCCGCCGATCAATTTCCCACCGTTGACGCACCGTCTCGAGGTGGGCCTCCAAATCGCGCAGCAGCGTCTGCGGCAACATGCCAATCCGATCCTTGGCCCCTTTCCCGATTGGATGTACGTCTGCTCAGTCCGGAGGGAAAAGTGATGAAACCTCAATACCTCTCGACACTGATCCAGAAGT
>JAYVTS010000367.1:0-4349 GCA_043788645.1 Verrucomicrobiota bacterium
ATTTGGGATCTGTTACGCAGGACTGCGGGGAGGAATGGGAAGTAGTGAATCCAAACTGAAGGTAGCGGGCCGCCACCTGCCCCGGGCGGAGGATGAAGACGGCCTCGCGGGCAGGCTCGGGCCACCGCCGCCGCTGAGGCGAAACGGGCTCAGAGCCGGGACGCCAGGGTTTCCGGCCCTTTTTGCGAAAATGTTCCCGCCACCGAGAGGGTGGCTCTTGTGGACCTTTAGGCGAGATCGGTGATGATTTCCTGCGCGGCTCGATTGCCGGTATCGACGGCGCCGTTTAGGTCGCCCTGGGAATCCTGAGACGTGTGTTCGCCGCAGAAATGGACATTTCCCTCCCGGACACCCTCGATCCCTCAGGCAGAATGAGGAAGCGGGTGTTGTCGGTAATCAAACTCAAGCGACGACGGCGCTGCTCATTGCTCCAGCCGATCCATCAAGCGAAGGGACCAAGCGAAGGGACAGGCCGATTGAAAAACCGACTTCACAACATAATAATTTAGGCTGTTTAAATTGACGATTAAATTTCTCAACTCACCTATCCCTTTTTTTTCTTCGTGGTGTTAAGTGCTTCATCCACCGATCTTGTCAGTTCGTAGTATGCCGCCGCGACAGATGGAGCGGGATCGGTATAAAGCATCGAGGCACCATCGCGTTCCACGGTTGCGTTCGGCACCGATTCCCAATGGTGCAAATCCAGACTGCGCCAGAGCACGAAGTCGGCGCCGGGAATGTCGTTTAGCCCCAAACGAAAGCGATTTGCGTCGCGTCGAGTGAGCGAGATATAGACGCGGGGTTGGCTTGGGATCGGCAGTCCCAGGACGCCGGCCCAGTGAGCGAACGTCACGCCTTGAAACAACTCGAAGCCCCTGAACCGCGCCTGCTCTTGTTCGAGCACGGTCTTCAACGCGGGGCTGGCGTGCTGGGCGAGCAGGTTCCAGAAGGCGTTCAACTGGGTGATCATTGGGGGGGTAATGAAGACGGTGTCGCCCTGACCGGCCAGCAACGCCGCCACTCCCGGATGAAAGGCGGCGATCAGTTCCTGTGCCCGGATCAACAGGTTCGGATGCAGGATGAACTCACCAACCACTTCGGCGCTGTATTGCCTATAGAGATCCACCCAATGCTGCCCGCCCGAGGTACCCTTCATGAGGTCTTCGAGGGCATAAAACGTGGTGGGAGGCGGAAGCGTTGCCAGACCGGTGTCCGTCGCGAGGCGGGCACCGCGATTCGCAGAAGACGTTTCACACGATTTAACCTGATACCGGTAAATTAGTTGGTAAATTAGGGCACAGTTTCCGGGCGCCGTATCGATCACTTCTCCGACGTCTCCAAAAAAAGTCACCAGAGCCCGTTCCAAAGGAGCCAGATCCTCCAGCTTTAGCCGTACGCGTACGCCTTCATAGATATCGATCCCCGCAAACATCGCCCCCGTCCCGGCATAGACGGCACAGCAGTAGGGTATTATCGGTACTCCGTTTGTATCCTTCAGACTGACGACGGTGCGGATTCCAGGAAACGCGAGGTCGGCAGCGGCAAGTACGCCCTGATTGTGGCAGCTTTCGCTCCAATCCGCCGCTAGAAACGGAACGGGCAATATTTGCGCATTCGAGAATCTGCCCTGGAGATGAAGCACCGCCTGCTCCCCCGCCGGCAAGAGCAGTGAGTCTTCAAGCTTAAGTCCAATCAAAAACGGAAAATCCACCGGTCGGCTCACCGTTTCTTCGTTCCCGGTGCTGTCGGTCAAGGTGACTGCGATCGTGTGCGAGGAATAGCGGGCGTCAGACCGCTTGAACCATTCCCCGGTCAGCTGAGTGTTTGCATAATAGAGCCGACCCAAAAGCGCCACGATGGCTTCATTTTGCGCTTGAGCGTTGAGTGTGGCGATCATCCGTCCGTCCTTGATTCGGGCGGTCCCGAAGGCGGCGCCGCGAAAGCGAACCGTCTGCTCTGCCTCGGGCAGTCCCTCGAATACAATTTCGTCCGCTTCTGGAAACTGTGGATTGCGGCGATACTCAAGCCGGTCGAAGGCGAGGTTTAAGCCGTCCGTGAACTCCACCCTAAGACTTCCCCCGGCCCAATTGCCGACCGGGAGGTCAATGGCGGGGTGCGGTACAACGAAGCAACCTCCCACTCCGGGCACCGCGTCGGGCATTCGGAAGTTTAAGGGCACCCCATCGAGAACCACTGGCGGCGGCAGAAAGGAGCCGAGCCGAATGGCCTGCGAATCCGCTGAACGCGTCAGCAGCAACGAGCCTGTTCCCCCCGGCAATTGCACTCGTTTTCCGAAATCCGCCCCGGCGAATTGCCCGGTAGTTCCTGCGTTGGCGCGGACAATTTCAAATTGATCGTTTGGACCCGGAATCAAACCCCGAAGCGACCCCAGCTGGAGTTGGCCCGCCAGTGCGAGCGGGAGGTTCTGGGTAGTCGACAGGCTTCCCTGCGGTCCGCTTAATTCGAATTTGCTGATCGCCGTGGGAGCCAAAGTGAGAATTTGAAAACTCAGCCTCCCGTGGGCTTCGCCCTCGATGATGGCTTCCCGGATCATCGCTTCCCCGAAGACTGTGCTACCTTGCTTCACTAGCACCTTGCCGTTGAGAGTTGCGCCCGTGAAGGAGCCCAACTCCAGGATTCCACCGGCCTCCTGGATCAGATCCGTGCCCGCGCCCGTGTCAAAAGCAATGCTATTCGCAAACGTGATGATCCTCCCAAAGTTATGTACAAATATAAAAGGAACGGACCGGGCGAACCCCAAATGCGAATCGTGCCATTGTTACGGAGTTCGGGCGCACCGGAAATTCGCCGCAACCCTCCGCGTTGGGCCAGGCCGAGCGTGGCGCCAAGTTCAACGGCCAGCCTGGCATTACCCTCAAATCGCAAGTCCGTTTCCAGTTCGCAGTAGTCTTTCAACACGAGTTGACATTGATCTCGCAGCGTGAGCGAGTCCGCCCGGGAACCGTGCAGCGTTGATCGACCGTGTACCGTTATCGGACCCTGGCCGACTACGGCGCCATCGGCCCAATAAAACCGTTGTTGAATGGCGAGACCGTTTGAAGGAGATTAGAGATCCAACGTACCGCCGCTCTCAAAGAAAAAACTCCGAACGGAAACGTCCCCCCCAAGGTGAACCGTGACCGCGTGTTCACTCCAGAAAACGTCAAAGACATCCGCGGCGGTATCGTTGGGGATCCGGCCAATGTCCCAATTGGTCGGATTATTCCAAATGCCATCGGCGGCGCCAACCCAATGCGCCGACAACACGTTTCGTGGTCGGACGACGATATTGAAGCTTTGGTCAGCGCGACCGGCCTGGTTGTCCGCTGCAATCACGGTGACCGGGTACGAGCTGCCCGCTTGCGTCGGCGTCGGCGTCCAGTTCAGCAAGCCCGTCGGTGAAACACTGATGCCATCGGGTCCGGTGATGATTCCAAAGGAGATAGGTTGGACCGGGACATCTGCGTCGGTTGCGTGGAGTTGATAGGTGAACGACGACCCTTCGGTGACCGTTTGATCCGGGACAGCATCGAGCTGTGGCGGCAGATTGGCGCCCAACACCTCCACGCAGAAGGACGTCATGAGCCAGGCAACAAGGGGGGCGAAGAAGTTGGATTTCATATCGGCAACAGAAAAGTTTTGGGCATCTGCGACTTAGCCCCATCAACTCTTACTGCAACCAAGCAGCGCAGTTGTTAGGACTACTGATAGATTTGGTTCTGGACGCTCCGCGGAAATAGCGTCTTGACGCTTCAACCGTACCTCTAGGCGAAACCAACCGCCAGCCGACGTTTTTAGTTCCGCGCGAAACTGGTTTTGGCCGGAGGTGGGTGAGGTAAGAGTCTACCAGGCTATTTTGGTTTCTTTGCAGACGAGACGCGCTTCCAAGCGGTCCGGCACGGCGGCGCCTGCCGACCAGACACCGGCGATGGTAATTTTTTCCTTCGGCCCGGGTGACGCGTTGAATGACCTCATCATCGAGAGGCAAACTCAACTTCAAGGTGAGGGGATTGTCGGCCAGGCCGGCGATGCTGGCCAACCAGCCGGAAAGGACCATCAAGCCAAACCGAGCTCGGGAGGTGGCGTTCTTGAACATGATAGTCGTTGGTAACCCGAAAAAATTCGTCGATTCGTGGCCGCGAGTCCAGTGCGGCTTAGCCGTAAGGTGATTCGCAATTACGGCAAGGCGCGAAGGCGCCAATAACGGGCGGCGGTGTCCGGAGTGATGTCGAGCAACTGCTCTGCGGCCTCCGCCGTAAACGGTTCACCCAACGCCCAGGCGACGAGGTCGTCGGAGAATTCCAGCCGATAGCGAATCCCGGGGGTTATATGAAAAGTCAGGGACAGTC
>JAYVTS010000368.1:0-32604 GCA_043788645.1 Verrucomicrobiota bacterium
CATTAACCGAGGGAGATTCGGCGACTTACTACGTCGGCGCGGTCAATTCAGGCGGTTCGGCAACCTCTCTCGTCACCCACCTGCGGGTGCGGTCCACTCCATCATTCGCCTCCGTGCAGAAAGCGGGAGGAAATTCGACGGACAGCGGAAGGTCACTGGCGCTGGATGGGAACGGAAACGTTTTTATCTCGGGCTCGTTCATCGGCACGGCCACCATTGGAACGACCAACCTCAACGCGAACGGAACCAATGGATACGCCGACGCCTTCCTGGCGAAGTATGATCGGAATTCAAAGTTCCTTTGGGCCCGGCAAATCACTGGATCCGTCGGAAGACGAAGCGCCTTTTGCGTGCAGACCGATCCGGTCGGGAACGTCTATGTCGGCGTTCGGTAGTACCTCGATCGCCAGTGTCGGCGGCACCGACGCGCTGCTCGCCAAATACCCTCGCGACGGCAATCTCTTGTGGGTGAAACGGGCAGGGGGAACCAACAATGATTACGGGGCAGGTACAACCGTCGACTCGGCGGCAACCCGTTCTTGGTGGGAATGATCGCGGGCTCGGTGGAATTCCAAGGGATTCATTTTGAAACGTACGGAGTCGTTGAGAATTCAAATTCCTATCAAGAATCGTTGGCAACACGCCGACGGCGGCCGGGCTGGGCAATAAATCCTTTGCCTCGGCCGCTTCGCGCTTCGCCGTGTCCGCTACTTCGAGGATGCAAACCGCATGACGCAAGAACCCTTCGCCCTGCGGAGTTCGCTTTGCCTCAGGTTTCAGGCGGTCGAAAAGCCGCTCGCCCAATTCATCTTTCAGTTTCTGGAATTACTGGCTCAGGGAGGGCTGGGAGACCTGACACTGCGCGGCGGCGCGCGAAAAGTTGCCCGACCGCACGACCGCTACGACGTAGCGAAGCTGTTGCATCTCCCTCGGCAGCAACTATGGTGGGAAAAGAAAAAAAGCATTTCAACTCTAGCTCTTAATTTGGTTAATTATTCAACAAGCAAAACGTAGTTTTGTCAGTGTCAAAGAAACGTGAAATCATGACCACGACGGACGCGGTAATCAGCAAATTTCGGGCAAGCAGCAATTGAACACAGGCGTAGTCAGGCCGAACACGAACCGCTCATTCACAACTTCACCGCAAGCGACCATTAGAAATATCCATGTCAACCGAAGCCAAATGCCCGTTCAACCACGGCGCCACTGCCCCCGCCACCACCAACCGAGATTGGTGGCCGAACCAGTTGAAGGTCGAACTGCTGCACCAGCATTCCTCCAAGTCCGATCCGATGGGTGAGCAATTCAACTACGCAAAGGAGTTCAAGAGCCTCGACCTGGCGGCGTTGAAGCAGGATCTCGCGGTGCTAATGACCAACTCACAGGACTGGTGGCCGGCGGATTTCGGCCACTACGGACCTTTATTCATTCGCATGGCGTGGCACAGCGCCGGCACCTACCGCACCGGTGACGGACGCGGCGGTAGCGGTCGGGGCCAGCAGCGCTTCGCCCCGCTCAATAGCTGGCCGGACAACGTCAGCCTGGACAAGGCGCGCCGACTCCTTTGGCCGATCAAACAGAAGTATGGCCGTAAAATTTCGTGGGCCGACCTGATGATTCTCACGGGCAACGTCGCGCTCGAAACGATGGGTTTCAAGACGTTCGGCTTCGCCGGCGGCCGGGGCGACACTTGGGAGCCAGATCACGACGTCTATTGGGGCAAAGAAACCACTTGGCTAGAGGACCAACGCTATTCCGGCGACCGGGATCTTGAGAGCCCACTGGCGGCCGTGCAAATGGGGTTAATTTACGTCAACCCGCAAGGGCCCAACGGGAACCCCGATCCAGTGGCGGCGGCGCGCGACATCCGCGAAACCTTCGCCCGCATGGCGATGAACGACGAGGAGACGGTGGCGCTCATCGCAGGCGGCCATTCCTTCGGCAAGACCCACGGCGCAGGCCCGGCCACGCATGTGGGGTCGGAGCCGGAAGCCGCCAGCCTCGAAGAACAGGGATTCGGCTGGAAGAACAGTTTCGGCACTGGCAAGGGCGGCGACGCGATCACCAGCGGCCTCGAAGTCACTTGGACCACGACGCCGACGAAGTGGAGCAATAACTTTTTCGAAAACCTGTTTGGCTACGAATGGGAACTCACGAAGAGCCCGGCCGGTGCGCATCAGTGGACACCGAAAAACGGTGCGGGCAATGGAACCGTGCCGCACGCGCACGATGCTTCGAAGCGCATTGCGCCCTCCATGCTGACGACCGACCTCGCGCTACGGTTCGACCCGGCTTACGAGCAAATCTCGCGGCGCTTCCTGAAAGATCCGAAGCAGTTTGCCGACGCGTTTGCCCGGGCTTGGTTCAAGCTGACGCACCGCGACATGGGCCCACGCGCCCGTTATCTCGGCCTGGAGGTTCCCGCTGAAGTCCTCCTCTGGCAGGACCCCATTCCAGCAGTGAATCACAAACTCATTGGTGCGCCGGACATCTCCTCCCTAAAGGACAAAATTCTGGCGTCCGGTCTGTCCGTCTCACAGTTGGTTTCCACCGCCTGGGCTTCGGCGTCCACGTTCCGCGGTTCCGACATGCGGGGCGGCGCGAACGGTGCCCGTCTCCGCCTGGCACCGCAGAAGGATTGGGCCGTCAACCAGCCCCAACAGCTGGCGAAAGTGCTCAAGACCCTCGAAGGTATCCAGGGCGCGTTCAACGAGACAGCCAAAGGCGGCGAGCAGGTCTCGCTCGCGGACGTCATTGTGCTCGGCGGTTGCGCCGGCATTGAGCAAGCGGCGAAGAACGCCGGTCACCCGGTCACGGTCCCGTTCACCCCGGGTCGCATGGACACCTCGCAGACGCAGACCGATGCCGCCTCCTTCGCCGTGCTCGAGCCCATCGCGGACGGCTTCCGCAATTACCTCAAAGGTAAATACACCGTGCCAGCCGAAGCACTGCTGATCGATAAGGCGCAACTACTGACCGTGACTGCGCCCGAAATGACGGCGCTGATCGGCGGCCTGCGCGTCCTGAACACCCAGGGCGGCCATAACTGCCACGGCGTATTTACGAAGCGCCCCGAAGCGCTGACCAACGACTTCTTCGTGAACCTGCTCGACATCGGCACGGAGTGGACACCGGTCTCGAAAGACGCAGACGTGTTCGAGGGGCGCGATCGCAAGACGGGTGCAATTCAGTGGACCGGCACGCGAGTCGATCTGGTTTTCGGCTCAGACTCTCGGCTCCGCGCCCTGGCGGAGGTTTATGGCAGTTCGGATGCGGAGGAGAAATTCGTCCAAGACTTCATCGCGGCCTGGAACAAGGTGATGAACCTAGATCGCTTCGACCTCGCATGATCTCTGACAAAATCTTAGCACAGGTGCCGCCCATGAATGCACCCGCAAAGGGAATGCACGTCTCCCCCTTCACCGGAGCGTGAGCGTCGCTGTAGGTCCTAGTCTCGATCCCGTTCGAGTCTTTGGTAGGCTTGTGTGGGTCGCCGATCAGGTGTCCCACGTCGTCCCCGGCTAGCCAAACTTCAGTCTCAATGGTTTACGGAGGAAATGGGGTTTACCCTTTCAAGTATGGACACGATTACCCTCGCGGACCTCGAAGTTTGGTATCACGTCGGCGTCCCCGATGAGGAGCGTTCCCAAGCCCAGCGCCTCCACCTCTCGCTCGAGCTGGGCCTCGATTTTAGGCAGGCGGCCGCCACCGATGACCTGAATGCCACCCTCAACTATTTCGCGTTGAGCCAACGCCTGCTGAAATTTGGCGATGGCCGCAGCTGGAAGCTTATCGAAACCCTGGCCGTCGACCTCGCTGAAATGGTCGTGAAAGAGTTTCGTCCTGCTGAGGTGACCGTTGAGGTGAAGAAATTCATTCTGCCAACCGCCCGACATGTCGCGGTCCGAATCACGCGACGTACCCCGATCGAGTGACGAAATATCCGGACTAGCCACCTTTGAAACAGTCCGTATTCTGATGATTGCACGAATGAGTGATTTGCTAATGGGTGCCCTCAGCCTCCTGCTGGCCACGAATAGGCCGGTGGCACTGTCCAACTTGGTTTCGGACACGCTGGCCCCCTTCGCGGGCACGACGGCCGTCGACCCCACCGACCCCACTGAGATAGAATTCCAGGCGATCCTCAAAGACGACGACGACGGAGACGATGAAATCGAAAAAATCCTAGCGAACGCGCCACCGCCCGATCCCACGCGATCAACGGTTCTCAACACCCAACGCGAAGCGATTCGGAAACAGCTATTGGAAGTCATCAATCGCGTTCGGGGAAAATACGAAAATTTCCTCAAAAACCACCCGAACCACGTGCGCGCACGGCTCGCTTTTGCGGATCATTTGGATACGCACGGTGAAGACTTCGAAGTCTTGGAACAGCTAAAACTAGCGCTCGACTCCGATCCAAAAAATGCGGTGACGTGGAACAATTACGCCAATCATTTTGCTCATGTCGGCCCGATTACAAATGGTTTTGCTGCCTACGAAAAAGCCATCGAGCTGCGCCCCTTTGAACCGCTTTACCACTTTAACTACGGCACCACCGTTTTTTTGTTTCGAAAAGATGCGATGGAATACTTCCGGTGCGACGAACAGGCCGTCTTTGAGCGGGCACTCCAGGAGTATCGGTTGTGCCGAAAATTAGCCCCCAGTAGTTTCCGTTACGCCTATGAATACGCCCAGACCTATTATGGCGTCAAACCGGTTCCATCCACCACGCCGGACGAGAAGCGCGCCGCGGAACTCCGCCTCGCCGAGCAGGCACTCACCGCCTGGCGGGAAGCCTTGGCGGTCTCCGACAATGAAACGGATCGGGAAGGCGTCTTTGTTCACATGGCACGTTGGCAGATAAAAATGGGGCGTTGGGAAGAGGCCCGGGCAAGCTTGGCGAACGTCACCCGCCCAGAACACGCGGATCTCAAGGCAAAACTGAGCCGCAATCTTGCAGCCAACGTATCGGAGGAAAACCTGTCTCCCGATCATCCCTTCTCACCACCGAAGGCGCTCCCGCGAATTACGGCTCCGAAATTGAAACTCGAACTTGAACCGACCGAGCCAAAGTGATCGGCGAGCCGCGGATCAATCATCGTCGTCCCCACCTCGGACAAACGCCGCTCGACGTGGACTCGGCATCGGCGAACCCGCACCCTTCACGGAACGCCAAACGACTTCGTTCAGCTGCAAATCGTCCGCGGCGTCTTCCTTCGAAAAATCCATCGCCGCCGAAGCCGCCGCCCCCCAGTTGTCCGCCAGATTCTTTTCGTCCCGATCCGCAGACACGGTCACCGCCGTATAAGTCCGGCGATCCGGGCGCGCTTGGAAAGCCCGATACATGGGAGTGGCGTGAGCATCGAATTGACTCAACGGTTTGAGGCCTAGAATCAACTCCATCGTCCGCAACATGGAACAAGTCGAATACAGGGTCGAATCACGAAATTGATGCTTCACGTAAGGGCTCATCGCGAAGGCAATCGTCCGGTGGGCATCGACATGATCCGGACCATTCTGCGCGTCATCTTCGACCACAAAAATGGCCGTCGTCGGCCAAAACTTTGACCGGGTGACCCCCTCCACCAAGCGGCCCAACGCTAAATCATTGTCCGCCACCATTGCTCGGGGAGTCCGCTTACCCACCGTGGTCCCAAACGTGTGATCGTTCGGCAAACGAATAATCTGTAGCCGCGGCATCTTTCCCTCACGCTCAAATCGCTGGAGTTCGCTTAAGAACCGATCTGCTCGTTTCACATCCGGATAATCCATATCCCACGGCCGATATCCGGGATCAAAGTGGCCTTCAAGGGATTTCACCCGGGCGCGCAGCGAATTCGTAGGATTTGCGGGTAGGGCGATAAATTGACCATAGCTGCGATAACTCACGCCCGCCTCGCGAGCGCGATCCCAAAGGTAACCATTGGCTGGGGATGCGATTGGGAAATTGCCTTCCGCCGGATAGGGATATTTGCCCTGGGTATTATGCCCATAACTGAGCGGCCAATTCTTTTCGACAAAATCCGTCGCATACGCCCCGACCGTCCATTCGTGCCCATCCGCACTCACTTCACCATCGACGTAAAAATTGTCGAGAAGAACAAATTCTTTAGCAAGTCGATGATGGTTCGGGGTGATGCGTTCATCAAATAGACACAAGCCCGGATCACCATTACCCTGCGAGAGGTCGCCGAGGACTTGGTCATAGGTGCGATTTTCCTTAATAATATAAAGAACATATTTAATGGGACTCTTGCCACCCACGACCGCGGGAATGGGATTTTCCCGGTCTCGTTTCACGGGCGCCTGCGGCTGCGTCGGCTGAGGGGTACAACGGAAGGCCCGTTCCGTATGTTTAGCCATGGCCTCGTTCAACGGTTCTCCCAGAGCGGGCAAGGGGATGATACTCAACGTCCCCAACAACAATCCTCCGATATATTCCTCCACATTTCCCGGGACCTCTCGGCCTGCTTGGGGCCCGTGGCGGTTGGCCCGGGAGGTCAACCCCTTCCCGTTGGCGACCAGCAAATGTCGGCCGTCCGGGGTGACACGGACGGACGTCGGATACCAACCCACCGGGATAAAACCTAAGGATCGTGCGTGGCCTGGATGTTCGAGATCGAACACTGCCACGTTATTGTTCCCCGCATTGGCAACGAACAACAACCGACCGTCCGGCGAAAGGGCGAGTGAATTAGGAGTCGAACCTGGCAATTCTTCAGGCTGCATCGCAGCGGACAAAGTTTCTGAAACTTTCCCTGTCGCGGCGTCAAACACCGACACCGTATTCCGATTGGCATTCGCCACAAACAATCGACTGCCATCCGGCGCCAATAGGAGTTCATTCGGGTGCTCTTCCGTGGGCCAATGCGCCACGACGGTTCGGGTGGTTAGATCGATTACCGCCACCTCCGCCCGGCCCCAGAGGGTGACGTACAATCGATTTCGGGCAGTATCCAGACTGCACCCGTACGGAAAAGGCGCGTCCGCACTCAGCACGTCGCGCTGAGCTGCAATCCGCTTTTCCGCCGCCGCCAAATTGGGATCCGTCGATAAACGGGTCGCCGCCAGATCAGGGGCCACTTGGGCATGAAGCGATAAGTAGCGTGGCGTAAATCCGGCACCTCCCGCACTCAAGAGACCTGAAACAATTCCCTGACCGTAAACTTCGGTCGCGAACAATTCAGTTCCATCCGAAGAAATGGCGAGCCCGGCGGGGATACCGCGTTCCTTTTCCCCCCGTAAACGGAGGACTTGTGGATCGGAAAAATTGCCTTCCTTGAAAGCCAGACTGTGAACCACTTCCTCCCCTGCCCCGCTGCAATAAATGCGGAATCCGTCCGGGGCAAAAACAACCCCATAAAACGCCTCTTCAACTCGTGCCCGGGCGATCATCTTCCCCGCTGGAATAGCGACCGAGACCAACTCATGAGAACCGTAGCCCGCGTGCAGCACCACCGCATATTTTCCCGAAGGATGCACCGCAATATTCACGGGGAAATCGCCCAATGAAACCTGTTTGCCGGCAGGTCGAAGAGACCACTGATTGGGGAGCAAAATCGAGCCATCAGGGCGGGCGCCGGGCAGTTCCAATTTGGGCAACTCTTTCGCCCTCCCGATCCCGAGGCAACCCGCCGCCGCAAGAACTCTTACGAGATGGTAGATACGGAGCATTGAGGGAAGCTAAGCGGATAACTCCGGTTGAAGCGAGCCAAGTTGGAGCGCCCGAAAAAGAGACCCCGTTCGGAGTGATGACCGACCGCGTCCGGCACCATCGACCAACGATAGCCACCAGCACCAGTTTTGCCGACCGACCAACACGGACTTTATCCTACCGACATGCGTGAAGTTTTAGTGGGCATCGAAGGTGGCGGTACGCGCACGAGCGCGCTCGCGACGGATGCCGCATTCAAGCTCTTGGCCCAGGTCGAGTCCGGGCCCTGCAATCTACGCCTCACCACCGACCAGGCCTTGGTCGAACATTTTCAAGCCCTTGCCCAAATCCTACCCGAACCCACCGCGCTCGGGGTCGGGCTCGCAGGATGTCGGGACGCGGCCGACCGACACCGAGTCAGTGCGGCCCTGGCAGCGGTTTGGCCCGACGTCCCGCATCGGGTAGATCACGACCTCGAAACCGCTCTACGAGCCGCTGAGCTGGGCGCTGCAAAAAGCAAATCCCTTAAAGCACCCCAAGTACCCCAGGCGCGAATTATCGTTCTCAGTGGCACCGGCTCCTGTTGCTACGGCCGGAACCCGGCGGGAACCACCACGAAAATCGGTGGATGGGGACATTTACTCGGTGATCGCGGCAGCGGCTATGACCTTGCAGCAACCGCCCTGCGGGAAGTAATCGCCGCCTACGATTCATCCGGCAACCTCCCAGCGTTGGGGAGTCGATTCCTCCGCCGACTGTTGCTGAATGAACCGGAAGCGCTCATCGACTGGCGACAAGCGGCCACTAAAACCGACGTGGCCGCGCTCGCGCCGGAGGTGTTTTTTGCGGCCGCCGAAAACGACCGATTTGCCCAAAGGCTCTTGGACCATGTGCGCCGAGGGTTGCTGGACCAGGCTCTCACCGCGGCCCAACGATTGGCGGGACCCAGCGGGAACGTCGAATTCATCCTGTGTGGCTCTACTTTTACCCAACAACCAAAGGCATCGACCCGGTTTGGACGTCAACTCCAAAAGGAAAGACCCGGCACCATCGTGCGAATCATGGATCGAGAAACCGTGTGGGGAGCCTTGCTCTTGGCCCGAGAGGCGGCGATGCCCGACACGCTCGCCCGGCCAGTGGCCAGCGGTCGAGTTCTGCCACGCACGCCCACCACTTTCATTCCTCGTTCCAAAGCCATTTCTCCGACCGAACAGCGCAATTTACGTTCGGCTAACCTCGACCGGATGCCGCTTTCACAAGCGATCGAACTGATGCTCGGTGAAGATGAAAAAATCCCCGCCGCCATCCGAGCGCATCGGGGTGATTTAGAACGCTTAGTCCGGCGGGTCACCCGCGCGTTTAAGAACGGCGGCCGACTTTTTTATGTGGGTGCCGGGACGAGCGGGCGCTTGGGTGTTCTGGATGCCAGCGAGTGTCCGCCGACTTTTCGCACTCCACCTGAACTTATCCAAGGAATTATCGCGGGTGGCGCGACCGCAGTCTATGCCGCGGTCGAAGGGGCGGAAGACGATGCGTCCGCGGGAGCCCAAGCGATTCGATTCCGGGGAGTGAATCAGAAAGATGTCGTCCTTGGAATCGCCGCCAGCGGCCGTACCCCATTTGTCTGGGGTGCCTTAGCGGAAGCCCAAGCTCGGCACGCCACCACGGCCTTGCTGTGCTTCAACCCAAATTTGGAATTTGTCAGGGGAACGAAGCCGAACCTCGTTTTAGCGATTGATGTGGGTCCCGAGATTCTAACGGGTTCCACTCGCCTCAAATCAGGCACGGCCACAAAGCTGGTGCTCAATCTACTCACCACCCTCGTTTTGGCGCGCAGTGGCAAGGTGATCGGGAACTTGATGGTCGATCTCAACCCTTCCAACGCCAAGCTCCGAGACCGAGCAAAGCGAATCGCCATCGAATTAACCGGAGCCACCGACGACCAAGCATTGGCGGCCCTGGAACAAACTTCCTGGAGCGTCAAAGCGGCTGTCCAGACACTGCGGAGACTGGTTTTGCGCTCACGCCCTCGGTCGGCCCTCGGGCGCCGGGGGCCTTCCTCGTCAGAACCGTGATGTGCCCATTGTTTTCCAGAACGGCATGGAGGACGTCCTCGATCCGTTCACACCCCTCGGCCCGCAACGCTGCCCGAAGTTCTTCGTGAGTGATGTGTTCGCGATTGAGTACGTCGGTGTAGAGATGGCCCGCATGAATGAGCAGCTCGGGTCGACCCTCAATCAGGCGCTCCAGTTTACGGCTCTTAAAGGTCGCAAGTCCCACCAAATAATTGAGGGTCACCAGCGTCACCGCGAGAATAAACCCGGCCAATATCGAATTATCGCCAGCGTTCATGGCGTTTTGAATGGTGTTGCTCAACACGAGCAGCAACACCAAATCAAAGGGCGCCAATTGTCCGACCTGACGCCGACCGGTAAAGCGAAGCAGCGCAAGCAAAAACGAATACACCACCACCGCACGGATGACAAACTCCCACCACGGGAGAGAAAGCTTCCACATGCTTTGAAGAGGTCAGAAATCGTACGAGAAGCCGGGCCCCTTCGATCACTCAATTCCCAAATGGCGCCGACCGTCAGCCGTAATCATACTTTGGTGCCACGGCGGATCCCAGACGATTTCAACGCTCGCATCATCAATCCCGGGCAGCATGAGGAGTTTTTGTTGGGCATCACCCGCAATCGTGGCGCCCATGCCACAACCCGGCGCAGTCAGCGTCATCTTCACGAATACCTTTTTGTTTTTATTCGGAAGATCCTCAAGGCCCAGGTCATACACCAAACCCAGGTCGACGATATTCACCGGAATTTCCGGGTCATAACAGGTTCGCAACGTTTCCCAAACCATCTTTTCATCGGCTAATTCGCCGATCGGAAAAGCCTGCCCCACCTGCTCGTTCGGCTTTAATCCCAAGGCATCCGCGTCTTTGGCATTGATGCGAAACAAGCCCCCCAACGCATGCACGGTGTAGGATCCACCCAAAGTTTGAGTGATATCGACGTCGGTGCCGGCAGGGAGGGTCACCACGTTTCCCACCGGGATTTGCACCCCGTCGCAATCGCGGGTCAGTGAGACGGTCTGGACGGATGTCATAGCGATACACCCTAGGCTATTGTTGGCCGGAGACAACCCCGTTGTCCGGCGGTGCCTACGGTTCGGACAGCGGAGAATGAAATATTGGGTCTAGATTCTAGGGAATTGAAAACGATCCCCCACCACTGACAACTCGGTTTATGCCCCCTACCTTCCTTCAAATGTCCCTTGCGTTTGGTGCCGAACTTGAGCTGCTCATTCGAGCGCGATATCCGCTACTTTACATCGTTACCGCCGAGGAATTGCGGGCGTTGGAGATTGTGGCCACCGTGGCGGAACGGCGGGGTAAAAGGGTTTTTGAATGGGCAAGTTCGACCGGTTTGATTCCGGGTGGCACCAATGTCCAATCTCGAAAGAGCCAGGTGGCCTCGACCCGAGATCCTTTGGCAGCCCTGGATTCAATTCTCGAACAGGTCGAACCGGCCTTGTTTGTCTTCAAAGATTTACATCCGTACCTGACTCGCCAGCATCCCCAGGTCGTGCGGCGCTTGAAGGATATCGCGCTGCACCTCAAACATAGTCTCAAAACTCTAATCCTGGTCGGGCCGGTTCTCGAAGTGCCACCGGAAATCGAAAAGGAAATGACGGTGCTTCATTTGCCACTGCCCAGCCGGGAGGATTTGGGAGAATTGCTTGACAGAATCGTTCGTGAGGTGACGGAGCTGAAGCATGTCGACGTAGACCTGGACGCCGCCGGACGTGATCGACTCCTCCAGGCGGCGCTCGGACTCACTTTGGGTGAGGCGGAAAATGTATTTGCCAAGATCGTCGTCAGCGATGGCCGACTCTCCGGGGATGACGTCAACGCAGTTTTTGCGGAAAAGCAGCAAATTGTTCGGAAATCTGGCCTGTTGGAATACCACGCCTCGGAGGAACATTTTGGTAATGTGGGCGGGTTAAATCTGTTAAAAGATTGGCTATCGAAACGGTCGGCGGCTTTCACTCCCGAGGCCCGAGCCTTCGGATTGCCGGCCCCGCGCGGCATGTTGTTGTTGGGAGTACAAGGCTGTGGAAAAAGCCTTTCCGCGAAAGCGGTCAGTACGCTCTGGCAATTACCGCTGTTGCGCTTCGATATGGGGCGAATGTTTAGCGGATTGGTGGGTTCTTCAGAGGAGAATATCCGCCGAGCCATCGCCGTGGCGGAAAGTGTCGCCCCAGCCGTGTTATGGGTGGATGAAGTGGACAAGGCGTTTGCGGGAGCTGCGGGCAGTGGGGCCGGAGATGGGGGCACTTCGGCCCGAGTCTTCGGGACGTTCCTTACCTGGTTATCCGAAAAGCGATCACCGGTCTTTGTGGTGGCGACCGCCAATGACATTTCGCAGCTACCACCTGAACTCCTGCGAAAAGGTCGCCTGGATGAGATCTTTTTCGTGGATCTCCCGAACGTGACTGAACGGGAGGCAATCTTGCGCGTCCATCTCGCAAAAAGAGGACGTAACCCGGACCATTATGACGTGGGCACCCTCGCCATTGCGGCCGGGGATTTCAGCGGTGCCGAATTGGAAGAAGCCATTAATAGCGCACTCTATGAAGCCTTTCACGCGGGCGTAGAAATCACCACGGATCACGTCTTGGACGCGGTCCAAACGACCGTCCCGCTGGCGCGGACGATGGACGAGCAAATCCGAAGGCTTCGGCATTGGGCAGAAGGCCGGGCGAGGCGCGCTTCGGTTTAGCCGCGATTTTTCAGACCCTTTCTGATCCTCCCGGAAACCAGGGTCTGACCTTGAACCCAAATTGGGATCAGGGGCCGGTTACCGAACCGCCTTCAGCTCCGGTTTTTTCGAGTAGAGCCGTCAGAGCTTGAAAGAGGGCGTTTTGGTCGGAGAGGGCTACGACCGTTTCTCCGACCACCAAGCTAAACCCTGGGCCGTGCGCGGGTCCATTTGTCACACAGGCGTCACTCGTACACTCAACCAATTGCCGATGGGCTTTGGCGAGCACATCGGGTCGAAGCCCATCCACTTCGTATTTCCAACCGATGATGACGGCGCGAGGAAACCATTCGCGGAGATTTGGAAGGATCTTCGGAGTGGGCCTCAGTGTTACCAGGAGGCAACCGGTCCGGGTCGAAATCTTGCCCCCGTGAATCACCTCCAAGTGCCCCGCGGGTTGTCGTTCATAAACGGGGCCAAACGAAAAATCGCTCACCGCGGCGGCGTGAAAAATAGCGATCGGCGCGTCGTTCGCCTGAGCGAGAAATTGGCCAGCCAGATCAGCCGTGGTACTAAAAGGCAGAATTTTAACCGGTGGAAGAGGTGGGACTGCGGTGGCGGTATCACTGCGTAAAAGCGTGACCTCGTGCCCGCTGGCTGCGAGGTGGCTGGCGAGGGCCGTGCCCAGGGTGCCGGTCGAAAAATTGGTCAGCCGACGAACCCGATCAAGGGGCTCGAAGGTGGGGCCAGCAGTAACAAGACAACGCATGGTAGGTCCCAATAAGCTGCGAACGACGGCAAACCCCTATTCGATCTGACCAAAGGCCTCAGGTAAAGGAAAACCATTCTTTCTTCAAAATCCCGAGATGGACCCAGGGCGGACACCACCCAATCGGTGGTGAAATTCGAGCAAAGAGCCTCGCGGCGCTCGAAATGGGTCGTGGAGGATCAAAATCCACTCGCGGCGCTTGCCGGGCTCTCGCGAGCACCCATCGTCAGGAGCTGATTCTTGGAAAAATGAAGGTCGTGTATGCGTCCCTATCTTGAGCTTCTTCGTCAGGTTCGACAGCAGGGTCGGTTCAAAGCGGACCGGACCGGCACCGGCACCTACAGCCTATTTGGGGCCCAGACCCGCTACCGGCTGGCGGACGGCTTTCCTCTGGTCACCACCAAAAAAGTGCATCTCAAGAGCATTCTCTACGAGTTGCTCTGGTTTCTTCGGGGCGAAACCAACATCCGATGGCTCCAAGAACGAGGCGTCACCATTTGGAATGAATGGGCGGATGTGAACGGAAATCTGGGCCGGGTTTACGGCGCTCAGTGGCTGGACTGGCGCGGGGCGGACGGGACGTCGGTGAACCAGATCGCGGAGGTGGTAGCGCAGATTCGGCGCAACCCCGATTCCCGTCGCTTACTCGTCAGTGCCTGGAATCCGGCTGAGATCCATAGCATGGCCTTGCCGCCGTGCCACACGCTTTTCCAATTCTATGTGAGCGAGGGCGAATTGAGTTGCCAGTTGTATCAGCGGAGCGCGGACATCTTCCTGGGAGTACCTTTCAATATTGCGAGCTACGCGTTGTTGACCTTGATGGTGGCGCAAGTCACGGGGCTAAAGCCCGGCGATTTTGTACACACGTTTGGGGATGTCCATCTCTATGCCAATCATCTTGAGCAAGCAGACCTGCAGCTCAGCCGCGAGCCCCGTCCGCTACCGCGCCTTCAATTGAATCCTTCGCGGCATGAATTGAGCGATTTCGCCTACGAAGATTTCACGCTGACCGGCTATGATCCGCATGGGGCCATCAAGGCGCCGGTGGCGGTTTAGCCTGGAAGCGTCAATCGGGGGCGAGGCTGCTTTCGGTCGGCCACGCTGGCCACTTTTCCCGGCGTTGGAATTGACAGGTCACAGTTCCGTTCGATCCTTTGGCAGACTGCTGTAGCACGTCCGAAAATTGGTCGAGCATTCTTTGCCTAGACTACGGCTCGCTGTTTTGCCCTGAAGGCAAAGCCGTGCGACGTAGCCTCGGCAGGGCAGGCAGTCATAAAACTATGAGTTCTATGAACCAACGCCGCAGAGCGCGCTTGGGTTTGGCAATTGGCGTCGCTGTTTTCGCGACCGCCGGTTACTCCGCCTCCGCCGCCAAAAACATCCTGCAGCCAGGCGATCCCATCATTGCCTCTTCTGCCAATAGCCCCGGCTCCGAAGGCGTCGCTAACGCCATCGACGGGAAACCCACGAAGTATCTCAACTTCGATACCCGCACCGGCGATACCTACAAGCCCTCTGGCTTTGTCGTCACGCCCTCCGTCGGTACGACCCGAGTGACGGGAATCTCGATCGAATCGGCCAATGATGCCCCCGAACGCGATGTCAAAAACTTCACGTTGGAAGGTTCCAACGATGCGTCGATCACTAATTTTTCGGGTGGCACCTGGGAAGTGATTACGGCGGCGACCAATTTTCCGGCCTACACGAGTCGGTTCCAAACCCAATCGTTGAATTTCGAAAACTTTAAGGCGTTTAAGAGTTACCGCTGGACGGTGATTGAGACGCAAACGCCCAACGGCTGCTGCATGCAAGTAGCCGAAGTGGAGTTGCTCGGTAGCGTGCTCCCGGGCGATGTCACTCAGCCAGGCGACCCCGTGATCGCTTCTTCGGCAAACAGCCCAGGGTCGGAAGGCGTGGCGAATTTTATTGACAATAAACCGACCAAGTATCTCAACTTTGATACGCGTACCGGGGATACCTACAAGCCGTCAGGACTTGTGGTTACTCCTTCCGTGGGCCGCACGTTGGTCATTGGGATGACCTTGCAGTCTGCGAATGACGCTCCCGAGCGTGATCCGAAAAGTGTCACTTTGGAAGGTTCCAATGACGACACGGTCACCACTTTTGCGGGTGGCACTTGGGCGCTAATCACGGCGATTACGAACATTCCCGCCTACACGGATCGTTTTCAAACGCAGACGTTCCTATTCGACAACTTTACGCCATACCTGCATTACCGTTGGACGGTGCTCGAGACTCAGACTCCTAACGGCTGTTGCTTCCAAAGCGCGGAATTGGAATTGCTGGGTACCGGTGCGCCTCAGGACGTAACTCAGCCGGGCGACCCGATTATCGCTTCCTCGGCGAATAGCCCGGGCTCGGAAGGCGTCGCGAACATTATCGACAACAAGCCGACGAAGTACCTCAACTTCGATACGCGGACGGGTGACACCTACAAACCCTCCGGGTTTGTGGTGACGCCGTCGGTCGGCGACACCACCGTAATTGGTATGACAATCCAATCGGCCAATGACGCCCCGGAACGGGATGTTAAGAAGGTGACCTTGGAAGGTTCGAATGATACCAACATCACCACGTTCGCGGGCGGCAGTTGGGAATTAATTGTAAGCCTTGATAACGTGCCGGCCTACACAAGTCGGTTCCAGACCCAAGAGTTCTTTTTCCCAAACAAGAAGTCGTATAAGAGCTACCGCTGGACGGTGACCGAAACGCAGACTCCAAACGGCTGCTGTTTCCAAGCGGCAGAAGTCGAACTCCTCGCCGCGAGCGAAGGAGCTGATTGTAATAAGGCGCGTTTCGTGCTGCAACCGGTTAACACACCGGTTCTCGACGGTTCGACGGCTACTTTCTTCACGACGGTGAATGGGCCATGGCCGTTGCAATGGCTACTAAATGGCAATCCGATTCCGGGCGCCAATCAAGCGACGTACACGACGGACCCCATTTCTGCGGCGAACGCTACCAACCAGTACGCGGTCAAGATCGTTGGTTGCGAAACGAGTCAGACCGTTACGGCGAGTATCTTCAAGCCTTCCGCCACCAAGAGCATTGGTATCAGCTTCCGCGGTGGTGGTGCGAATGGTGCCCCGACGCTCATGAACTCCAACGATGTCGTCGGTCTTTTCCCCCAAGCTTTCTGGAACAACGCCTCGGGCGGTGGCTCCGGCAGTCTTCCGGACAGCAGTACCGATCCGGTGACTCCGTTCCTGGACAGTTCTAACAATGAATCCACCATCACCTTTAATTGGACGACCTCGGGTTCCTGGGGTGCCGGCACAGGCACACAATCGGGCACACAACGGTTGCTCAATGGTTTGAACGTCGCGGCCCCAGGTACCCCTGGCGTTTTGACCTTCGGCAATGTGCCTGCTGGGAAACACTCGGTGATTGTTTACTTCGTCGGGGTCCCACTTCAGTTCCAAGACGCGAACTACAAAGTCAATGGCGCGGCCGAGCAGGTCGCCTATGTGCGAGTCATTAATGCCGATGAATATAATGCCGCTCCCGGCTTTTATCGCGGTACCAGTACGAATCCAAATTCCCGTGACCGTGCCACCTTTGTCCGCTTCGACAATATCTCGGCGGCGGCGGATGGTACGATTGCTATCTCCTGGGATACAATTACAACTGGATTTGACCGCGGTGCACCCGTCAACGGTCTCCAATTGATCCTCAATTCTACCCCGGCACCGCCGGCGCCGTTGATCACCAGCCAACCGCAACCCGCGGTGGCCCCCGAAGGCGGCAATGCTCGCCTCTCCGTAATCGCCACGGGCGATGGTTTGACCTATCAATGGCGTAAGGCCGGTCGACCGATCTCGGATGGTGGCAACGTGAGTGGTGCTTCCACTGCTAACTTGGTCGTCAAGAACATCGGCGCGGCAGATGAGGGCATCTACAGCGTTGCAATCTTCAATGCCGGCGGCAGCAGCAGTTCCGCAAACGTCTCCGTTCGGGTGTCAAAATACGACATCACCGAAGCGTTGGCCGGTCTCTGGAAGTTCGACGAAGCCTCCGGTAACACGGCGGCCAATGCGGCCTCCGGTGGCAAACCGGGCGCGGTCACTGGCGCCGCCTCTTGGGGCGCGGGCAAGATCGCTAATGCGTTTACCTTCGACGGTAGCACCTACCTCACGGTTCCCAGCTTCGCTCACGCGACCCGCCAAATCGCGGTCTCCGGGTGGGTTAATATCGCGGCAGATCCGGGCGGTGATGTGGCCATCTTCCGCAATGCACAAGGTCCCCTGGGCATCGGCGGCGGTACACCCGCCGGTCAGTTTGAGCTCGGTCTGAGCTTCAATGCGACCGACAATATCACCCGCCTGTACTCGGCGATTGGCGCTGGTCCAAATATCGTCCGCGCCGTGGGTGCTAATACCTTCCCGTTTGGCGGTTGGCATCATGTCGTCGTCAGTGCGGATGGCGCTCAGATTCGGCTCTATCTCGATGGCGCCCTCCTGGCCGCGACGGACTACATCACGGCGATCAATCCTCCGGATGTCGCTTACCTCAGCATCGGCGCTCGCTTGACGGCAGATGCGACCGATCCGTTGAACATCGTGATCGGACCCGATAGCGCGGCGCCCAACTTCCTCACCGGTAAGTTGGATGACCTCGCCTTGTGGACTCGTGGTTTGAGCGCCGAAGAAGTCGGCCTCATCTTCGCCGCCGGTAACACTGGCAAATCGGTCTCGACCGTGGTCGTGCCGAAGCCGCCCTTGACCGTTGTGCCTCACCTCACCTCCGTGGTGGCGGGTGGCAATATCACGGTCACTTGGGATGCGGGAACATTACAAACCAGCGCCGCCCTCGGCGGTGCTTGGACCGATGTTTCTGGAAAGAGCCCGCTCGTCGAGCCAGCGACTTCGGGACCGAAGTTCTATCGTGCGATCATTCGCTAACGAACTGACCTCTGAACAGGGGCGGGAGGCCAGGTTTTACTGGTCCCTCGCCTAACGAAAAACCGGGCTTAGGCCCGGTTTTTCTTTTTACTTCATTCGCCGGGTTGGGACGTTGCCAGAATGTCATGCACTCGGTCGAACCTGCGTCTGCGCCGATCGCTTCCAACGAAGATTCTGCTTAGCTGGGGCCGAGCCGTCCAAGTGCTACCATCCTGTTTCTGTTTAGTTACCTTCTGGTTGGCCAGTTCAATTTGGGTCGCCCAGGCCGCCGTCGATTTGAATCCGCAAATTTGGCAACAGGAGTCGACTTTTCGGTGGAGGCCACTCGTAGCTCGTTCCAATGCCGTTGCTTCAGGCTTTCAGCTCATTCCTCTGATCGAGTCCGGTGTGGTTTTTACCAATTTCCTGAGCGAGTCGGACGGGGCTGCGAACCGTACCTTGTACAACGGGAGCGGGGTCGCGACGGGTGATGTCGATGGGGACGGGCTTCCGGATCTTTTTCTAGCGAGTCTGAAGGGTGAAAATCAGCTTTTTAAAAACTTGGGGCATGGACGATTCACAAACGTGACCGTCGCCGCTGGGCTCGGAATTCCCGTCCCCCAAACCCGGGGGGCCGTTCTCGCCGACCTTAACGGCGACACCTCGCTGGATCTCTTGCTCGCGGTCAATGGGCGCGGCGTTTTGTGTTATACCAACGATGGGCATGGGCATTTTATCGACGTCACCCTAGCCGCTGGGACGGCGAGTCGGTACGGCGCAACGAGCCTGACCTTAGCGGACGTTGACGGAGACGGGACGGTGGACCTGTATGTCGCCAACTATCGGAATGAGGACATTCGAGATCGCGGGCGCGTTCGGATGTCGATGGTCAACGGTCGGCCGGTCTTGCGGGGTTCGGAAACCAATCGTTTCGTCATGCTAAACGGTCGATTGGAAGAGACCGGCCAACCTGATCAACTTTATCTCAACGACGGGCACGCTCATTTTACACCGGTTTCGTGGACGGGCGGGACTTTTTTGGATGCGGCGGGAAAGCCGCTGACTGAACCGCCTCTAGATTGGGGACTCGCGGCGGCTTTTCGAGATCTTAATGGGGACGGCGCTCCGGACCTGTATGTCTGCAATGATTATTGGACGCCCGATCGACTTTGGTGGAACGACGGTCACGGCCATTTCCGAGCGGCGAATACTGCGCAATTGCGGAAGACCAGTTCGAGTTCGATGGGCGTCGCGTTTGCCGATATTGATCGCGATGGCAAGACCGATTTTTTCGTGGTCGACATGTTGAGCCGGGATCCACGCCTCCGTAAACGCCAACGTTGGGCGAACGCACCGATGCAGGCTGGGGCGGACGAGCGACCCCAAGTGATGCGGAATACGCTTTTTCTTAACCGCGGTGCCGGTAGTTTTTCAGAAATTGCACCCTTCGCTCAAGTAAGCGCTTCGGATTGGTCCTGGTCACCGATTTTCTTGGACGTCGATTTGGATGGGTACGAGGACTTACTGATTGGTGCCGGGCATTTTCGGGACGTGCAGGACTCGGATGCGGAGGCGCAAGTCGCGGGACGACAGCGCAATTGGGATGGTTTCCCTAACGATGCCGACCGTCAACGGGCGTTCACGGCGGAACTGGAGGATCACTACCACCTCTATCCCAAACTCGATTTACCCGTGGTTGCCTTTCGCAATCGCGGCGATTCCACCTTTGAGGAGGTCACCACGCAGTGGGGTCTGGATCTTCCCGCGATTCATCACGGCATGGCGGTCACTGATTTTGAGGGAGACGGGGTGCGTGACTTAGTGGTCAATGTTTTGAATGGACCCGCTAAGCTATTCCACGGGATTTCAACCGGCCTGCCGTTGGTGGTGCGCCTTCGCGGACAACGTCCCAACACCTCGGGAATCGGGGCTCGGATCACTCTCAAAGGGGGGGTCATTCCGGAGCAAAGTACGGAAATGACGGCTGGCGGTGGATATGAATCAGGTTCCGATCCAGAGGTGGTTTTTGCCGCGGCGCGGACGGGCTCGGAGATGACTTTGGAGGTCGTTTGGCGCCGCGGCGCGCGCACCCTGATCTCAGGGGTTCAGGGCGGACGGCTTTACGAAATTGAAGAACCTATTCTAGCCGCTGCCGCCTCCCCTTGGCCGGCCAGCTTCCCATCGACGGTGGAATCGTGGTTTGCGGACCTGAGTTCGCTCCTGGGTCATCGGTCCGTCGAGACACCATTTTCGGATTTCGATTTGCAGCCGCTCCTGCCCTTTAGATTGAGCGAAGCCGGTCCCATGGTCGCGTGGGTCGATCTCGACCCAACTGGGCGGGACGATTTACTGATCGGAGCCCCGCAAGGAGGGACCTTGACCCGGTTGCAAAATCGAGGCTCTGAACCCTGGACCCGGCGACCAATACCAGCCTTACCGGTGGCCGCGGACGATCTCTTGGGATTGGCAATTTGGCCGAGTTCAAACGGGACAACCCTTCTTTGGGGGGCGGCACGCTACGAGAATCGTGCGGCCGGTGGGGTTCATGGTCTTACTTGGACCAACGGCGCTCCCATCGCCGCGGTCGGCTTACCGGTTTTGACCAACGGGGTTTCCATGATCGCGGTGGCGGATCTTTCCGGAGCCGGCGAGTGGGTGTTGTTCGCCGGGGGGGGAGCCCGTCCCGGTGCCTACCCACGAGGCGAAGCGAGCGAGCTTTTTCGATGGGATGGACAGCGTTGGCGAGTGGATGCGCGGAGTCGAGTTAGCGTGCAGAGCGAAGGACGCGTCGGCGGAGCGGTGTGGTCTGACCTAAACGGTGACGGCCGACCCGAGTTGGTGGTGGCGACCGATTGGGGGCCGATTCGGGTGTTCCAAGATCGGTCCGGCGTGCTTTACGAGATAACGACTGAACTTGGATTGGGTAAAACCACCGGTTGGTGGCGAGGGCTAACGGTCGGCGACTTCAATGGGGACGGTCGGATGGATATTGTCGCGATGAATTGGGGACGTAACTCCGTCTACCAGGCCAGTGCTCAGGCTCCCTTGATTTGGGCGTACGGTGAGACCGTCCAACCGGGAATTACCGATGTCTTTGAAACGGAATGGGTCCAAGGACAACTCGCGCTTCGTCGGCCCTGGGCAAGTCTGGTGGCCGCGGTTCCCTATTTGGCGGAGCGGTTCAGCTCGGTAAGAGCGTATAGTGAAGCCACGCTCGAAGTTGCCCTCGGTGAGCGCGCTTCGCTCACTCGTCGCATTCAAATTAACACTCTCGAATCAACCGTGTTTATTAATACTGGGAATGGCTTCACCATTCAACCACTTCCGCGTGAAGCCCAATTGGCCCCCGCGTCTGCGGTGACGATGGCCGACTTTGACGGCGACGGCTTCCAGGACTTATTCGTGGCTCAAAATGATTTTTCACAACCGGCCGAAGCCACCCGAATTGACGCCGGTGCCGGTGGGTGGCTTCGGGGCGATGGGAGGGGAGGATTCAGCCCGGTCTCGGCCGTTGAATCAGGGATTGAAATCCTGGGCGTGCAGAGGGGGTGTGCGGTCGCGGACTTTGATGGTGACGGGCGGTCAGACTTAGTGGTGACGCAGAATCGAGGCATGACTCGATTATTTCGCAATCAAAGAGGAAAAGCGGGATTACGGGTGCAATTGCAGGGCACTTTGGAAAATCCGAAGGGGATTGGAGCCCAGTTGCGATTGCGGACGGCAACGGGGTGGGGCCCCACGACCGAAATTCACGCGGGATCCGGCTCGGGCTCGCAGGACTCATTGACTGTCGTTTTAACTGCCGCCGCGCCGGTCCAGGGAATTTGGGTTCGTTGGCCGGGAGGCCGGATCACGGAAGCACCGCTCGCAGACGGAGTGAAATCAGTCACGCTGGAGATGACCGGGAAAACGGTGACGACGAAGTGAGGCGACACTCACTTAGACTTCAATTTGCGATCGGGGCATCGCGGTTTCAGGGGGCGGTGGTTTCCGTGATGAGCGAGCTAGTTTTTGCTCGGCACCAGCGCTGTGACTTCGAGCCGCGGATATTCGGGGAGTGAGGTATTAATCTGAATGGTTCCGAATGTATTCCCAGAATTAAAGGGAGGAATGGCTTCAATGCGCAACCGATAGCTGCGCCCGGGATGAATCACTTCTAATTTTGCCGCGAATCGTTCGGTCATTGAAACGGCGTTGGTTAAGGTCACATTTTTAACGAGATGGTTGGTGATTTGGACGTAGGCGAAGGCATTCGTTTTGGCGGTAGGATCAGGCCTGAGGCTGACAAACTCCGGCGTGGCCTCGATGGGCGCCTGTACGAAGGCGGAAATTCCGAATATCCAAGCCGACGAGTCGGAGCCTTTGGTGTGCAATCGTACGGATTCCGAACGAGGCCCGCGGGCGCTGGCAGTATGAAGGCGGATGGACAAAGCCCCGGCCTTTCCCGCCGCGATGATCCGTGGCCAATCCTCAATTTCCAGGCAACTGCAACTTTTGTCAGCCGCTTCAAGTTCCAACGGATGATCCCAGGTATTGGTAAAAACAAACACATGCCGCCATTGACCGCCGGGCGGTAATCGCCCGAAGTCATGATCCATCCGTACCGCGGGCTCTCCCGCCACGGCCAGCTCGACCGCGACCCCGACGGCCCCTACGCGGTACCACGCCTGCTTGAAAAATCCCATGAACTCGCTTGCAAATCCAAAACTCTGGAAATACATCAGGTCTCTATCGTTGGTGCCGAAGGCAAATTCAAACGAGAAACCGGGGTTATTCAAACGGACGAGTTCCACGAGTCCTGCTCACCCTCGCAACCCCCTTCTTCCCTTGGATTCCGGCTACAAAGACCGTGCTTAATCAATAGTTTTGCTAATCCAAAGGCCGTTTTGGGTAAGCCATTTTGATCCCCAGGGTATCTTGACCGAAAGCCGTCGCAACGTAAGATACGAGGCGAGCAAATCGCGGAAAGGACGGTGAACCGGATGGTGTCACCGTCGCTACCACGATCACTCTATAACGATAAGATTTTTGCATGAGCGCAGTTGCAACGGCCGCACCCGCTGGCCAGTCTCCGATTCACAAGATTTCTGAAGCCGTCATCCGCATCGCGGGGAACTCGCAGGACGGCATTCAAGCCATTGGCGGTTTCCTCGCTCGCCTCGCCGGCCGTAGCGAACAGGAGGTCATGACTTTCATGACCATTCCTTCCACCATTTCAGGTGGTCCGTCCATTTTCCAAGTTCGGATCGGCTCCGGCGAAGTGCTTTCCGCGGGTGACGACGCCGACATGCTGCTCGCTTTTTACGATCACAGCTACTTGGCCCATCTCAGTTCGCTCAAGCCAGGCGGAATCGTAGTGTACGATTCCGATCACATGAAGCCGGAAACAATCCTGCCGGAAAACCTGACCAAATATCGCCATCTCGGCGTTCCTATTTCGTCCCTCACAGTGGAGGCCATCGGTGGTTCGGGGCGCGACAAAGGCAAAAATGTATTCGCGCTTGGGCTACTGGCTAAAATGTTTGATCTCAACGTGCCCAAGTTGCACAAACTACTGAACGAACGTTTTACGGGCAAAGATCCGAAGATTGCCGAAACCGCGATCAACGCCTTCAACTTTGGGTACAATCACCAACTAGCGACCGCCACGGAACTGTTCCAGTTCACCGCCGGACAAAACGTCGGGCAATCCCAAGTGGTGATGAGCGGCAATGAAGCTCTAGCGTGGGGCCTGATCGCGGCCGGAGTCCGTTTCGGCGCCGGCTATCCGATCACTCCCTGGTCGGACATCATGGAGCTGCTCCGCCGCGAATTGCCCAAGTACGGCGGCCAATTCCAACAGTGCGAAGATGAAATCGCTTCCATCTCGATGGCCATCGGTGCCAGTTGGGGCGGCCGCGTAGCGGTCACCGGGTCGTCTGGGCCAGGTATCTCGCTCAAGACCGAAGGCATTGGTTGGGCGTGTATGGCCGAAATGCCCCTCATTGTCGTGGACGTCCAACGCGGGGGACCTTCGACGGGTATGCCGACCAGCATCGAACAGTCGGACCTCAATATCGCCTGTTTCGGTGGGCATGGAGACAGTCCCCGGGTGGTGATTGCCCCGAGCAACGTTGAGGATTGTTTTTATACAGCCATTGAGGCCGTCAATATTGCCCGTAAGTATAGCACTCCAGTAATTATTGTTACCGACCAAGGCATTGCCACGCGCATCGAAGCCTTCCACGAACCGGACTTGAAAAACGTCGTCCAGGATATTTCGCCCGATTTGACGCCAGTGACCGATCACCAGCCCTACGCCCTGAATACTCCGGACGGTATCACGCGGCATCTGGCGCCAGGCACCCGTATTGGAAGTGGTAAATATCCCGTAGTGACCGGTCTGGAACACGACGAACTAGGCCATCCTACGGGGTCCCCGAAGTTGCACATCGCGATGATGGCTAAGCGTCGAAATAAGCTGAAGAAGCTGGGCAGCGAATTGCCGACTCCGAAGGTTTACGGACCGACCGAAGGCCAGGTATTGCTCGTGAGTTGGGGTTCTTCTCAAGGGCCGACCCAAGAAGCGGTAAAACTGGCCCGAGCAGCCGGGCAGGCGGTTTCGGCCGTCCATATTAAATACCTCAACCCATTGCCCAACGGGCTGGAAAATGTCTTCACCGGGTTCAAACACATTTTTGTGGTCGAACTCAACGACGAGGGGCTCTATGGCATTGGCCAATTGGGCGCCTTGCTCCGTGGCCGGTATGCGGACCCTAAAATTCGTGGCATTACGAAGACCGACGGCCTCACCTGGAAGGTCAAAGAGATCCTTGATCGAGCACTCGCGCTCTCCCAGTCAGTGAACCAGTGACGCTCACCTCCATCCTTTCAAAATCACTACCTTTTTCTTCCATGAGTGAAATGGCCGTTCCCTTTGCCGTACTTCCCCGCGGCGCCAATACTAACACCGCTCCGCTGCCGCCACTTTTGGACACGGATCGCAAGCCGTTAACCAAAAAAGACGTCTCGGCGGATCACCCCACTTGGTGCCCCGGCTGCGGCGACTTCTCCGTCCTCGCGTTGTATTTCAAGCTGATTGAAAAGCGCAAGATGCACCACGAGAAGATTACCACCGTGGCCGGCATCGGTTGCTCCAGCCGTTTCCCCTATTTCGTCCAAGCCCACGGAGCTCACTATATTCACGGGCGCGCCCTGCCCTTCGCCTCGGGCGTCGCGCTCAGCCGTCCCGACCTACACGTCTGTGTCTTCGGGGGCGATGGCGATGCCTTCTCCATTGGTGGCAATCACTTCAGCCACACGGCGCGGAAGAATGTAAAGCTCACCTACGTGGTCATGGACAATCAGGTCTATGGTTTGACCAAGAACCAGACCTCGCCCACCTCACCGATAGGATATAAGTCCAAGACCGATATCTGGGGCTCCAATGACCGGCCCATCAATCCGATTAAACAGGCCATCGCCGCCGGTGCCACGTTCGTGGCCCGGACCAATTCCACGAATCCAAACCACGTCCTCGCTATGATGGAATTGGCGATGGATCACGACGGATTCAGCTTCATCCAGTGCCTCAGCGAATGCACGGAGTTCTATCCCGGCGCCTTCGACGCCGCCACCCCGCGTAAGGGTGGCGTCTTTAACGAAGTGCCTAAGGATCATGATATCACGGACGAATACGCTTCCTACAAACTCGCCGATACCCAATGGCCCGGTTTGTTTGGCGTCCATTATAAAGTCAATCGTCCAACTAAGAACGCGAACGAAGCCAAAATCATCTCGGACTACCGAGCTAAGGTCACGGGCCTGGCGGATTGGCAAATTCTCCAGAAAAGCTTTGATCGGTTAAAGTAAGGTGGTTCGCAGTACCTAGGCTCCTATCCTATTAGCAGCCAGAAAAGCACCGAGGCGTCCACGGGCCAACCGACCCACGGACGCCTTCAAAATTTTAACGAGTCTCCTCTTGAACCCGAATCGGAATAACCCTGGGTCTCGGGACCGTCGCCGAAGGCGAAAGGTGGTCTCGGAATCGACAACAACAACGACGACAACGGCACCAGGACCAACGTTCCGTTGGAGCCTTGCCTTGGCCCTCAGCCTCGTGATCGGCGTCAGCCTCACTTGGATTCTTAGTCGCCCCACCCGCAATTACTTCACTCGGCCCTTGGAAAACTGGCGATTAGATCGTCCCGAGTTTGCCGCACCCAACGTTCACTGCGGAGGAGTCCCTTTTGTACGCCAAAGCCGCCCCGACGGTTCCACCTTACATACGTTGACACTGTTCACCACAGCGCCCTTGCCCGGGGAACCGTTACGTTCCATCGACCTCCAATTTGACGTCCTAAAAGGAGACGAATTTCAGACCGGCCCACCGACCGTCGCCCAATTGACCAGCGCGACCCTGGAGGATCGTTCCCATCTTTTCAGCAGCGGGACCACCCGAAAAATCTGGAGTGAAGCACTCGTCGAACTCCCCCTCCGCGAGCCCGCCAAAAAAAAAGCTCTTGAACTCTCGAATGCACCGGCTGCCGCGAGTTCGCCCGAAGCTCAAATGCTTCACGCGTCCAACACCAATTGGACCCTCCGAGTCGTCACCGCCGAGCCCGTCAATCTCCGATTGCGAGCGCATATCGTAGGAATCGTTCCTGACCAAGTCCCCAATACGAACCTAGGTATTTTCTGTGTGACACTCCCGCCGTTGCTCAACGGCGAGGAGCGGGTTGCCTATGTTCACGGCCGAACGACCCATGCCACCCAGGTACCGGCCGTCACTCGCGCCTCGCTGCTCGCTTGGACGTGGGCCTGGTCAAGCGCAAGCCCCGTCTGGTGGTTAGTAATTGGCGTCACCTTCCTCGCAGGCGCTTCCGTGGCGATACTCCCGCTAGGATCCGCCTCCAACGGAGCCCCTATTGGGCGGCGAATTGCCGGTGGAACTGCCGGTCTCTTTGCCGTCTGGGCGCTTCTACAAATCGTTTTGTCCCCGCCGCTAGGGGGGCAAGACGAAACCCTCCATTTCTCATCGTATCACCAATCCAGGCAAGATCCCTCCGCTCAAAGCGAAACTCTCGTCCTCGGACGACGCGTTCACACGGAGCGACTTTTTGCACGTCAACACCAAATCCTCACCGCGGATGACCGCCGCCAAGCCTGGACCTGGGACGACCCTCCCTCGAGTGATTCGACGGCACGGACCTCCGAACATTCGCCGATTACTAGCCGAATTTGGGCTTTGACCCAATCGCTCGCCGTCGGCCAAAGTGCGACCCGCCAATTGCTGCGTCTTCGTTGTCTAGGTGTACTCGCGCTGACCGCAGCGATCGCTTTCGCGGCGGTGATCCTCGGCTCATCAGGTCAACCCGGGAACTACCGCACTTGGATGGGTTGGACCCCATTATTAATACCCGCCCTGCCCTACTATGCGGCAGCTGTTTCGAGCACAGCCTTCCTCTTGGCCGAACTCCTCGTGATCGCCGCGACCCTGACGGCTCTCGTCCATTCTCAAACTCGGCCGGCCTGGTTTGGGGCGGTCATTGGAACGGTGGTCGGCTTGGCGTGGCATACTTCGGAAAGTGCGTTTCCATTGATCGCTTTGATCGCACCGATGCTCGTGATCCTCGCTCTTGAAGCCCAGTGGCAACGGCCAACCGAGACCATCGACGGGGTGTCCAGTCGCACTTCGCGTCGAATGAATTCGCGAAATTTTTGGGCTCTGCTTGCGGCGGGCCTGCTCCTCACTCGCCTCGCCACTACGGCCGAATTTGAGGCCGCAAACCGGGCTCATCTCGCCCTAATTACCAGCCGCATCGCCTGGCTTCCTCTGCCCTATTATCCCGTTGTCACCGTGACGGTTGTGGGTTGTTTATTCTTGCTCGAACGATGGAGTATCGGCATCGCGAAGAAGCGGGCTTCAGCACGCCGCCAAGAATCACGCAGCCGGGTCACGCAGCTCAGCACCGCTCTCGCCTTTGGTCTGAGCGCACTCGTCCTCTGGAATTCAGTGACCACCCATCATCAACTTCCGCACCTGCCCAATTCTGGTACGCTCGGGGAATTCATTCCCAATCAAGGATCACCGCTCCCTCCCTCCAATGAACCGATCACTGGATCCGTGTTTCTTGAACGTGGCCCTTACCTCAAGCACATTTTCCTTTCTGTGCTCAGCTCGTTTGGGGTCGATGACCAGGATTATCTCGCCAGCCGAAGTTTTTGGCAACTGCGCGGCCCCGATGACGTTACGGGACCGGTTTGGATCGGCGGCGGATTGAGTTGCCTCTTCCTCCTGGGCCTCGCGTGGCAAGGCCGACGGTTGGCTCAAACGGGCGATTCCCCGCGCTCTTGGCGTCTCGGTGCAGCATTAATCGGGCTGGTTGGATACTTAGCGCTGCTCGGCCTTGCCAATCGTTCGGCTCAGACCTTTCCCCAGCTACCGGGGCAATATTTGGCGGGCTTCTACTTTGGACTCCTGACCCTCGGCTGGGTGGGATGGAAAGGTCCCCTCCTGCGCAGCCTGGAAAGGTTTCCCCGCTCGACCCTGACCGCGCTCGTGATCTTGCCCTCGGCGATTCAGCTATCGGCCATTGCCGCCCAATTGAATCGTTTGTTCTGACCCCTGATCCCCATCGTCACTCAGCAACCATCGGCCCGCCTCAATTCCCACTGTTCCTTCTGTTTGCATTTAGTACGCAGACGTATCATTATGACCGTGTCGTCATTCTACACATGAGCGCAACCATTCCGCATCTGCCCGCCCTTCGTCTTGGCCGCCCCTACGCCTCGCTGGAGCAGACCGAGGTCAAAGATCACCGCACCGGCGAAGTCAAAGCCGTCGTTTCCAGCGTGAATGGCGGAATCGTCAAACGTGACTTAGCAAAAATTGGGGCCGCCCGCGACGCCTTGAATCGTTTTACGGTATCGCAGTTAATCGAACTGAGTGCCAGAACTGGGGAATTTTTTGTCAACAGCACCTTACCGCTCGGTGACCGCGGCCACACCCAATCACCTGACGACTATGTGCAGACGCTGAGCGCCACCAGTGGGCTTCCGCACGTTTTGGTCCGGCGCAACATGGCCAAGATCCACGCTGCCTTAACCAACATGAAGACGGTCCTCAACGGACTTTCGCGCGGACTCGATCTTGCGATCCTCGATAGCGGCTACGGCGAACAGTTTGGCACGAAACTTAGCTTTTTTCCGACCTCTTCCGCCCTGGGCCTGGTCATGCCGAGCAACTCGCCGGCCGTCAATTCATTGTGGCTTCCCGCCATTGCCCTCAAAACACCGGTCGTCATCAAACCTGGGAAAGAAGAGCCGTGGACCCCGTACCGATTGATCCAAGCCTTCATTGCGGCGGGGATACCGGCCGAGGCCTTTGGCTTTTATCCGACCGATCACGACGGCGCGGCTACCATCCTCAATCTCTGCGGCCGTGCGCTCATTTTTGGGGATCAAGCCACCACCCAGCAATACACGAACAACCCGGCGATTCAAATCCATGGTCCCGGTTGGAGTAAGATCCTCGTGGGCGCGGATTGCATCGAGCATTGGCGCGACTATCTCGACGTCATGGTCAGTTCCATTAGTGACAACGGGGGGCGGTCCTGTATTAACGCCAGCGCCATTGTCGTCCCCAAATATGGCCGAGAAATTGCCGACGCTTTGGCCCAACGCCTGGGCTCCATCTCGCCCACATCCCCCGAAGATCCTCAGGCAAAACTCTCCGGCTTCGCGAATCCAAAAATGGCTGATTATGTCGAGGGCCAACTAGAAGACGGCCTGAAGGTTCCTGGGGCTGAAGACGTCACCGCCAAATACCGAGGCGGCCCGCGCAAAGTGGAGTTTGGAGGGGGAACTTATATCCGCCCCACCATCGTTCGATGTGATTCATTCAGTCACCCGCTCGCGAACCGTGAATTTCTCTGTCCCTACGCCAGCGTCGTGGAAGTGTCCCAAGATCAAATGTTGGGTCTCATCGGATATTCGCTGGCGGTGACGGCGATCACCAAAGACCCGGCATGGATTCGACAACTCCAGGCGGCCCACGGGATTGAACGACTCAATGTCGGCCCGGTCTCGACGATGCGCATTTCGTGGGATCAACCGCACGAAGGCAATCTGTTTGAGTTTCTCTGGCAACGGCGGAGCATCGAACGGGAATGGTAATTTACCCCTTTTTTCCACACCGAGATTTTTCAAACAAAGGCACGACGACACGAAGTGGTTTTCTGATCCTTGGTGGGCTGCCTCCAGTTCTCTGGAGGTTTGGCATTGTTAGGAAAAAGTCGGGTGCATCGCGCCTTCGGTCAACTTCTCAGTGATGCATTGCACGCCGCGATGCGGTTGTCGACTGCCTGGCCTCAATCGAGTGGAGGGCTGATTTCGTTAAACAGCCAGGCACGGGCGTAGCTCCACCAGCGTTTAGCCGTCGCTTCAGAGATGCCGAGAATCTCAGCCGCGTCCTCAATGGTCAGGCCCACAAAATACCGTAATTTAACCCGCTCAGCCTGCTGCGGCTCGAGTAGAGCAAAACGGTCCAAAGCCTCGTTCAAAAGAATCATCTGATCGTCGGGAGCCGGACTTGCAATCTCAAGCTCGTCCACATCCAAGTGCGCGGTGCCGGAACCGCGGCGCTGCCGAATCTTGCGGCGGGCGCGGTCAATGAGTATTCGCCGCATGGCCTCGGCGGCGGCGCCAAAAAAGTGCGCCCGATTTTGCCAGGACTGCGTCGGCGTTTCCACCAGTTTGAGCCAGGCCTCATGAACGAGTGCGGTGGGTTGGAGGGTATGGCCAAGGGGTTCGCTGGCCATTTTGCGCGCAGCTAAACGGCGCAATTCACGGTTGGCCGCCTCGGCTTTCGTCCGTTCCGAATGTTCGGCGCGCCGGGCGGAAGCCACACGCAACGCTGCGACCGTGGAACCGACGGCCACGAGGAGCACGAGCAACAACACCCCTAACCATTAAATGTCGCTACGGGTATCAACATCCACGCTGCTCATCTCTGCGTGCTCCGGGCTCGTATAGGCAGGCGTGCCAATGAACGCATGGAACTGCGTGAACAACGTCTTGTCGGTAAGCCGCTGACCGATGGCTTTGGCGATTCCGAAGTCGATGACTTTGGGCACCGGCGCGCCGTCGTTAACCGTATATTCGGATGATCCATCAGCGCCAACGCCTGTCGCTCGGCCTCGAACCGCGCAATCACCGAGCGGGTATCCATCCCGAGCTTGATGACCTTGAGGGCCACGCGGCGACGCACCGGCGCCTGTTGCTCGGCCATGTAAACGACGCCGCAGCCACCTTCGCCAATTTGCTCCAGCAAGCGATAGCGACCAATGTGTTAATCGGCTTTTTCGATGAATTCAGCCGCCCATGAATTGGAATCAGCGTCCGGGTGCAACTCCGACGGCGGCACTTCTAAGAAATCGCCTGCCCGTTCGGCGGCCCGCAGCAGTACTTCGACGCGACGGCACAAAGCAACGTCCGCCCCGCAGGCCGCCCTGAGGTAAGTGGCGCGCGCCTCGGGAGTTCCCCCTTCGAGCGCCGCCGCGAAGACTGCTTGCTCGGGAGGCACGGACTTCACAGGAACCAGTTCATCGCCCATACATGCGTCATTTATCAGGGAAAGGGCTCGCTGAACGAAAAGAAAAAGGGAATACCTGGGACAGGCCCCGCTTTTCATTCACCCGGACGGGTAGCAGCTCAGCCTTACCCACAGAAATGGGTTTGTAATAATCGGTTTTTGACACCGAAGACTCCTGGCCATCTTGATGCACTCCGAATCGTTTGACGGCGGGTGAGCAAACATGTGTTGGCATAGGTGAATCTTCGCGCCGCCGAAACGCCGCGCCGCTGCGGTTGACGGTAGTCAACGAGTTTTGCCGGACTGCATATTGGCGTAGTGCCCGGGTAGAATTGAGCGTGATTTCGGCCAAGGCAACGCTCAAACGCGTGAAGCAGGAATATCAACAGAGTGACTTAATTATTATATTGACATGTGGAACTAATCCCAATACCCTCGGAGACACGAAGGAATGGAGATGCGCCCGTGGGAGGCCTAAGGGCATTTCCGTGGTTGCAGTTTGTGGAGTCAGCGTGCTACCTGCAGCGTGCTGACGGAAGCGGGTGTGGTTCAATGGTAGAATGTGGGCTTCCCAAGCCTGAGACGAGGGTTCGATTCCCTTCACCCGCTCCATTGATAATCAACGACTTATGAGGCGGTGCAGTAAAAGTGCAGTAAAGTGACGGAAGCCACGCCTCGGTTCCTTCCCCCTCGAAACACTCGGTTTTCCGGCATTTCCATCGGAGTTCGATTCCAAACGGTCCCTGAATCGGAATCTTTTGCTCCGGATCTGGCTCCGCAGCCGATCCTTCGCTCTAGCCCTCGAATGCAGTAGTGCAGTAATCCATCCGCCGCCAAGTGAACCTGCCGTCACAGCCCCTAGAAATCTGACGTTCCGCCGAGAGTTGGGCACGCGATTCAGCGAAATCGCGCCCAATCCGAGGCTTGCACGAATATACAAA
>JAYVTS010000369.1:0-5344 GCA_043788645.1 Verrucomicrobiota bacterium
CATCTGGCTCGGCGTCAGGTTAATGGTAGCATACACCAAAACTGCATCAACTGTTTCATCTCTATTTAAGTACAAATTATTTGTAACGTAAGAAATGGAGACAATATCACCCCAACTTTTTTGAGTCAAAATCACGGCGAAAAACAACTGAATATAAATATATTTAGTTTTCATTTCAGTAAACTAGTGGTACTAATAAATACATATTTCCGTCGCTGGCTTTTGCGAGAATGTATCCTTCCCGGTTAATCGCAATTGCATCCGTCAGCACGGCGTTTCCGGAGTTCTTGATGAGCGTTGAATCGTTCAAATCCGTGACGCTCCAATCATCGGTTCGAATGTTACTATAATTGGGATTGGCAATCGCGACGATGGCATGAGGGTTGATTCCGACATACGCTGAATTGACAGTTGTTCTGGCCGTATCCGCTGATCCGACCGCGGTGATCTGGTAGTATTTCTGACTAGTTAGCTGATCGACAAGCAACAGCCCACTTGGATCTCTGCGTTGGTCAATCGAAATTCCGTGCAACTCTGAATTGAGGCCAAGCGAAAAACTAGCAGGTGGATCAAGCCTGAGCATTCCTAGAACACTCGCATCGCCACCACTTGGTGCCCAAATCACAGGGCGCTTGACAATCCGAAGTTGAGTATTATCGAGAAGCCCCACAATCTCTACACTCCCGCAAACAAACCCATTGGTTGTCATTCCGTAGGCTGCGGAATTGTGTGGAGTTAAGCCATTTGAAAACGTTTCATCCATGTACAGGAGAACTCGCGCCAACTGTTCGCCTGAATCGGGCGGTGTCAGGTTGTTGACTTGGTAGGTGGGCGTAGCGGGTGGTAAGTTCGCACGGAGCGTGCCCAGGGTCCGGAAGGCTCGATTGTAAGGTGCCCCAGTGGTGGAATTCCACCGTTGAGCGGTACCGGCCAGTCTTTGCTCAAGATTTGCCGCAACCGCACGCCCACCTAACATCTGTCCCGAACTGCCCGTCGAAGTGAATTGGCCCAAGGAAATGGCGGCTCCGTCCGTGGGAGTCCACAAGGTGCCACTCGGATTCGTCAGATGCCACCAGCACGGCAAATCAACCGTAGATCCCGGGGGGCGATACCAACCGCTCACAAAGAGTTCTTGCTGGGCAGAAGCGTTTATTCCACGGGCAATGCCGGTAGCTCCGGACTGGGTATTTGCCACGGTCCCCGGAGGTGGGTTCAGCAAAAGGAGCTGGCCTCCGTAGGACCAAGTTCCAGGCATCGTCGCGATCTGGATCGCCGCCTGGGAGCCTTTTTGTCCCGCAAAATCCAACTCATCGTCCAGGCCTGCGGGCTGAAAAATCGGGCCCGGGGTATTTGGGATTGAAGTATAGCTAGAATCGAGAACGGACATTGAGTTCGCCGCGGGCCCGATAAAGAAACCCGACTGAAGATAGTTGTAATTTTGGTAGTACGGTGCTGGAGCCGTGGTAGTCCAAGAGAAATTTCGGGATACAGCAATCCCCGGAGAAATTTGATTGTTAATCCCCGCACCCGTGTAGGAAAGAGTGGTGGGCGGGTAGTAGCCGATGACACCTACATCGCTCAAGGGCACCATTTCATACTTTGGCCCGTCAAAAATCATGACCGTGGCAATGTCTGGATAGGCTCCAAAGGTGTTGACGAAGGGATCCGGCAATCCTCGGGCATATCCGGGCCCCGGTTCAATCCGTAGATAGACGCCTTCGCTTTCAATCTTGTTGTCCACCACCGGGATGACTTCAATAATTACCTCGTTTTGATTGAGTGGAATGGTGACACAAAATTGCCGATTGACCGGAGCCAGATAGGTGGAAGCGCCCAGGATTCGTAGCTGGTAATCGGTTCCGAAGGTTGCCGAACGGGGTAAGGTGGTGTCTTGATCAGGAAAAACGGTCGTATCCGAGGAATCGATATACTTCAGGTTCACGGGCAAAGCAGCGCCGGGAATGGATGAAGAGTCCAACTGATTCGCACGGGATATCTTGAATCTTCCGTTGATGGGACGGCGATTGTCTGCGACGTCGCCCGCGGTCCCATATTTGCCCGGGGTTGGGTCACTCGCGCCATAGAGCATTTCGGCCGTGCCACCCGAGGGCACGAAACGCACCGCTTGAAGATTGTTCTGGCTGGCTCGCACGATACTGTAGTAATCCAAGGCGGGACTGAAGGCGGGCGCTGGGGTGATGGCGGCGCGTCCGGGGCCGTAGACAAAGGCCACGATTTCGTCTTCACTTTGATTGTCGGCCGGATTGATCGTCATGCTGGCAGCGTAATAGCCGGTGTCGGAAGGCGGAGTTAAGCCTCTTGTGCCACTAAGAAGCGTTCCGTCACGACGTGCGAATCGGATTTTCCTCCAACCCACACCCGACGGCGCAAAGACGTCCGTTGGACACATGTCAGCTGGCTGAGAACTGCGGGTCCAAGGGGAACCTTGCAAATTAACGGTTCCATTGGGATGGCTAATGATGCGCGCTTCCCAATAGAGTTTGCTCGGATCCCCAATTTTTAAGACGGGGATGGTACAGGCAATCTCAAGGCCGCCTTGGTAGTGTGCTCCAGTTACATCCGTCAGCCACGGGATCAGTCTTTGAGGTTTTCCGCCTTGAACATAACCGGCTGTGAAAAAGCTCGTTCCGGTGGTATTCGCATTGAGCATGGGCATGTCGCTGTCGAGTTGGGTCGTGAGCGGAGTTGTTTCGTCGAAATTCCACGCATATTGAGACAAATAGTTGCCGGGGCGAAGACCGTCTGGGACGAGAGTCGGATTGTAGAGTAACGGCGAGAAGACGTAGGCGTAGGTCGAAGTTACTGGAAAGAATCCGGTCTTCATAGCCGCCGGGTGCGGCCCAATTGGGTCGAAATTTATTTGGAGGAGGACCCACGCCCGCAAAGTAGGGACGGGTAGTCAGATGATTGCCGGTGTAACGGACTTCTTCGGCGCTTCGGAGCTGGAGGCCCGCGCAGAGTGAGGGTATCAGGCGCCCCAAAGGAAACTTGCTAGCGGAGGGCACAGGATTCGCATTCTGGTAGCTATATTGGAAGTAGGCGGGGCGATATTCAGAATTCTTCAATCTCATCCAATTGTTGGCCATGTTCAGTCGATTGAAACCGTCCCCGTTTGAATTATTTATTGCGGGCACGCCAAAGTAACCACCCAGCATAATGTCCAAGGCAAGATTGTTGCGAATATCCAAATTCTTGCACGGACCGGTATCGGCGTTGAAAAATGCATCGCCATCGGCCACCAAATTTTCTTCTACGACGACTCCTGAAGTCACCGGGAGATTAAAGGCCTCGCCGACGTTAAATTGGGCAACCTGGCAATGACGGATCAGTCCGAAGCGCTTGTTCCGACTGGAACGATACAGTGTTTGATCAAAATCGTAGCTGGCACCGGGGGCCGGGTTTAAATCAGTAATTGAAGTCCAAATCAATGGGCTAAGAGCCAAACCGACGATGCTTGGTTTTGGGGCGTTTAGTGAATTGTAACAGCTCCGGTAACCGGTGTTTTGTGCTTGGTCGCCGAGGATTCGGTTGGGTACCAGGCTCGTAATACCTCCTGGAGCAAACGGAAGAGTGGGGTTATTCGGGTCGTCACCCGGGGCGTCTATTGGAAAGTAGCAACCCACTCGAATCCCGGAAATGTAGCCGTTGAGAATTCCGTGAAATTGGGAGATATCGCAGCCGTCGACCACCACGGTATATTCCGAATTGGGCACCACGCCTTGCCCATCCCAAAATGGATGAGTGGAGTTGTCGACGGGGGGTAGCCGACGCCAGTCCAGAGTGTCGACACTAATAACGAAATCTTCGCTGCCTGCGGGGTGAAGGTACGAGAGCGGGACCTGATCACGCCCGCCGGGGTTGATGACTCGGACGTTCTTGATGAGAACGGTGTTCGCGGCGGCGCGAATGGCCGCAATGCCTTTCGGGGAGTTGCCAACGGCCGGATCGGACGCGGTAAGAGATTGAAAATTACAGTCGAAGGTTAAGTCCTTGATCGTGACGTGGTCGACTCCGCTGATATTGAAAATCCACTCCTTGAGTTCCGGATAGTAGCTGCCAGGTTGGTAACCATACCGAATAGTCGTTGCCCCGGGTAAGGGGTTGACTGGCAAAATAACGACCTGTCGATTGGCCGGTGGCGGTCCGTTATTTGCTCCATTGGGATTGATCGGCTGAGTGATGGTATAGATCCCCTGGACCGAGAGAATAATCCTAACCAACGGGTCCGCTGGATCAACTGCGTTGATCGCAGCGGCAACCGTGTTTTGGTTGAATTGTAAAGCGTTCCCTGGGGTTGTACCGTTGTTTAAACCTTGTGGTGCGGTGTTGTGGAACCACACATCCTTGGCGTAGACCGAACTCAAACTACTGAAAAGAAGCCAGAGGAGGCAACGAGCGATAGAGAGGGGTGGGTGTCGAGAGGGGTAAGCGCCGACCCTTTAAAGTTTTTATTGTGCTCCATATCTTTTCCTTACCCCCTCATCAGGCCCGCGAAAGGTCACGGCGTCAATCCTAAAATTGTCGCTGTTTTTATTAACCACAAAAGAACGCATGGAACGTATCGAAATGAATCCAGATTCGATATTTTCCAGGGGTTCAACGAGTTTAGTAACCAAAAGATCGCCTCGTGACCCACAATTAGATAGAGGGTCGGTAGTGAAGTCCAATGGCAAACGATCCGCACCCGCAGCCTCGATCAGGCAGCCCCGGGCTGTTCCAAAGCAAGCCCCCCTTGCCAGCGATCGCCCGAGAAAACAACGGCGAGTCGCGCAGTTCCCGTCGCCCCTTAACGAAGCGCACCGGATGAATCCGGAGGTGGTTCAGGACGAAAACCAGTTGATCGACGTGTTGACCCAGCCGCGGCTCGAACTCATCGAATTCATCCGGTCCGTAACCAGTCCCTTAGTCATTCTAGGTGCAGGCGGGAAAATGGGACCAACGCTCGCCGTCCTCGCCCAGCGGGCCGCGCAACTCGCACGGCATTCGTTGCAAGTCATCGCCGTCAGCCGATTTGCCGACGCCTCATCCCGCCGATGGCTGGAAAAATTCGGCGTCAAAACAGTGAGCGCCGATCTACTGAAACGAAACGAGGTGCGCAAATTGCCCAAAGCGGCCCACGTAATCTATCTCGCCGGTCTGAAGTTTGGCACCCAAGAAAACCCTGCGCTCACCTGGGCGGTGAACACCATTGCCCCAGCGCATGTCGCCGAACACTACGCCAGCTCCCGCATCGTCGCGCTCTCGACTGGCAATGTTTATCCCCTCGTCCCCTTTGAGACCGGCGGCGCAGCCGAATCCCAGGCTCTCACCCCGTTGGGCGAAT
>JAYVTS010000370.1:0-14104 GCA_043788645.1 Verrucomicrobiota bacterium
TGCTGAAAACCAAGCCGTAGCCACAACGTTGAAATCAAAAAACTGAATGAAACCCGCTCCCAGAGCGGGTTTCGTCGTTTTTCGGTCGGGGAAAGTGCGTTAAGGACATTGCCGACGTTGTGCAGGATTCCGGTGGCCACCTCCGCACGTCCGGTCTGACGCGATGCAGCCAATAATTATTGGTGAACCTGCTCCAATTCAGCCGTCACCCGGATGCGCTCCGTAATATCCTCCGAGATTCCTAAGAGATAGGCCGGATTGGCCTTGGCATCAAGAATGGGCACCTTTTTCGTCCGCAAAACCCGCTTGCCCAGGTGCCGCGTCTGAATGGTCTCTTCCGCAACGTTCAGACGTTGGTAATTTAAGAGCTTGGGTCCGCCGCAGTTCTTCCTCTCGATGTTTCCGTTCGGTCACGTCTCGGAAGATACCACAAATCGAAATTGGAACCCCGCCTTCAAACCGGCACATGCAATTGCCCTCCACGACAATGTTTCGACCGCTCTTACTCACAAACACCGCTTTTATCGGTTCCAGATGCTCTCCGGCCAGCAATCGCAGCCGCATCGCCCGCGCAAAATCAGCGTGGTCCGGGTGGACAATCGCGTGAAATGACAATCCCACCACCTCTTCCGGCTCGTACTGCAAGGCCTTGAGCCAAGCCCGATTGACCAAGGCAATCGTGCCGTCCGGATTCAGGCTTTGGATCAGATCCGTGGCGTTCTCGAATAAGTCTCGATAGCGCAATCCCAGTTCACGCTCGTTCACTGGGACCACCTCCCCCAAATCGAGGACCGCATCAGCCTTGTTTTCGATGCGGATCATGAATGAATTCTAATAAGCTCCAAGCAGACACTTTCGCTGTATCGGCCCAACTCTCGATTGCTTTACCGAAATATCCGGATGAGGCGCCCGCACAGAAGTACTTTCCTCCTGGGATCTCAGCTCCTAAAGAACTTTCGACTCCATGAATCTGTTTGATCTTACCGGCGAAGTGGCCATCGTCATTGGTGCCACCGGGGCACTTGGCGGCGCGATCGCCTGCGGCTTGGCCCAGCACGGAGCCCGCATCGCCGTCGTCGGACGCAACCTCGAACGTGGGGCGGCCCGGGTCGCCAGAATCCGCGAAACGGGCGGTCAGGCCGAGTTTTTCGCGGCTAATGCCACGGACAAAGCCACCCTCGTCGCCGCCCTGGAAGCCATCACCACAAATTTGGGAAAACCAACCGTGCTCGTGAATGGGGCCGGCGGAAACGATCCTCAGGCAACCGTCACCGCGAGCCAAAAATTTGAAGATTTGCCGATCGAGGCTTGGCGTGCGAATTTTGATCTCAATCTCGTGGGTGGAGTTCTCCTGCCTTGTCAGGTGTTTGGGCCGACGCTCTGCGCTCAGGGCCGTGGGAGTATTATCAACGTCGCCTCGGTCTCCGCGCATCTCCCCTTGTCTCGCGTGGTGAGCTATTCGGCTGCCAAAGCCGCCGTCCTCAATCTCACCCAATTCCTCGCCCGCGAATGGGCCACCCACGGCGTCCGCGTCAATTCACTCACGCCCGGCTTTTTCCCGGCGGAACAAAATCGAAAACTACTTTTCAATGACGACAGCTCGCCCACCGCTCGGACCCAAGCCATTTGGGGACACACTCCCATGGGTCGCTTTGGCCAAGCCGAAGAACTCGTAGGCGCGGCGGTCTTCCTGGCCAGCCATCGGGCCAGCTCGTTTGTTACCGGGAGCGATCTGCGGGTAGATGGCGGATTTCTGGCCCAAACAATCTGAAAGCCTTTCCACGATTCGCTGCGTCATCCTTCCTCTGCCAAACCGCTTTTCCGCCCATGAACCTTGCCCCACTTCATTCACACATCGCTTCAACGGGCCTCCTCTCGGCCGACGAAATCGCCCAGGTCGTTGCCCACGCCATGCCGACGTCCGATTATCGGGGAAAGCGGGTGTTGCTTGTGATACCGGATGGCACTCGCTCGGCTCCGATTGGGCAAATGTTTAAGACCGTATTTGCACAGGTCGGTGACGCCTGCGCAGAATTAGATATCCTCGTCGCCCTCGGAACGCATCCGGCCATGACTGAATCCGCGATTTGCGAACGCCTGGAAATCAGCCTGGAAGAACGCCAGCAACACTACGCAAAAGTGCAGTTCTTTAATCATGAATGGGATCACCCAGCGACGCTTCGCCTCCTCGGAACCATTCCAGCGGAAGAGATTGCGAAATTGTCCGACGGCCGATTTGCCATGGACGTGGCCGTGACCGTAAACGCCCGTATTTTTGACTACGATCAATTGGTGATTATTGGTCCTGTCTTTCCCCACGAAGTGGTCGGTTTTAGCGGCGGAAATAAATACCTATTCCCCGGTATTGGCGGTCCCGAGATCCTCAACTTCTTCCATTGGCTGGGAGCCGTCCTCACCACCGTGGGTGTCATTGGTCACAAATGGACACCGGTCCGACGGGTCGTTGATCGCGCTGGTGCGATGGTGCCCACTCCCAAACTCTGTTTCGCCCTCACCGTGAAAGGAAACGGTTTGGCTGGACTCTTTGCGGGGACGCCCGAAGCGGCCTGGGATGCCGCCGCCGATCTCTCCGCCGCGACCCACATCCTCTGGAAAGATCGATCCTATCAAACCATCCTCAGCTGCGCGCCCAAAATGTATGACGATCTTTGGGTGGGCGGAAAATGCATGTACAAATTGGAACCTGTCCTAGCGGAAGGCGGCGAGTTAATTATTTACGCACCCCGCATCCAAGAAGTAAGCTCGGTCCATGGGGCTTTAATCCGACAAGTCGGGTATCATTGCCGCGACTATTTCGTCAAGCAATGGGATCGGTTCAAACACCTACCCTGGAGCATCTTAGCTCACAGCACCCATGTGTTTGGACAAGGTATCTACCAAGCCGGCATAGAAAAGGCCCGGGCGCGAGTGACGTTGGCCACGGGGATCTCCGAAGCGGAATGTCGGCAGATCAATTTGGGATATCGCGATTGGCGAACCCTCCGAATCGCGGACTACGAAAATCGCGAAACCGAAGGTATCTTATACGTGCCTAAAGCAGGAGAGACACTGCATCGGTTGACTCAAGAACGCGAGCCGAAGCGACGGGGATGACGGTCCTTCCGAAATTCGGCTATTCACCACTGAACTACTTTAATTGGACTGGAAAAATCGTCCGTCCAAAGACCTACTCCGGGATTTGATTCCGCGGCAAACCAGCGGAATTTGCGCCGGAACCCGGCCAATTCGTCCGGCCGACGGGCCATCACCACCCATTGTGATCGCTCCCGACCGGACACAAAGTCTGCCTCCGATAGATTATTGTCATCGCCGCTTATGGCCTCAAGCCGCAATTTTTTCGCGAGGTTTGCCAGGACCGGTTCAAGTCCGAGATACCGGTTGGAGATGTGAAAGGCCAACAAGCCACCGGGCGCAAGCTTGCGTAAATAGAGCGTCAATGCTTCCTCGGTGAGCAGGTGGATTGGAATTGCATCCGAACTAAACGCATCCAGCACCAGCAGATCATAGTCGCCCTCCGGCGCCTCTTGAAGGCGAAGCCGAGCATCCCCTTCAATAATACGAACCGGCGCAAGAGAACGATTGAGAAACGTAAAATAGTTCGTATTTTGAGCCAAACGAATCACCGAAGGATCGATTTCATAAAACGTCCAACGCTCACCCGGCTGGGCGTATGCTGCCATGGTCCCGGCCCCCAATCCAATGACGCCAATGCTTTGATGGATCCGTTGATGAGAGAAAATGGCAAACAGGTCTCCAACGGGTCCCGCTCGATGATAAAATGTCAGTGGCTCGTTCGCCCGCAGTGGGTCCAAGTATTGTCGCCCGTGAATGGTTCGTCCGTGAACAATTTGTCGCGCCTTTCCATCCGGCGACAACACAATGCGCGTCACGCCAAAAAAGTTTCGTTCACCGTGCAACCTCTTCCCGTAGCCCCCAGTATAAAACGATGAACCCAAAAAGACCGCGACGAGGCCGAGTGCGAACCGGGTGGGACGATCCACCAAGAGAAACGTGAGGACCAACGGCACGCCAAAGATAACGGCGGTTTCAAGGGCCACCGAAAGGCGTCCCGGAACCAAGGCCCCCAGGACGCTCGTCACTCCAAAAATCGCGAGCGGCCAGCCCATCAGGGCCAAGCAGGGTCGCCAAAATAACTTCGTCTCGGTGGACCCAGGGATCTCTTCGTTGTACGCGGCGCCTGTTTCCAACCCACGTTCTCGAACACACAGGGTGCAAGCGATGGCCAGTGCCAGCGGATACTCGGTCACGGAATTGAAAATGATCGGAGCTAAGAGTGCGTTGAACCAACCTCCCACGACTCCGCCGAGGGAGAGCCAAAGGTAAAACTCGGTCAGTTGCTCCGGCCCCGGACGATCCCGCGCCAAGCGCCCATGAGCCACCATCGCCGCAACAAAGAAAACCACCAAGTGGAGACTCAACACGAGCCAGGCAGGCTCGCTCAAGGAGGAACACATTTGATAGAGGAGCGCCAAGACTCCGATGGGTAGGGCGCGATCCAGTCGGTCATCTAAAAACAACGTCCGTCGCCCAAACACGAGGACGAAGGTCAGCAAATAGAGCGCGAGCGGTATCACCCAAAGTAAGGGCATACTCGCGAGATCCGTCGTCACAAACGAGGTCACTCCCAACAATAGACTTGAAGGAACAGCGGCCCCAGCGGCCCACTTCAATTTGCGCCTCAAGGTGATCGGACTCACCACCGCGGGCGTTTGCCGGAACTCACCCACGGCTCCTCCGTCACGTTGACTCGATGCAACGCCCTGGGGCTCATCCCCGCGCCGTCGATGCGCCCAACCACACACCAAAATCAAACCTCCGGCCACCGCCAAACCGATGGCCCAAAAATACGATTGAGTCCGCAAGTTGAGGTTCGATTCAACGAACACCGGATAACTCAGCAACGCGGTAAAGCTCCCGAGATTGCTGGCGGCATAGAGAAAATAAGGATTGCGCGCGGGGCCGGTTGACGAGTAGGAAAACCACCGTTGAAGCAGCGGTGCCAGAGTGGCCAACGAAAAGAAAGCGGGCCCGACACCGAGGGTTAGTTGAGCCAATAACCAACCGGTGGGCGATCCTTGAGTTGGGAGTGTGGCAATCTCATTCAATCGGAATGGCAAGCGGACGAACGCCAGAATGATCAGGAAGAATTGAACGAAGAATTGCTGTCTCCAGCGCAGGTAAAGCGTCATCCAATGGGCGCCCGCATAACCGAGCAACATCATGGCCTGAAAAAATGCCAGGCAGGTATTCCAAACCGCGGGGGAGCCACCCAATATAGGCAAAAACATTTTACCCACCATCGGCTCCACCCAAAACAGGAGCGCCGCGGTCCAAAACAAGGTGAAACAATACAGGGCAGCCAAAGCGAATGAAGGTTCTGGTCGAAAATGAACTCCGATCCTCACTTTTCAAACAACTCAACTTCACCGTGCCAATTTGGATGGGCCGGTTGACGTTCCAGCTCAACAATCGTCTTCAAATAGAACTTGCTCGGACCATCGGCAGGGGACACTTCCAGGACCTTGCGAAACGCGGCCTTCGCTTCCGGCCAGCGGCCCGCTCCAAAGACTGACAACGCACCTTCAAACAGTTGGTCTCGCTCGGCAAACGTGGAGCGAGCACTGGCGTGTCCCACCAATTCAAAAACTTCAATCACGCGGGCAAAGCCTTTCAAGATGAATCGCCCAAGGCGTCGCGTATGGAACTGCCCGATCACTCGTTGATGGGTGTCGCCACTCATCACGGTTTCCGTTCCCAAATGCTTGTTCAAACCTTCCAAGCGTGAGGCGAGATTAATATTCTCACCGAGCGCCGTATAATCGACCCTCGTGGTGCTCCCGAAATTTCCCACATTGGCCAATCCCGTATGAAGACCAATTCGGGTGATCAAAATCCGACCATTGATTTCTTGGGCCTTATGAGTCCGAAACCAAAGCGCCGCCTCACACGCTCGTCGTGGGTGTTCGTCGATAAATTCCGGTGCATTCCAGACCGCAAAAATCGCGTCTCCAATGTACTTAATCACCGTTCCATCCGTGGGATAAATACACTTACCCACCGCTGTCTCAAAATACTGGTTGATCAACGGAGCCAATTCATTGGAATCCAACCCCTCGGTGATCGACGTAAAACCCTCAATATCACTAAAGAAAATGGTTAACTCCTGTTTCTCGGCCCCGGGCTTGAGCAATCGCCCGCCCCCTTCGAGCGCCAATTTGCGCGCCAGTTTCGGAGTCACATAAAGCGATAAGGTTTGTTCGAGCAGTCGATTGTGAACAAACAATCGGACGGAATTGGCCGCCACCGAAAAGAGCCAAGCAATGAAAATCTGGAGCACCAGGATGAGCCACGAAAACCAAAAATGTTCCCAGGTAAAACAGTAGATTGCCACCGCGGCGACCCCGCCCATGCCCCCCAGGGCCAGACCGGTCGCCCAGGTCGGTCGGAGCCGCAGCAACCCCAAACTCGCGACGGCTCCCACGAGCAACACCAGGAAACGTTCGCCGTTGCGACTCACGGAGATAAGCCAATCTCCACGGATCAAGTTAAGTGCGGCGGTCGCTTGAATCTCTACTCCCGCCACAAACTGTTCATCTTCCGAACGGACCCAGCGAGCAAAGGGCGACATAAACGCATCCTTCCGTTCGCCGCTAAATTTCGTGAGTGTCCCGGAACCTACGAAGATCAACTTGTCCCGAAAAACACGATCAGGAATCTGCGGTGATTCGAGCGCATCCACGTAAGAGATGCTAGGCAACCAATTGGCGGGACCGTAGTAGTTGAGCCACCGCTCCAAGCGTGCCTGTTGGTCCTGTTCTGCCTCATTCGTCGCTCGCGTCACGGGGGCACCCATCAGTTCTGCACATTGCCAACTGAGACTGAGCTTAAAAGGCGGATAGTTTTGGGGAATAAGCCGAACGACCTGATCATAGCTGGGGGCCGTTGCCACGAGACCCCACCGATCCCGAACCGCCTCTCGCAAGCCATCAAAGGGCAAATCAATTTCTGGATCCTGACCTCGATCAACTCCACGCCGACTGCGTGGATTCGCGCCCACAACGACTCGACCGCTCGCTTCGGCCGCAGCCGCTAGGGCTCGATCTGACTCCAATCGGGTTGGGTCGGTCGAGGAAGTTTCCAGAAAGACAATATCAAAAACAATCGCCCGGGCCCCCGCTCGCGTCAGACGGTCGATCAATCGAGCGTGGATTCGCCGGTCCCAGGCGGCGTCATAAGGTTGGTGAAGTTCCTGGTGCGATTTTTCATCCAGATACACGACCAGGGCATTGGTGATCGGGACGGTGTACCGCAAGCTATGGAGCGTATCATAGCTCGCTAATTTGAGGCTTTGGCCCAGCTTCAGTTCGGTGCCGACCAGCCCAAGCCCGATCGTGATTGCCAGCGCCAAAAACGCCGTCCGATTCAATTGAGGCAACCCGCGTGACACAGGCTCAGAAATATAGCTTTACGCTCGCATAGAACGTTCGCTCTCGGGGATACTCCACATGCACATTCAGCGGATTCAGTCGATAATCCTGATCGGTCAAATTGAGCACCCCCAACCGGACCTCCGCCCGTCGTTCCAAGAATCGGTAGCCAATGAAGGCGTTCAACTGCCAAAACGCTTCACTGCCCGGAGCGATGCCATTTTGTCGGTTACTTTGGTGCAACCAAACCACGTCGCTTTGGGCAAAGAAACCGCCCTCGCTATTGAACCGCGCGTGGATGTCCACCTGCTGCAACGCGGACTGCTGTTGGGTATCAAATCTTCTGGAAATCGTGGGCGCCAAATCCACCGCCACCGAGTCCAAATCTACTTCCGTCCACCGATAACTAGCGCCCACGGACCAACGATTGCCCAGCAATTGATTCAGGGCCAAGCCCGCACTGCGTTCTTCGTAGTCAAAGTGGCGCTGAGCAGAACTCACCGAACCCGAGCCTGCGGATCGCAATACGTCGAAGACGCCAAACGTCTGTGCCCCGTCCGAGAGCAGCCGTTCGCCCACGATGCTGACATAGGTTCGGGTAGGGAATTTGTGATCCAAACCCACGCCCCACGTTTCAAAGCCCGCGCCGGGAACCAAGCCCACGACCGATTCCGGAATGAGACTCCGAAAGGCTTGATTGAACCCCGCCACTTCAACCGGTTCTAAACGCACGCTGTTATCATAGGAAACCCCGCCCAAAGAACGGGTCCAAGAAGCTCGAAGATGGGTTTCGATCCACGGAGTCCACGTCAGCCCAAGCTTCGGTGAGACTCGATCTACCGTCTCCTCCCCGGGACTCAAGGGCAGGAGATCCAAATTCCGAGGGTGATCCAAACGATCATAGTTCAGGCCCGCCGTCAGCTTCAAGGGCGCCGCTACCTGCCAGGTATCATAGAGATAGGTCGTAAAACGTTGGAGATCCGATTTAAACGCCTGATGCGTGGAGCCTAGTAAATCGAGCGGCGGCAGTTGTCCGCGATCCACCGCCCAGCGCAAATCGGCGGTGTTATTTAACTCACCCGTTTGATACCGAAGCCCGACTACGAGAGTGTGGTCTCGGAGCTGGGCAATTTGCTGCGCCTCGACGCTATAGGCTTCGAAGCTGCGATCGAGCCCGGTGATGAAGTGGCGCACTTGACTAATCGTCGGTTCGACCGTGGAATTTGCGCGTAGAAAGACGGGGACGGCACTGTTGGTATCTGACGTTTGCTGATCGAACGACAATCGTCCTGCGAGAACCACGGTGTGATGTCCAGGAGCCCATTCATGGTGCCAACCGAGGAAGAGATTGGGATCCTGTCTTTCCTTCAGTCGGAACCCATGGCTGGCGTCGAGTGGATTTTGGTATTGGCGGGTGTCTCCCGTATCATAGTCATTGTAATTCACCAACAAGAACCCGCTGTCTTGCGGGGTGAATTGCTGCTTTATTTTTCCGTAAAGAGTGAGCCGTGTACTATCCGTGTTCGGCGCCCAGCCCCGTTCGCTTCGATAATCGACGTCCAACGCATAACTGGTATTTTCCAACGTGCCGAATTGAGAAGCGATCTGTTGCCAATCGCCCCGGCTCCAGTACTCGGTCTGGGAACTGATCCCCAGTCGATCACTCTCGAACAGTTTTGAGTACTCTTGCTGGGAAACATATTGCGACAACGATCCGGCACCCACGGGCGCCAAGAGCTGGGCCATCAACAGTTCGGTGAACCAAGGGGTTTCATAGCGGAGATTGAATTGCCGAGGATCACGCAGTTCATAGAAACTGTCCGCCAAAAAGCGGTGCGCGGAATAGTTTGAATAGTCGCTTTCGACCGCTCGACTCGCCTCGCGAACACTCCGCTCGGCGAGACCGGCATCCCGATAGACCCCGGCTAGATTTGCGGATCTCATGGCCCGATCCTGATCCAGCAAGAGACGCGACCGATAGACCGCACGATGATCATTTAGTTCACGGGAATGTTCGAGGTCGTTGACCGCCGAATTAATTTGGTTTCCTTGCTGATACAGGAGTGCAGAATAGAGCCACGACGTTGGATCGGCCGGATCCAATTCGTTGGCTCGGACGAGTTCCCGCCTGGCCGCGGCGGCCTTGCCTTCAACACTCCAGGCTTTGCCAAGATAGCTGCGCAAGAGGGCACGATTCGGTTCCGTCGCGGCCGCCACTTGCAGATCGGCCCGACCCGCAGCGACCGCGCCGCGCTTGATTCGGCATAGACCGCGGCCGAGCCATCCGTTGGCCAGTCCGCCATCGAGTGTGATTGCCAAATCAAAGGCTGCTTCCGCCGCATGAATTCGATTTTGTGCGGCTTCGACAAACCCGCGCAAGGCGACGGCTTGCGCATTGCGCGGGCTCAAGTTCAACGCCCGTGCCAGTGCCATCCGAGCGGATGCACTGCGGCCCAAGCTGAATTCTAGCTCCGCTAGGCGCGCCCAAGCATAACCTGATTTCGGATTACGTTCGGTGGCGCGGCGGGCGAGGTCCTGGGCCGATTCCAATTCCTCCCGGCCTTGCGCGGCATAGGACTGCGCTAAGAGAGCCGACACCGACGTACCGAGCGCGCTGGCCCTGGGCGGATTTCCACGAACCGTAGCCAGGAGCAAGCGGAGTGCTTCGGCGGATTCGTTGGTTCGGCCGCGCACTAATTCCTCCGCCGCACTCGCCTGCCCGACGGCCAGATTCAAGCCCGCCAGATAAATCGCCTCCGGCTCTCCCTGGCCCGCTCCGCCTCCGGGATGAGCGGCTGCCGCCGCCAAGACATCACCGCTCCGATACGCGTCCAGGGATTCTCGCAAGGCCGGATTTTTAACGGAATCCAACCCGAGTTCATCAAGGTCCAAAATCGCCGGATAGTAAAGGCACCATTGAACGAGGGCTTTGGCCTCTAATTTCGATGTTTTACGGGGCGCCCCACCCGCCGGCACCTCCGCTTGGTCCCCGGGCGCCATCGTCACCGCACCGCGCGGATTGCTGAGGTCAATTCGGCCCTCGTAAAGCGCCACGGTGGTCCCACCGTCCGGTGCCACTTGAACGGCGAATTCCGTCCCTAAAATGGCGCCAGAGGCCTGCGGAGTCTTAAAATTCTGTTGCACGGCTTTCTCACGATTGAAAAAATACAAGCCGCCCTCCTTCAATTCAATCGGCGGTGTCGGAGCCGAATTCTCAATTGGTAGAATTTCGAGATTCGATAGTTCATCCAGCCGTTGGACCGATTGATTGGACAATTGGAACGTCACCCGGCTTCGAGGCCCCGTCCGCATCCGATCACGGATTTGCAGCCCTTGATTCGATTGCGCCCGATCCCAGGACCCGCTTCCCGCCCTTTGGATATCCACGCGACCTTGCAGCGATACAATCACCGCCGCCGACCCGTTGGTACCCCGCCCAGCCCCCATCGTTTCCGCTCGCAGGCCTGGGGATTTGAGGAGAAAGGGCAGCCCAAGAGCCCATAACAACACCCAGCGCCATCGTGGAGCGATTGGGGTGGCCCGACGGCAGGTGGCGTTCGTTTCAATTCGCGCTGCCCGATTCGGGGGCACGGGAGTGGCCACCGTTCGGGCCTCGACACCAAGGCTCATTCCAAATTGATTCAAGTTCATGGACTCGTGATTACCAACAAAGCTACCGAGTCTCCTGAAGGTGACAACCCTTAGCCCTGATGCACGTTTGATAATCAGCGGATGTTGTGCCGAGGAGAACGCCCTGCCACCCCTACCAAAGACGTACTGCGAAGGCATGGAAGATGCTTCCTATCGCTTGTGTTTTGGCGCAAATTCACTTAGGACACTTGAATCGTAATGAGTCGCTGGGTTTCACTCTTTTGGTTGGTCGTCTGGGGCCTGACGGCTCGGGCGCAAGTTGCGCCACCAACCATTGTGGGCCAACCGGTATCGCCCACGGGGCAAATCAATCTTGGAACCGTGTTTTCGCTCGACGTCCAAGTGAGCGGTGAGGGGCCTATCTCCTACCAATGGCAATTGAATGGTGTCGAGATCCCCCGAGCGACTCTCGGCAGTCTTTCCTTTCCAAGTTTCGCGGCCAGTAACGGCGGCGCCTATCGGGTTCGGGTTTCCAACGCAGGGGGATCTGTCTTTAGCCAAATAGTCAGACTGATACCCGCCCTGACCCCTTTGCCGTTCTCCGATACCTTTGATGTCCGCAACCTAACCACCAAGGTAGCCAGCAACGCGATTTCGGGACCGTCGGGCCTCGGACGCGGCAGTAATTTTGGGGCCACCGTTCAACGCGGTCAGAACGAACCTAAACACGCGGGAGCTGCCGGCGGAGCCTCCGTTTGGGTTTGGTGGACAGCGCCTGACACGGGGATTGCCACCCTGAGCACCGAGGGGAGCGACTTCGACACCGTCTTGGCCGTCTATCGGGCGACCGTTCCCAAAAATCCGAACCCGAACGTGGCTGAGCTCACCGAGGTAGAATCCAACGACAACGAAGGCAAAGGAGTTCGAACCAGCAAGCTCCGCTTCAATGCGCACGCGAAGACCACTTATTTTATTGCGATCGATGGGCAAGGAGGTGTGTCGAGCAGCCTCTTCGCCACGCGGGCCTCGGTACAACGAGGCAGTATCGTCTTCAATTGGGACCTTGAAACCACCGCCTTTCTCCTGCCGGAATTCACCAGCATCCTACAAAATCTGAATGTCCCTTTGGCTCAGGTTCTCCAAATCTCCGCGTCCGTTGATCCCGTGGGTGCCGCTTCCACGGCCTGGCAGTGGAATTATAACGGGGCGCCTCTCGCAGGCGCCAATTCTGTATCCTTGACCATTCCAAGCCTGTCACGGGAAAAGGTCGGCACCTATTTTTGTGACGTCACCACCGCCTCCGGCCCAACGGTCCGCACCGCCCGCAGCAAAACGGTCGATGTCCAAATATACTCCCGAAGTGACCATGCCGACTCTCAAATATTAGCCCAAGATAGTTTCAATACAGCCGCGGATTATACCTTCGGGCCGGGATCGATTACCCGCGGTGCTCCGATTCGACCTTCCGGACATCGCCAGCCTCACCCTCTAGGGCTCGCGGGCGGTGCTTCGGGGACACAGATTTTTAATACGTCGATCGCGAGTGTCGAAGAAGGTGAACCCGTGCCCTGCGGTATCGCGGGGGGCCGCTCCGAATGGTACGCGATCCAAGCCAACAGCGATGGGCAGATGGTCGTCGATACCATTGGATCCGATTACGACACGGTGCTCGCCGCGTACTACGATAATGGGACCGGGACCGGGCTCTTTGATGGCTTGGTCACTGTGGCGTGCAACAATGATGCACCGGGCCTCGGCCAACTGAGTCGAGTCACTTTTCCCAGTGTCGCGGGTCGCATCTATTTTCTACAGATCGATGGGGTTAACGGTGCGGGCGGAATTGCTCAACTGAACTTCCGACTCGGGCCTGGCTTACGAATCGATCAGCAACCCGCCAATGTAACCGTCCAACGCGGCAATCCAGCCAGCCTGAGCGTCGCCGCCGTGGGGGCCGGCCCCGTGCGGTATCAATGGAAGAAAGGAGGCATCGATATTCCTGGAGCCACCGCTAATACCTTCGCCATCGCCTCCGCCGGGTTGGCCGACAATGGGGTTTATTCTGTCTCAATCACGGACGATGTTACGTCGACCCTCTCGAATAGCGTCACTCTCACCGTACTCGATCCGCCCGCGTTCATCACCCAACCAATTCCCATTATTCGCAAGCTAGGCGAGTCCGCCACTTTTACGATTGCCACGTCAGGATTCCCTGCCCCAACCATTCAATGGCTTTTCAACGGGAGCCCTCTGCCCGGCAAGACCGAGCCCACCCTGGTGCTCGTCACCGTCCAATTGTCCGATGGGGGCCAATATTCCGCGGTGGCCACTAACTCAGCCGGTACCGCCACCTCGACCGTCGCAACGCTGAGCATTCAGGTCCCGCCGACCTTCACCACTCAACCGATTTCCGCGACGCAAAATCAGGGTGACGCGGTCGCGTTTACGGTAGCTGCCGTCGGCATCCCGACCCCAACGATTCAATGGCTCTTCAACGGCAATCCGCTCAGTGGAAAAACGGACCCGACGCTTTCGCTGCCTAACGTTCAATTATCCGACACGGGCCAGTACTCCGCCGTGGCCTCCAGCTCAGCCGGCATCGCCAGTTCGACGGTCGCAACGCTCAGCGTCCAAGTCCCACCCACGTTCACCCTGCAACCGGTTTCCGCGACGAAAAACCAAGGTGATGCCGTCACCTTTATCGTCGCCGCCAAGGGCAGCCCTACCCCAACGATTCATTGGCTTTTCAACGGTAACCCGCTTAGTGGAAAAACGGACCCCACGCTTTCATTGCCTAGCGTCCAACTCTCTGACGGCGGCCAATACTCTGCCGTCGCCACTAGCTCGGCCGGGACCACCACCTCGACCGTCGCTACGCTCAGCATCCAAATCCCACCCGCCTTCACCACTCAACCGGTTTCCGCGACAAAAAACCAGGGCGATGCCGCCATCTTTACCGTCGCCGCCGCGGGAAACCCGACCCCGAACATTCAGTGGCTCTTCAATGGCACTCCGCTCAGTGGAAAAACGGACCCGACGCTTTCGCT
>JAYVTS010000371.1:0-41546 GCA_043788645.1 Verrucomicrobiota bacterium
CAGCTCAATTCGGTCTCGACTTATTGCGTGGGTGGGACTGTTTGCGGTGTTGATTCCCCATCCTCTTTTTGCCGCCGTTAAAAAGCCTCCCGGGGGACGCGATTACGCCATCGTGAACGCGCAAATCCTCGACGTTCGCACCGGACAAATGACCTCCAACATGACGGTCGTAGTCGCCAGGGGGCGGATTATCTCGCTCACGCACGACACGGTATTTTCGACCAACACTCAAGTAATCCACGCGGACGGTTTCGTTTTGTTGCCGGGACTCATTGATTGCCATGTCCACCTCCTGGGAAACCAGGGCGACGGATCAGCGGCTTCGAGCCTCAGGATTTCATCGGCCTTGGGAGCGTTGTGGGGCTTGCGAAATGGGCAGGTAATCCTCGACCACGGTTTCACGACGCTACGGGACGCGGGCGAGTCTGACCCAGCATACGGCCAATTGGCATTGCGGGACGCCATCGCACAAGGGCTGGTTCAAGGCCCGCGAATCTTTTCATCCGGTGGGTTCGTTAGTGTCACGGGGGGGCATGGGGATGCTGATGTTCTTTCGGCCGATCAAGCCCTTCCGCGTCGGCCCAATATTGCCGATACTGTGGATCAGGTCGCCGAAGTCGTACGACGCGATCTCAAATATGGAGCCGACTGGATCAAGCTTATGGCGACAGGCGGAGTGCATGATCCTTATAGCAGTTACGATCGACAGGAATTGAGTGAGCCACAAATGGCCCGGGCGGTTGAACTGGCCCACCGGGCCGGAAAACGGGTAATGGCACACGCCGAGGGGGCGGAAGGTATCAAGGCTGCCGTACGGGCGGGGGTCGATTCAATCGAACACGGCACCATGCTGGATGAAGAAGGGGCCGCACTGATGGAACAACGCGGAACGTGGCTCGTTCCGACACTCTACGCCTTTCAACGCGGGGTGGAGATCGGGACTACTCAGGGTGCGGATGATGTAGTTGCCGCGAAAGGAAGGGCCATTCTCTCGGCGCAGCAACCCGCGTTCGAACTTGCGATCCGCCACCACATAAAAATCGCCTACGGCGTGGATGATGAGCCCGAGTTGGAGTCCAGGGAGTTTGGTGCCCTCATCAAGGGGGGATTAACCCCGTTGCAAGCGATCCAGTCAGCGACGGTGAATGCGGCGACACTTTTGGGAGCCGACAAGGAAATTGGAACCATCGAGGTAGGTAAATCGGCCGACTTGATACTCTTGGAAGCCAATCCGTTGAACAATATCTCTGCAATTGAGAACGTACGTTTTGTGATGAAGGCGGGTGAAATCATGCGAAATCGCCTTGGAAACTAAATCGGACACCGTCACTACCAACAAGGGCACGGCCCTGGATTGGTTGGAGAAGTGTTATGTGGCGCAGGATTGGTATTGTTGGGATCTCAAAGGCCAAGCTGTTTTCGATCCCCTGCGCACCGAGCCGCGCTTCCAGGCACTGCTAAAAAAAGTGGGCCTCGATAAATGAGCACTGGTACCGAACCACGCAAGCCGGCTGGCTGTTTCACGGTGGTGAATCATGGTCGAGAGTATTCCAAAGCTAGGAAGGGTGATGTGGAATATCCCCGTTTCGTGCAGTTTTCAGCGGCGATCTGCCGGATTTCCCAATGGATCCAGTTTAGTAATAATCACGAGGGTTCGATTCCCTTCACCCGCTCCATTGATAATCGATCACTTAGATCGGATTGCAGTAAAAGCGCAGTAAAATTATCAAAGTGATGCTTTGTCCACTTCCGATTGAAATCCTCGGTTTTAGGCCTTTCCTCCAGAGTTCGATTCACTCGACGAACAAAATTGAGTTCCCCACGAGTTTGATTCGTTGGTGTTGCTCGTCTCCAGCAACGGTATCCAGCGCTTGGGGAGTGCAGTAGTGCAGTAATCCATCCGCCGTCCCGTCGCCCTGCCATTGCCGCGTCTGCTGTCGGATTGGAGAGCAAGTGGCAACGGGCGAAAGGCTGAGGAAATGGGCCTTCAAATATTCACCGAATTTCGCCGGTTCACGACAGCGTGAACACTCGATCCCAGTCATGCGGTTGCGTTAAACGCGTGCTCGAACTCCGCCGCCGCTTCCATCAACTGCGCGAACGTCGGGGTCTCGCCGAAAAACATCGGCCCAAGCATCTCACGATAGTCGGCGCGCCAGTTGGCGACGTGGTCCGCCGGAGGTGACAGACGAAAGGTTCCGGGCTTGTGCGCGGAGTAGTCGACCCACGCGTACCGGAAGAAGATTTCGCGATGCTCAGCGACCCGGCTGAAAAGCGGCCGGTTCGCCATTGCCGTGCTACCCATGCCTGCCCTCAGCAGGCACCAAAGGTCATTTCACGGTTCAGAGCGGTGGGACGACCAGCGGACGGAGGAAGTCGGCAATCCAGACCGGGGCATGACGGAGATCTTTCAAAATGGCCGGGTGATCCGCGTCACGCGTGAACACCCACCCGCGTCGATGCCCTCGGATGCGGTCCAAGACCTTGCTGTCAGCGGATGTGGGGTGTTTCGCCATGCTGATTGTGACCCAAAAAATACCATCATTTTGTGTCAAAACAAGAGAGGATTTTAGGCCCACAAGGATCGACTGAGTCGACCGCCCGTCACCGATGGCAGGGCAGGACGTGTACCCATTCTGGACTTCGATGGTGAGTTTAGGTGGTGGTGCGGTTGACGAGAAAACGGAAAGTCCTTGCGGCCGGAAGTAATTGACGTTGTCTTGACTCCATGGATCGGGGAAGTCCGCCCAACTCGGCGACGTCGTGGCAGGGCGAGGTCGCAAGTGCGGAAATTTTCACCGGACGGCCCCGGCCGGGGCCGGTCATCGGTGGCCACGGATGGCGAGCCCTGGTGACCATCCTGGCCTGCACGATCAGACTCCGGGGCGGATCGCTTGCGGCCGAGCATCCCGCGTGGATTGCAGCGGAACCGATCCTCACCGAGCAGTGCGTTTCATGTCACGGTGCCGAGAAGCACAAGGGTGGCCTGGTGCTGACTTCAGCGGCGGGCGCGCGCGCCGGTGGTGACAGCGGCCCGGCCGCGGTGGCGGGCCAATCCGACCGCAGCTTGCTCATTCGCCTGGTGCGTGCTGAGGACGCTGACCGGGTGATGCCGTCCAAGGGCAAGCGATTAACCGCCGACCAGATCCGGATCCTGGCGGCGTGGATCGACGCAGGTCTGCCCGGACCTTCGGGAGCGGAACCGGTCTCGGCGGTGAAGCCGGAGCGGGAACTGGTCGTCCGGGACCAGGATCGCCAGCATTGGGCGTTCGCACCGTGGACCCGCGCCCAGCCACCGGACATTCCAGGTATCCCGCATCCGCTCGACCGGATCCTTCGCCGGACGCGGCGCCGTGACGATGATCTGGAGCCAGCCGCCGAGCCGGGCCTGTTGTTGCGCAGGCTTTCGTTCACTCTCACCGGCCTGCCACCGACGCCGCTAGAACTTGATGCCTTTGTCGCCGACCGCCGTGACGACGCCTACGAACGCGAGGTGGACCGGCTGCTGGCCGGGCCTGGGTTCGGCGAGCGTTGGGCGCAGATTTGGCTCGATGTCGCGCGCTATGCTGACACCGCTGGTTATGAACGGGATCATCCTCGTCCGCATGCTTGGCCGTACCGTGACTGGGTCATCCGCGCGGCCAACGCCGATCTGCCGTTCGACCGCTTCGTGGAGTGGCAGATCGCGGGCGACCGCCTGGAGCCCGAGGACAGCGACGCGATTGCTGCCACCGGATTTTTAGTCGCCGGTCCGCAATTGGGCCCAATCTCACCGGCGCAACTGCCCGAGGAACGTGCCAACCAACTCGATGATATGGTCAGCACCGTCGGCAGCGCCTTCCTTGGCCTGACCATCGGCTGCGCGCGGTGCCACGATCACAAGAACGAGCCAATTCCGCAGGGCGATTATTACCGTCTAGCCGCGTGTCTGGCGCAGGTCGAGCTGCCCTCACGGCTGGATCCTCGCGGCGACGGCGTTCTCGAAGTCGTCGATGAGTCGCGGCCGCTGCTGGGTGCCAAGGCCCAGCGCGATGCGGAAGCTGTCGGCGCCGAGTCGGAAGCCAGAGCGGAAGCGCAAGCCGCCCGTTACCGCTCAGCCGTCATTGAACGTCGCGTCAGAGCCGAGGCTTCGCTCACGGAAGCGGAACGGGCGTTGCTGCTCGCCAAAGTCGATCCAGCGAACTCCGCTCAGGCCGAGGGTCGGCGTCGCCATGCCAACCTGCTGACGGTCGAGGCCGCCGAACTGGGCGTGGTGATGACCCCAACCGAGCTCAAGGCCTACGACCAGGCCCGAGCGCAGGCCACCGCGGCTCGTCGCCGCGCCAACGCTAAGGTGTGGGCGGCGCGGGAGGGGGCGCCGCGGGCGACGCATGTGCTTGAACGCGGCAACGCCGCCCATCCGGGCTCGGTAGTCCAACCGGGATTCCTCACCGTGCTCAGTTCGGCGAATCCCGGTGCCGACGGGGCGATCAACGCCGATCCCCGCGTCGCCTTGGCTCGATGGCTCACCGATGTCGAAAACGGTGCCGGCCGAACCCTGGCGCGGGTCATCGTGAACCGAGTCTGGCAACAGCACTTCGGCACCGGCATCTGCGCTACGCCGAACGATGTCGGTACCCGAGGTGCCGAACCGGCCGATCCTGAACTCGTCGACTGGTTGGCTCAGCGGCTGATCGCCGATGGCTGGCATCTCAAGCGACTGCACCGGCTGATTGTCACCGCACAGGTCTGGCGTCAGCGCGCTGGGCGTCTGCCCGATGCACCGTGGCGGCGCGTCGCTTTGCGTCGGCTCAATGCCGAGGAGATCCGCGATGCTATGCTCTCGATCAGCGGCGCTCTCAATCCCGAGCCGTTTGGCCCGGCGATTCGGCCGTGGGTCCCCGCCGAGGCGATCAGTAAGATCAACGCCAACGACGGGTGGACGGCCGACGTGACCGATGGTCCCGCGACCTGGCGGCGCAGTGTGTATATTCACCGCAAGCGGGTCGGTATCTTCCCGACGTTCGGCATCTTCGACGCGGCTGAACCCACCACGAGTTGCGCCCGGCGCGCGTCGACCACCACTCCGCTGCAGGCGCTGGATCTGCTCAACAGCCGCTTCGTCCTCGACCAAGCAAGGTTGTTCGCGGCCCGGCTTGACCGCGAGGTCGGTGCGGATCCAGCACGACGAGTGGAATGGGCGTGGCGTTGGTGCGCCGGGCGCCCGCCCACGTCGAGCGAATCGGACCGTTGCCGCACGCTGGCGGCCGCCCAAGGCTGGCCTGCGATGTGCCAAGTCCTGTTCCTGTCCAACGCTTTCCTTTATGTGGAGTAATCAATGATGAACCCCGTGATCCCCAGGCTATCAGGCTTATTGCGTCGACGGGAACTGCTCGTGCGGGCCGGGGGCGGCCTCGGTCTGCTCGCGCTGCATGGGCGCTTCGCCGGGGCGGCTCTGCTGGCCGCCGATGAGGCGTCGGCAAAACCGGCGGGCCATCACTATCCCGCTCGGGCCGACGCGGTAATCTGGCTAATGATGGCCGGTGGCCCGAGTCAGATTGACACCTTTGACTACAAGCCCGAACTGGCGCGACTGGGCGGCCTGACGATCGACACCAAGGCGCAGGGCATTGAAGGATTCTTCGGAACCAACAATGCCGTGCTGCGTAGGCCGGCCTTCGCCTTCGCGCGGCACGGCCAGTCTGGCGCGTGGGTCAGTGAACTATTTCCGCACCTGGCGACGGTGGTCGATGAGATCGCCTTCGTGAAATCGTGCCACGCCAACAGCAACAATCATGTGCCCGCGTTGTTCGAGATGAACACCGGCCAAACTCGGCAGGGATTTCCCTGCGCGGGCGCTTGGTTATCTTATGGACTCGGTTCCCGCAACCGCGATCTACCGGCCTTTATGGTCATGCCTGATCCCGGTGGCCTGCCCTCGGGTCAAGGGCAGAATTGGAGTGCCGGTTTCCTGCCCGCGAGCCATCAGGGTGTCGCGCTGCTATCGCGCGGGGCACCGATTCTCAACCTTAGCCGACCCGACGGAGTTAGCGCTGCCAAGCAACGTGCCCAGATCGATGCGATCACTGCTTTGGATCGTGAGCACCTCGTGCGGCATCCCGATGAGGACGATCTCCAAGCGCGTATCGAATCGTTCGAACTGGCCTACCGGATGCAGAGCGAAGTGCCCGGCATTTTCGATCTCTCCACCGAGAATGCGGCGACTTTGGCGCTTTATGGCGCCACACCGGGCACGTCCAACTTCGCCTCCCAATGTTTGGTTGCCCGCCGTTTGGTTGAAAATGGGGTGCGCTTTATCCAGGTCTGGAGCGGACAGGTCTCGCCGGGCTGGGACGACTCGCATGGCGACAATGATGGAACTCATCGTCGCATGGCAGCCAGTGTAGATCAGCCCACCGCTGGGCTGATTGCCGATCTCAAGCAGCGCGGATTGCTCGACCGTACCCTGGTGGTTTGGGGGGGCGAATTCGGGCGCCTACCGGTCGGCCAGGGTGGCAAGGGCAGCGATCACGGCCCGAAGGGCTTCACCACATTTTTCGCCGGGGGCGGCGTGCGCGGTGGCCTCAGTCACGGCGCTACCGATGAAATTGGCCATCGCGCGGCGGCCGATCCGGTCAGCGTCCACGATTTGCACGCCACCATTTTGCACCAGCTGGGCATCGACCACAAACGGCTGACCTTTCTGCACAACGGGCGGCGCTATCGTTTAACTGATGTCCACGGCGAGGTGATCCAGGCGATCCTGGCTTGAGACTGAAAACCGGCTTGTTTACAGTCGTCAAGTCCGCGCCTGAGTCGGCGCGGGAACGGTCTCGCCAAAGATCGGATGAGGACGCATCGATTTCAGCCCTTCCAGGCTGGCCACCATGCCCTCGTTCAGCGTTTAAGAATCGTTCTCCAAACACGACCCGTGCAGTGCCATGCCTTGGCGTGGCGGGTGATTTTTTTTACTTTTATCCATGACGTCGTGTACACCGGATCTTGACCGTGAATCGTGATCAAACGATTGCCTCCGATTCGACGCCACACTCTTACACGATTTATCTGCCGCCCAATCATCTCGCGTTCACGCCGAACGAGGACCCCGGTCGCCCGGTGGAACTCTTCAGTTTGTGTGGCAGCAGACCTGAAACGCCCGTGACCAGCCGCCGCAATTCAACGACAAAGATTCGCAAGCGACCGTGAGCGGTAGATCGAGGGCTGAGATACGGTCGGTGGGTGATGCACAAGTTATTTGCGACGACGCTCTTGGCGGCGATCGCTCTTTCATGCGCCAGTCGGGCCGACGAAAATCTCTTCGGTTATACCTACACCACGGACGTCTTACCGAAGGGCCGTTGGGAATTCGAGCAATGGACGACCAGCCGCATAGGCAAGGAAAGCGGCACCTTCGTCGGCACCGATCTGCGCACCGAAATCGAGACCGGGATTACGGATCGACTTCAGGGCTCGCTTTACCTCAACTATAACTATACCTACGCCAAGAGTGCCCAAGGCAGCAGTGGCCCCTTGGATGACCATAATCGTTTTGGAGTCAGCGGAACGTCGGCGGAATTCAAATACCAATTGCGATCGCCCTACAAAAACAGCTTTGGCCTCGCGCTCTATTTGGAACCCGGCTTTGGCACGATTGAGGCGGCCGACGGGTCGCGCCATCAGGAAATCGAACTTGAAGGGAAGCTCATTCTCGAGAAACATTGGCGTGAGGACACGCTCATTGGGACGTTCAACTACACACTGGAACCCGAATGGGCCAAGAACAGGGGTGAAAGCAGTTTCGATGTGAGCCTCAAAATGGAATGGGGTACCGGTCTGTCTTATCGTTTTGCGCCGCATTGGTATGCGGGTCTCGAAACCCGTCTACAAACTCAGTTCGAGGATGCGAATTTGAATAAGTCGAACTTTGTCGTCGCGTTTGTTGGGGCCAATGTTCACTATGGCGCAGAACGTTGGTGGGCAACCCTGAGCGTGCTACCTCAGGTCTATGGCTGGCCTGATACAACGGGCACTGGGGGCTTGCATCTTGGCGATCACGAGCGGATCGAGGTACGCCTCAAAATAGGCTATAATTTCTGAGCTGCGGGTCGGCTCATCCAATGGCTGCCCGAGGCGATGGAGAATCGGGCACCCATTCGCTCCGCTCCCCTGCTCCGAATCCTCGCCGGAGGTGATGGACGTCGCGGTCCAGATCCTGAGGGATCGCGAACGGAAACGCCGACCCCGCGTCCGTGGCAATTACCGAATTAGGCCGTTATTTTTGTCCAAACCCCTCGCCTCCTCGTGGGTTCGATACCAGGCCAAAGTTCGGGCTAATCCGTCGTTCCAACTCACTAAGGGTACGTAGGCAAAGGCCACGCGTGCGGCCGTAATATCGGCGCACGAATGGTGTACGTCGCCGGGCCGAGCCGCGGCAAATTCGGGCGCGAGTTGCTGTCCGGTCAACCGATTCAGATCGGCAACGAGTCGGAGCAAATCGATCTGTTCCCCACAGGCTAGATTGAAGGCTCGGGCCACGACGCACTCTTGGGGCGCCGCCGCTGCCCGCAAGAGGCCGTCAACGACGTTGTCGATGTAGGTGAAATCGCGAGACTGGAGACCGTCACCGAAAATCAACGGAGCGGCGCCCCGCAACATGACGGTGCAAAATTTTGCAATCACCCCGGCGTAGGGGGAATCAAAGGCTTGGCGGGGACCGAAGACATTAAAGAATCGAGTGCTGACAAAGGGAACCCCGTGATGCCGGGCAAAAAGAAATCCGTATTGTTCGGCCGCAAATTTCTGAAGCGCATACGGAGAAAGCGGTTGCGGAGGTAACGTCTCATGTTTGAAGGTGACTTCTTGATCTCCGTACACACTAGATGAACCGGCAAAAATGAATCGTTTTAAGGGGTATTCGCGACACAAGTCCAAGAGGGTGACCGTCGCCGAAAGATTAATATCGTGACTGGGCGATGGGGCCTCTAATGAACGAGGCACGCTTGGTAAGGCGGCAAGGTGGAAAACGTACTCGCAGTTTGCTAGGCATTGCCGGAGGATAGCGGGATCTCGGACGTCACCCTGGACAAATTCAACCGGATCCTCGCGTCGGACCCAGGTGAGGTTGGAGGGATGACCCAGAGATAGATTGTCCAGGATGCGAACGGCTCCCCCGCGTCGCACGATGGCCTCGGCGAGGTGCGAGCCGATGAAACCCGCGCCGCCGGTGATGAGTGCTTTCATGCCTTGAAATAGCGATCCGGGGGCAGCGAAAAGCCCTCGAAGGCATTGCGAGTATCGACCAGCAAGGACGCGGAACGGGCGACGAGCCCATAGTCGATGGCTCCATGATGGGTCACTAAGAGTACGAGATCAAACGTCGCCACGGTGGCAGCGGTCAACTCAATGCGGGCACGGCCAGCCAACTCGGCATGTTCGCGGCTTGGCCGAATGATGGGGATATAAGGATCGTAATACTCCACGACGGCACCGGCCAGAGTGAGTAGTTTCCAGAGGACGTAGGCCGGACTTTCGCGATCATCATCGACGTTGGGCTTATAGGCAATTCCCAGGAGTAAGATTCGAGCGCCCGCCAGAGACTTCTGATGAGTGTGCAATGCTTCGGTACAACGACCCATCACGTACACCGGCATACTGGTATTGATTTCTCCCGCCAGCTCGATCAAGCGAGTTTCCTGGCCGTGTTCTCGAGCTTTCCAGGTCAGGTAAAAAGGATCAATGGGAATGCAGTGTCCACCCAGGCCGGGGCCGGGATAGAAAGGCATAAAGCCAAAAGGCTTCGTCTTGGCCGCAGCGATCACATCCCAAATATCAATGTTCATGGCAGCGTACACGACTTTGAGTTCGTTCACCATGGCGATATTGACCGCTCGAAATATATTTTCAGTGAGTTTAACCGCTTCGGCTACCCGGCAATTTGCAACTGGGACGAGTGTTTTAATCGCGAGAGCATAGAGCGCCAAGGCGCGCTTACGGCAAGCGGGGGTATAGCCGCCGACGACTTTGGGAATCTCGGCCACTTGGCTCTGAGGATTGCCCGGGTCTTCGCGCTCGGGCGAGTAGGCGAGATGAAAATCGGTGCCTGCCCGAAGTGCAGAACCCGCTTCAAGCACCGCTCGCAACTCCGTGTCGGTCGTCCCGGGGTAGGTGGTCGATTCGAGCACCACGAGTGTTCCCGGACGGAGGTACGGCGCCAGGGCCCGGCCGGTGTTAAGGATATAACTCAGATCGGGTTCTCGCACCGCCTCGGAATCGGGTTCGGTCGCCGAACCTTTTAGTGGAGTTGGGACGCAGATAATAATCGCTTGGCAGTCACTGACCCGGGCGAAATCCGTCGTGGCGGTGAGGAGGCCGCCCTGAACCAAGGCGGCGATGCGAGCCGAGGGAATGTGGAGAATATAGGATTCACCACGACCGAGGCGTTCTACCTTTACCGCATCGACGTCAAGACCCACCACGATTTGACCCACCTCGGCAAAGTGGAGTGCCAGCGGGAGTCCGACATAACCGAGCCCGACGATTGCAATGGGAAGGGGCCGAGAATCATTCATCGAGAGAGCGGCGGAGTGCTAAATTGGAGGGCATGAAGTCGAGCATAGATGCCGCCGCGAGCGAGCAGATCGGTATGGCGGCCGACCTCAACAATCCGGCCTTCGGATAGGACGACAATGCTGTCCGCGTTTTGGATGGTACTAAGGCGATGCGCGATACAAACGGTCGTACGCCCTTTCATGAGTTCATCGAGCGCAATTTGGACGGCCCGTTCGGTTTCTGTATCGAGGGCACTCGTGGCTTCGTCTAATATCAAAATGGGCGCATTTTTTACGATCGCACGCGCCAAGGCGAGGCGTTGGCGTTGGCCCCCAGAAAGGCTCGAACCCCGTTCACCTACGGAGGCTTCATAGCCGCCCGTTTTTTCGCGAATAAATCCGTCGGCTTGAGCGAGAACAGCCGCCCGTTCGAGTTCCGCGTTGGTCGCACCCGGTCGGCCGAGCCGCAGATTTGCCCGAACCGAATCGTTAAACAGAATCGTTTCTTGAGAGACCACCGCAATATAATCGCGCAGGGCGTGAGGATCCAATTCGCGGAGGTCGATCCCACCGAGTCGGACCGCGCCTTGGGTCGGATCATAGAAGCGGAGGAGCAGATTCGTCAGCGTCGTTTTGCCTGAACCCGTGGTGCCGACCAGGGCGACTAATTTACCGGGTTGAATCCTTAACGAAATATCGGTGAGGATCGGCTGGTCGGAATAAGCGAAGTGAACCCGATCAAATTCAATGGCCAAGCTGCCCGGAGGAATCGGTTGGGGGGTGATCGGGGTGGTAATCGTCGAGCGGGCTTGGAGAATCCTATCCAAGCGATCTAGAGCTCCATTTCCTTGTTCAAGTTGAGCCCAGACACGGCTGAGATTTTTTAACGGTTGATAGAGCAAATAGAGACTGCTGACGAAAGAAAGAAAGTCGCCCGCCGCCATTTTTGTTCCGGCCCGTTCACCGAGCCGGGCGATATATCCAAAGAGCAACGCGATGCCGACCGCGCCCCCGAACTCGATCATGGGTCCAGGGAGTTCACCGCCCCGAAGAAGCTTCATGAGTTGGCCGGCGATCCGGTGGGAGGTGTTCGCGAAACGTTCGGTCGCGGCGGCTTGTAAATTATACGCCTGAATGACCCGCTGCCCGGTGAAGTTTTCCTGCATCACGTCGACCAGTTCAGCCGTGTGACCTTGGGCGGCGCGAAAAGCGCGGCGAACTTTCCTCCCAAAGATCACAATCGGAACGACACAGAGCGGAAAGACGATCAGGGCCACCGCGGTAAGTCGGGCTTGTTGAGCTACTAAATAATAGACCAGGACTAGGATCGTAATCGGGTCCCGCACCAAGTTAGTGATGGAGGTGGCCATGACGACTTGTAAGGCTGCGACATCGTTGGAAAGCCGAGAGATGAGATCACCGGTTCGAGCGGCGCCGAAGAAGTCGAGCGAAAGGGTTTGTAGGTGGCGGAAGAGTTTTACCCGAAGGTCATGAATCCCGAAGGTAGCAACCCAACTCAGACAATAGGTGCTGAGATAGGAGCCCAAGCCGCGCAAGCCCATGGCCAAGGGAATGAGTCCGACCAAGACCCAGAAACTGACGGAAGTCGTGCTGAGTCGTATGCCCGCCAACCACTGGCGCAGTAGTTCGACCCCGCCGGCGAGGAAAGGAGCGAAGGATTCAAGTTGGCTAAATTCCTTGGCCAACGGAGCCGTGCCGTCGCCGGTGGTGGGGAACAGAGTGTTACAAACGAGTTTGACCGCGATGACGAGGACCAGATTGCCAGCAGCGTAGACGAAGCCAAAGAGCAATCCGGTAACCAGGCGCCCTCGATACGGGCGCATGAGGGGCCAAAGACGACGAAAAATGGAAATCACATGAAAAGTGGGCCGAATTGCCAGGCCACTGGACACTTTAGGGCACGCGCCGGAGATCGATCCTTTTTAGATCGGCCACCCCGAGTTCCAAAAGTTCGCAATTCCGATAAACTTCGGTTTTAAAGGGCTTTTCTCCGTCTACGGGTGCTCGTTGGCGAGCGAACGCCAGTTCTTGGAGCGCGAATGTATCCAAGGCGACCGGATCGGTGCTGAGCCAGAGTTCGTCGGTCGCGACGGCGTAGTGAAGGAGAGTCCGTTCCTCCCCTCGATATTGGCACAGCATCGCGTCGGTGACACACAAGGCGAGTTTGGGAAAAATCTCGTCGAGCGCACAGATTTCCGGGAGTGCCTCGGCCAGGCGATCAGGCGAATCTTCAAACCGCAGCGTGTTATCGACGCTACCGAGACCGAGGCTTGCGATGTGACCGTTAACGCCGATCTGATTGTGGTTCAACAACGGAGCGACGGTAATTATTTTGGTCACGTCATGGGTTAATAGGCGGGTGGCATGAGATTTACGGCCGAGGATACTGCCACCAGAAACGGGTTCGCGACGGCCAAATTCAAAATCCCCATGGACCAACCGACCGGGCACCGGCGAGTCGTAGCCTTTGGCATCGTCCCAACCGGCCTCATCCACGCCCACACAGCGAACTCCCAACTCCTCGGCCAAGCGAGCGAACCCGGCCTCGATCAGATCGGTTTTTCGACGATCCCAAATCACGATTTGTGTCGCTGGATGGCCGCTTTCTCGAAGTGACTCGATGAGCGCCCGCACGACGACCGGACGGGTGCCAGCTACGGGCCCCGGGCTGCTGGTGACTTTGAATCCGACGACGTCCTTCGGTTCGAGCACGGAGCGCCAAGCGGTGGCGGTGGTTTTGTCTGAGGATTGAGCGCGTAATGCGAGTGCCACAAGTTGACGCGCTGCGTTGGCCCCGGGAGTAAACGCCACAGTCGCGCCGGTTTGATGGGCGACGATGATCGTGGCGCGATTGGTCACCACCGATTCCGGCAGTGCCGGAGGGATGCTGGGATCGGCGGCCCAGGTAAACTGGGCTATCCAAAGACTGAGCAGCAGGCGATGCATGCCAAAAATAGAAATTAATCTTCATCCAGCGCGGGGAAATTCATAATGTTTTCCCAAAAAATGCGCACCACATTTTGCGCGTTCTTACTGTGCCAGTCGAGTTGCCTCTCGCTGAACCCGGATCGGGGCCGACTTCAGGTTTTTGGGACCCTACCTACAGTAACAGTATTCGCACTGGACAAAATGCCGAGCATTTCAGGTGTGTCAATCACTCGGCGCTGCTAGGTTTTAATCCGAGGATGAGGCCGGCCCTACCGGAGCCCAACCGGGTGGGCCCTCGGGGAGCGAGGTTCTCGGCGACAAAAAACCAGTGGGCCAGACCCCATTCACCATTGCTTCCCCGGCATCGCCCTGCCCTCTCCCCCGAAGAAAGTCGGCATTTTCGCCCTGGGTCTCTGTTCATCGGACGGTGTAACCTCCGATTCAATCTCCGGTCTCGTTCTCGTGGTCTCGTTATGAAAATCATCGTTACTTCCATCTTCGGCATTGCGGCAGCCGTCGTCTTCATTGGGGCGCCCAGCGTGCTTGCCGATGCCAAAGCGGATTTGACCGCGGCAGCCAAGAAGTTGGCCGAGGCAAAAACCTATTCTTGGACCAGTGTCGTCGATCTCGAAGGCGTGCCTTTCAAACCCGGCCCCACCACGGGCAAAGTGGTTAAGGACGGTTACCTTTGGGTATCCTCCGAAATGATGGGGAACACGTCAGAAGCCTACCTCCACGGTACAAACGGAATCGTGAAGGTCGATGGCGAATGGAAAACGGAAGCTGAATTGCCGAAACTCGGAGAAGACGGTCGGCCCCCCGGTGGCGCAGGACCTGGCGGTGGACGCGGCCGATTTGCGGGAATGGGGGCTCGACGTTTGCTCCAAACCAAGGCTCCACATGAAGCCGCGTTGATGTACATCGACAAGATTATGGACCTGAAGTCGGCCGATGGAACGATCAGCGGGCAATTGCCCGAGGAAATCGTCCGGGAGTTGGCGTCTTTCGGACGCCGGGGCCGAGGCGGTGGCCCAGGGGCAAGCCCGTCAAACGCTAAGGGTTGGCTCAAGGTAAAACTCACGGACGGTCAAATCACCAAGACCATTTTGGAAATTGAATCCGAAATGCGTACCCCGGACGGCGGCACGCAGACCGTGAATGCCATTACGACTACCGAGATCAAAGACGTCGGCACGACGAAACTCGAAGTTCCCGAAGCGGTAAAATCCAAGTTGCCCCTTTGAAATTTGGCCCCTGGAGCTCGTCCCATTGATCGCTCGCCAGCTCTTCGGCCAATCCTTCGGCCGAGGTCCATTGAGCAGACTCGTGGGCCGCTCCTCCGTCCTTTTCTTTTCCTCCACTCTTTTCTTCTCTTGAACCCGTTTGCTGTTTTCGCCCGCTGGAAGTTACGATTTCCCGCCTCCGCCTCCGCCCTCGCCATCCCGGTCGCGGTTGGCCTCACCGCCAGCCTGGGGAGCGGCTGCAAAGCCAAAAATCCACCGCTTGAATTCCGCAATGATGTGGTGGTCCGAACCAACCTCGTTCAAAGCGTAACCGCCAATGGCACGATCACTCCGCTCCGCCAGGTCTCGGTGGGAAGTCAGGTCGGCGGGCTCATCTTGGAGTTGAAAGCGGACTTTAATTCGCGGGTGAAGGAAGGAGCCGTCTTGGCCAAGATCGATCCATCGACCTACGAACGTGCCCTGGCCCAAGCGGAAGCCCGCCTCGCCAGCACCAAAGCGGACCTCACGGAGGCCGAGTTTAATTCGCGGCAAACCGAAGTGCTTTTCAACGCCAAACAAGCGTCGGAAAGCGATTTCATTCATAATAAGGCGGCTTTTCTCCGTGCGTCCGCATCCGTTCGGACTCAGGAAGCAGCCGTGGAAAGTGCCAAGGTGGACCTTCAGCGGACTACCATTTACGCGCCGATCAGCGGGATCATTATTACTCGCGCGGTAGAAGCCGGCCAAACCGTGGCGGCTAGTTTCAATACGCCGACGCTTTTTACGATGGCCGATGACCTGACCAAAATGCAGATCGATCTGGCAGTGTCTGAGGCGGATATCGGAACCGTTGAGTTTGGTCAGCGAGTTGATTTCACGGTCGATGCCTTTCAAGGCCAAAAGTTTAGTGGCTTGGTTCGACAAGTCCGGTTTGCGCCGACCACCAACCAAAGCGTCGTGACCTATACGACGGTGGTCGACATTGAGAATCCCGAGCTGAAGTTGCGGCCTGGGATGACGGCCACCGCGTTGGTGATCACTTCCGAAAAAACCAACGTGATTCGCGTAGCGTCCGGTGCCCTCCGGTTTACCCCGCCTGCGGGTCTCAAGGTGTTGCCCGCGTCCAACCAAGTTTCAACCAACGACCTCGTGCGGGCCGGGCCGGCCGCCGGTGATTTGGGTTTTCCCACGCCTCCGTGGCGTGCACAAGGCCGCCGTCCCACCGACGAAGAGCGGGAGAAATGGACTGCCAGCCTGAAACCCGAAGAGAAGGAAGCTTACGATAAATTCTCGGCCGAAATGAGACGGCGCATGGCCGAGAACGGCGGGGGCGGGGGCGGGGGCGGGGGCGGGAGCGGCGCTCCCCGACCGAGAACGCCCACCGGTCCAACTCTCCGCACCGTTTATGTGCCTCGAACGAACAGCACGGCGAGTGGTCAACCCGAACTGGTGCTTCAAGCCGTGAATGTAAAGGTCGGCACCAGTGACAACCTCGGCTACGAGGTTCTCGAAGGCTTGTCAGAAGGCACAGTGGTCGTCATTGGCACCCGCGGAGGAGCACCGGCCACCCCCGCAGCCTCGAATCCTTTTGGATCGCCGTTTGGTGGCGGTCCGCCGCGGCGATAACGTTCCTTTCTCAACGGCGCCTACCCGTTGCAAAACTCGTATCCTATTGGCGGATTTTCGGCCATCGTTTGAGCGCTCTCGTTTTCTTTCACCCTATGTTGCAGCCGGTCATTCAGCTTCAGGATTTTCGTAAGACTTACCATTCCGGTGAAGTGGAAGTCCACGCCGTGCGCGGCGTCAGCCTGGTGGTCCAAGCCGGCGAATTTATCGCCGTCATGGGAGCCAGCGGCTCGGGCAAAAGCACGCTCATGAACACGGTGGGTTGCCTGGATCGGCCCACCGCCGGAAAATACCTACTGGATGGAGTGGACGTCGGACAACTTTCCCGCAACGAACTCGCGGATTTGAGAAATAGAAAACTCGGCTTCGTTTTTCAGGGCTTTAATCTTCTGGCCCGAACGATTGCGGTGGAGAATGTCGAACTTCCCATGCTGTACGCTCGCCCGGGAATTGGCGGGCGCGAACAACGCCAACGCGCCCTCGCCGCCCTCGCTCTGGTCGGTCTCTCGGATCGAGGCAACCACACTCCGAGTCAGCTGTCCGGTGGCCAACAACAGCGCGTGGCCATTGCTCGCGCCCTCGTCAATCGGCCCAAAGTGCTGCTCGCGGATGAGCCCACGGGCAATCTCGACTCCCGCACGAGCGTGGAAATTATGGGTATTTTTCAGGCACTCAATGACCAAGGAATGACGGTCGTCATGGTCACTCACGAACTCGACGTAGCTAAGTACTGTCGCCGCGTCGTGATCATGCGGGACGGACTGATCCGCAGCGACGAACCCGTCCAAAATCGATCCTTGGCTCCCGCGGAGTTAGCCAAGCTCGAGGCGGAACAAAAGGCTGTGCAATTAACGGCCTAAACCACTTTCTCCACCATGGGCTTTGCCACACTTAAGATCGCGCTTCGGGCGCTTAAAAGAAACTTCCTCCGCTCCATTTTAACGATGCTAGGAATCATCATCGGGGTCGCCGCGGTGATCTCCGGGGTGAGCCTCGGCACGGGCGCCAAGGCGCAGGTCGAAAAGAGCGTGGCCTCGCTGGGTCAAAACATCATCACGATTTTCAGCGGTAATATGAGTCGCGGAGGTTTCGGACGGGGCTTCGGGTCGACTCCGAATCTGACCCGAGATGACTACGAGGCATTGCGTCGAGAGGTCACGGGCATGGCCGGCATCAGCCCCGAGGTTCGTGCGTTTGCCACCGTGGCGTTCGGGAGCCAAAACCAACAAACCCAGGTTCTCGGTGTGGGCGAAGACTATGTGATCGCACGTTCGTGGCCGTTTCGTTCCGGCCAAAACTTCACCGCCAACGACGTGCGCGGTGCCAATAAGATCTGCTTAATGGGCACCACCACCGCGAAAACGCTGTTCGGCGAAGGGGCCGATCCAGTCGGCCAAATTGTGCGCATCAAAGGTGGCCCGTTCTTGGTCGCCGGCTTGCTGGAATCGAAAGGAGCCAATACTTTCGGAAGCGACCAAGACGACATTGTTTTGGTACCCTGGACCAGCGCGCAAAAACGCCTCACGGGCGATACGATGTTCCGCTCCTTCACGGTGTCCGCTGAGGAAGCGACCGGCATGACGGATGTGCAAAACCAAATCGGCGAAGTGTTACGTCAGCGACACAAAATTGGGCCGGGTAAAGACGATGATTTTACCGCACGAACTCAGCAGGAATTGGCAGATTTTGCGACGTCTACCTCTCGGGTGATGACGATCGTCATTGCCGCCATTGCCGGCATTTCTCTGTTGGTGGGCGGAATTGGGATTATGAATATCATGCTCGTGAGTGTCACGGAGCGTACCCGAGAAATTGGTATCCGTCTCGCGGTGGGCGGTCGTGGGTCAGACGTCATGTGGCAGTTTCTAGCGGAGGCCATCCTGCTGAGTTTGACTGGGGGAGCACTCGGCATCGCCTTTGGGCTCTGGGCCTCGAAACTCATTACCGAATTGTCGGACTTCCCCACCTTGGTTTCGCCCACATCCATCGTGATCGCGTTTAGTGTGAGTGCGGCCATTGGGATCGTGTTTGGTTTTTTTCCAGCCCTCAAAGCAGCGCGACTGGACCCAATCGAAGCCTTGCGCTACGAGTAGAAGGATGAGTCATCACGCTCCTATTCCAGAGCATCTCGCATTAACCCGTCGGGATTTTTTGCAGCAGTGCGGGCTCGGCATGGGCACCATCGGGCTTGCCGGACTGATGAGTTCGCTCGGATTGGCCACTCCAGCGGCCCGGGCAGACTCCGGATTCACCAGCCCGCTCCAGCCCAAAGCGCCGCTCGGATTTGGCCGGACCGGTTTCGGCAAGGCGAAGCGGGTCATCCACTTATTCATGAACGGGGGGCCGTCCCATGTGGATACGTTTGATCCCAAGCCATCCCTGGATCAATGGCACGGGAAAGAAATCCCCATTCACCACAGCACAGAAAGGCGAACGGGTTCGGCCTTTCGATCACCGTTTAAATTCCGTCGGTACGGACAAAGTGGGATTGAAGTCTCGGAACTCTTTGCGAAGACGGCGGCATCGATTGACGATATTTGTGTCATTCGCTCAGCCAAAGCGGACGTGCCGAACCACGAACCGTCCCTCCTATTAATGAATTGCGGGGATGCGCGCTTGGTGCGTCCGAGCATGGGTTCGTGGGTAACCTACGGGCTCGGCAGTGAAAACCAAAATCTCCCTGGATTTGTAGCCCTCTGCCCCGGCGGCTATCCGATCCAAGAATCACAAAATTGGCAAAGCGGATTCCTGCCCGGAGCGTATCAAGGAACTTATATTGATACCCAACACACCCAGTTAGATCGGCTCATTGAAAACATTACGAATCATTACGAGTCCTTGCCCGAGCAGCGCCGCCAACTCGACCTACTCCATGCTCTCAACGAGCGGCACCAAAAGGCGCGACAAGCCGATGCTCAATTTGAGGCACGGATCCAAAGTTTCGAGCTGGCGTATCGGATGCAATTCGATGCCGCCGATGCCTTTGATCTCACGCGTGAACCTGAAGCTATTCGGAAAGCGTACGGCGAAAACACCCAAGGCCGCCAAATGCTCATCGCTCGACGCCTCATCGAACGCGGCGTACGCTTCGTCCAAGTCTGGACAGGCGCTGGCCAACCCTGGGATAATCATGATGACTTAGAGGACAATCATCGGCGTCTGGCACGCGAAACGGATCCGGCCGTCGGAGCCCTACTTCAAGATCTTAAACAACGCGGTCTCCTGGACGATACGCTCGTGATTTGGGGTGGTGAATTTGGCCGGACACCCACCGTGGAACTTCCCACCCCGGGAGCGAACGCGGGTAAACAAAATGGGCGCGATCATAATAATCACGGATTCACCGTCTGGCTAGCCGGTGGCGGAGTAAAAGGCGGGACGGTGTATGGCGCCACCGATGAATTCGGGTTCGCGGCGGCCGAGAAACCGATGCACATCCATGACCTGCACGCGACGATCATGGCGTTGTTGGGTTTTGATCATGAGAAATTTACCTTTCGCCACGCCGGACGTGATTTTCGCTTGACAGACGTCCACGGAAAAGTCGTTCCCGAAATCATCGCATAGCCCTTTTTCCAAAGCCCCGCGGCCTGCTGATCTCGATACAGCTAACGGTCTGTCAGAAAATAAACCACCGCCGAACTCGCAAGTCGAGCGCGGCGGTGATTCTGAATTGGGACGTGATTGAAAACTTACTTCGCGGCGGCGTAAAGTGCGGCGACTTTATTCCAATCGACGACGTGCCAGACGGCTTTGAGGTAATCCGCCCGTTTGTTCTGGTATTTCAGATAGTAGGCATGTTCCCAGACATCGATACCAAAGACGGGTTTGCCTTCGACTCCCGAGATGGCTTTCCCCATCAGCGGGTTGTCTTGATTCGGAGTCGAGACGATTTCGAGCTTGCCGCCGTTGAGCACGAGCCAAGCCCAACCTGAACCAAAACGGCCGAGTCCGGCTGCTTCGAATTTCGCTTGGAAATCGGCGAATGAACCGAACGCGTGATTAATCGCGGTGGCAAGGTCACCGGTGGGGGCGCCTCCTTTGGCGGGACCGAGGAGGTTCCAGAAAAAGGTGTGATTCCAATGACCGCCGCCGTTGTTCCGCACGGGGCCGCGGATTGCCTCGGGGACTGCGGGCAGATCGGCGATGAGGGCGACCAGGGTTTTCGCCTCCAGGGCGGGATGGCCGGTGAGGGCTTTGTTGAGGTTATCGACGTAGGCCTTGTGATGGCGGCCGTGGTGGATTTCCATGGTCAGCGTGTCGACGTGGGGTTCGAGGGTTTCCTTAGGGTACGGGAGGGGGGCGAGTTCGTGAGCCATAGATGAAAATGAATCGGTGTTAATACAAACGACGCTGCAAGGTAGCCGGGAGACCTCTTACCGCAAGCAGCGCGCAGAGAAGAAGCGGTGAGAGCGCCGCTTCGTTCATCCAATCGCTGTCGCGGGATCTTAACAGGCGCGACTCTTGACCGTGACGAGTTGAGGTTAGTCCAGGAGGCATGATCTTTAAAGTGGCAGGCGCAGAGGTGTGGCTAGTAACCGTCGCGTTGGTCTCATGGTTGGAACTGGCGAATGGTCAAGAGGCCGGAGTGCGTCGGCGCGGGCAGGTTCCTGCGGGCGCGATGACGGACTCACGCGAAATTATTGGCCGCGGCGGATCCACCAATTTGTTGTCAATGGGGAAAGCGATGCCCGATCTGCCCCCGTTGCCGGAGGGCGTGGCAGAACTCAAGTTTGGGGATTTTTTCCACACTCCGGTTGGCCCCAAGGGACTTGAACTGACTACCAAGATCCAGGCGTTAGAGGGTCGGCGGGTTCGAATCATGGGCTTCATGGTTCGGGAAGAAGTTGAGAAGGACGATCATCAGAACACGGACGAACAACCGGTGCGCGGCCGTTTCATGCTGGGGCCTTTGCCGACGACAGTAAGCGTCTCCCACTACGGGCTTTGTGATGATCTGCCCCCGCAAACCCTGTTTGTAACCGTGCCGGAGTTTCAGGATCGGTCGCTCGCCTACACTCGCGGGCCGATGCTGTTGACCGGGGTGTTGAGTCTAGGGAATCGCGTTGAACCGGACGGAAGGATTGGATCGGTTCGGTTGACGCTCGATCCCTCAGCCAAGGGTGAAACCTCCGCAAAGGCAACGTCGGACGAAAAAGGAATTTCTGAACGTTCCGGGCGCTCGAAACAGGGGCCGGGAGCACTTCAGCTAAAACGGTAGATAACACATCAAATAAAAGAAAAAACAGCGAATTCATGAAGACCAATGACATCCTTCGTTTCGGATATACAGCCGCCGTATTAGCGGCGGCGACGGCCGCCCAGGCGGCTCCCACGGTAACCCGTCTGACTCCACCCAGCGCGTTGTTCACGTTTAACGATGCTACGCCGCCATTCATCTCGCGGTTCGTGCAGGGACAGTACTTTGATCTGCAAGTGACCGCGTATCCCGATGCCGGGCAGACCATCGCCAGCGTTGAATTTCAGGTCGATGGTGTACCCGTGAGTTCGACCAATCCGGCTGGGAATCCGATTGCGTATTCCCCGGCGGTAACCACCGGATTGAATTCAAGATTGACGTTGCCTAATAGCACGACGATCCCGACGCCAGCGGGCGCGGCGGTGTTGAGCTTTCGCCACTATAAGAATGCGGCCGTCGGCGTGCATCAGTTGAAGGCGATTGTTACGGATAGCCTGGGAGCATCGACGGCGGCTGTTGGAAATTTTGAAATTGTGGGCACGCCCAATGTGGGGCGTAAGGCCAGGAATATTATTGTCATGATAGGCGACGGAATGGGCGCCAGCCATCGCACGGCGGCACGCATTGTGAAAAACGGGGTGATGCTCGGCAAGGCGAACGCCCCGCTGTCCATGGATTTGTTCCCGGTCACGGGCATGATCGAGACCGCATCCTTGAATTCAATCGTGACCGATAGCGCTCCGGGGGCGGCCTGTTATTCATCGGGAAACAAAGGGAACAATAATCAGCAAGGCGTTTTTCCTGATGACACCACGAACAACGGGGATAATCCCCGGATTGAGTTGATTGGCGAATATTTGGCGCGAACGCAGGGGAAATCGTTGGGGATCGTCACAACGGCGGATGTGTTTGATGCGACGCCTGGCGCGTTTGGGAGTCATACGCAGTCGCGGGCGTCCGGCACCGGGATTTGCGATTTCTATTTGGATGAGGCGGTTCCGAAATCGAATTTGAAAGTGCTCTTGGGTGGCGGTCGTAAATGGTTCTTACCTTCCACGACAATTGGAACCGCGCGGACACCCAACACAGACTACATCTATCCGGCGGATGTGGTGACGGGTTGGGGCGTGGCGGCGGGCAACGCGACCGACACGACCCGGGATTTGCTGAATGAATTCGTGAACACGGGTTTTGCGTATGCCTCAGACCGGACAGCCTTGAATGCGGTTCCTTCCACAGCGACCCAGCTGTTGGGGTTGTTCACGTTGTCCAATATGAACGTCGCGAAGGACAAGATCGACGGGCGACGTGGAGGGATCACTCCCTTGGGGGGGCAATCGGTGGTCGCAGCCTATGGTTTTCCCGACCAACCGATGTTAGATGAAATGACGGAGAAGGCGCTCGCCGTGCTGAACAAGAATCCCAATGGCTTCGTGTTGATGATCGAGGGCGCTTCGATTGATAAGCAGGCGCATAATATGGACTCTGAACGATGGATTCTGGATACGATTGAATTTGATTACGCGATCGAAAAAGTGCGCCAATTCGCCACCAACCCGGCCAATGGCGAGACGCTGGCTTTGGTGACTGCGGATCACGAATGCGGGGGTGTGGGAATTATTGGCAGCTCGAGAGTCACGGCCGCAAACCTACTCGCCCGTTCCACGAGCGGGTTGGGAGTCGCTCCAGGTGGGCCTCGCAATGGAGTGGTGGGCACGTATGAGGCGGCCGGCTTTCCGAGTTATTCGCCCCTGGTCGACGGGTATCCTGCGACCATGGACATCGACTTCCGAATGCTGATTGGTTATGCCGCCAATGCGGACCGAAACGAGGATTGGATCACCAATCCACTGCCGTTACGGGATGGCCAACAACCTTCAACGGGAACGGCGTATGGTGCTGTCGTAGGAGCCTTGCCAAACCTCCCAACTGATCGTGACGCCGCGGGTGGTTTCTTTGTGCGCGGGCAAATCGAAGACACGACCGCCGCGCACACCGGTGGGGATATTCCTCTTTCGGCGATCGGACGTGGGGCCTCGCTATTCAGTGGCTATATGGATAACACGGATGTGTTTTTCAAGGCGATGCAGGCAGCGATTGGTGGCGCCAAGTAACCGGCTTCAAAATAGCTTCTTTAAAATATGAAACGAACAGGAAAATGCCTACTGGCCGTGCTGACGTTGGCCACCTTTTGCGCCGAGCGAGTGATCGCAACGACGATCAACTTTGACACCCTTCCATCCGGGACCGCAGCGAACGCCTTCGCGCCCTCAGGATGGAGCTTTGATTTCGGTATGTTTGCGCCGGATTTGGACGGATTCGGCGATCCGATACCAGGCTCGGCCCATTGGCAGGTCGACCCATCCTTCACGGTCCAGGCGGAAAATCCACTGAACCGGAATTATGGAAGCGCGCCATCACCCGACAATGCCCTGAACGGGGTGGATCAAACGGTTTTGCTCTCGTTTAGCTCTCCACTGAGCCTGCATCATTTCTCGGTGACCCTGGACAATTCAATATTTGGGAACCTGGGGATCCAGAGCATCGACTTTTATAACACCGCCCATGGGTTGTTGTTTAGCCTGCCTGTGGACGAAACGATCAAGGGATATGTGGCGACGTTCGACGGCCAAATTCTGGGCGTGAGCACGGTAGCGTTTCCTAATAACGCCTATTACGACAATCTCGCTGTTAAGGCGCCCGATTCGGGGAACTCGGCAGCGCTCCTTTTGATCGGGTTGTGTGGGCTGAGACTCATGCTGCCGCGCTGCTCGGGGGTGCGACGCTGATTGTCTCTCAGGGTGTGGAATTCGAAGGCAGCCGGAGTCGGCTGCCTTTTTTAATTGCCCGGATGGCGTCGCTCCAGTTTATGGCCAGAAATGGGACGGATGTATTGAGGCTTTGATCGCTGCCGTAGCTGGGCTTTACTCGTTCTACCCGCTGATCTTACGAAGATAGTAGTGATCATATCCTTCCCCTCGGTTACGCGTAAAAGCTTTAATTTGAGGTGCCGGGTTCCCATTTTTTGAAACGCACCTCGGTGCCTGATGAAAAAAATGGCTGTCGCCCGAGGCGACAGCCATTTGTAATGTTTCGACCCGGCAGCCGGATTTCAGCACCGCGTGGTGAGTTGAGGCTAGCCTCTTTGGGAGAGTTAGGGCGCTGCGTTCCCGCCGGCAAGCACCCGCGGGCTATAGGTAATGCCTACGCGGGTTGGGTTCGCAAAGTTTAAGACCACGGAAACGGATGCTCCGGGTGCGAATGAATCGGAGGGTCCAACCACGAGCAGGTAGGGGCTGCCAAGGGGCGCCACATTGGCTGTGTTCCCAGCGCGTCCGGGCAGGGTTGCGTTGGGGCTTAGACCGTCGAGCGCCAGGTAGATCGGGCCAGGGATCGCACTCCCACTGGTGTTCCACAGCGTGGTGCCCTGCACCGCAAAACCGGTGCGCCGGTCCAGGACGAAGCCGCCTCTTGTGACCGCGACGCCAGTCTGCAAAACGGGAGGCCTCACGTCGTCAACAATGGTGATGGTTGCAGCCGCCGGAGTACCCACGTCGTAGCTGCCGGTGTCAAACAGTGTCAGGGTGATCGTCTCAACCCCTTCGAGGATCGGGTCGTCAATCGGGATTACGACGAGGTCAACGAAGGATTGCCCGGCTGGGATGGTAGCCGCTCCCCCAAGCGATGTTAAGAAATCGGTGCTGTTAGCCTGTCCGGAACCCATGGCCACGGTGTAGTTTACAGTCAACGAAGCGACCGTGCTCCCCGTCCGAGCGAAGCGGAACGTGCCGGGATCGCTGCCCACCTCCGCTGCGTTCGGATCGATGGCAACGATCGTAATGATCGGAGCTGGCGGAGCGCCGACGGTTCCTGGCGATCCCGTTTCATTCACGTCGCCTGCGGCTTTGAAAGCCCCGTTGATGCCGACGGCGCTTAAAGTGGCAAGGGTAGCATTGTTGAGCCCAGCTGAATTGTCGAACGTGGGGAATGGCGGTCCGGCTGGGGACGTGCCGAAGACGACGCTGACCTGGAGGACGCCCACACTGTTGTATAGGTTGACCGCATCGCCCCCGGTGCTAAGGCCGACGCCGGAGCCGGAATAGGTGCCAATTTGTAGATTGGCAGGCGGGTTCGCGCCGAACCAGACGGATCGAAACGCGGCTTTCTTGGCCGCAATGGTCGCTACCGAGTTGTCCGCGGTTTCGAGGAAAATCACGGACTCGCCAGGCGCGATGCTGGTAATGCCGTTCAACGCCACCGACGAGCCGAAGGAAAATGAATTGTCGTCCATTTTCCAGCCAGCGATGTTTTGAGCGGCGGTGCCGATATTCGAGACTTCAAACCAGTCCACCCGCAGGGAAGCGGGGCTGTTACCGCTGGACCATGGGGCCACTTCCGAGACGATCAGGCTGGCAGTGCCACCGGTTGCGGGAGTGACCGTAAGGCTGAAGTTTGCGCTGGCATCTGGAGTGGCTCCCACCGCCGGATCGTCGACATTGACGGTGACGCTATAACTGGATTGGGTGACGGGATTCAATGGGGTCCCGGCCTTTAGAAACAACGCAATGCCGATGATCTGAAAGGAGTTCGCGTCGGGTCCGCTGACGGTCAGGAGATTGTGTCCCAAACCATCGTCCGTGAGGGCGATGTCGGCGACCTTCACCGGCGCCGCGGTGCTGGTGTTAGCGGGAATCGAAGTCACCGGATTATTCAGGGCAACGGCGGTGGGAGCGACGTTCGGCGCGTCGGAATGCGCGTAAACCCAGAGCTGGGGATGATTCGCGTCGCCTCCACCATTTTCGCTGGCCACATACAAATAGCCATCTCGGTCCATCGTGACACCCTCCATGGTCATGTCCGGGACGCTCAATGGGCTGCCCGGGGGAGCCGTAATGGTCAGTCGGCTATACACAACGCCCAAGCGGTCAATATTAATGATTTGACCCGATTCCTGGCTGATTACCAGTAGGTGGCTGTAATCCGGTTGCCCGACCAGGGAAGGCAGGTTCGAAAGCGCGAAGATATCGGAGAAATCCCCCACGTTCGCCAAGGACGGATTGAACAAGTCAACCGAACTCGTCGCGGTGGGTGAGCCATTACTGGCGGTCCGGAGATTGAAATCGACAGTCGTTTGAAAGATGGATTCTGGATCCTTTTCTTTGACCACGATGAAGCCGCCTGTCAACGGATCATACGAGACGCCTTCGAGACCGATATTTCCAATGGTCGTGCCCAGCTTGACCGTTCGCACGTCAGCTCGGTGAAGGGTTCCGCCGGGGACATAGGTGAATAGGTTTACCTGACGATCCCGCTCTTCCACCAGGACGAACCTGCCGTTGCCGACGTAGGTGATACCTTCGGTATCATAGAAATCGGTGCCTTGAGGGCTGCCGCCGGGGGCCAGTGTCATGGAATCGATGAGCAGCCCCGTCTTGGAGACTTGAACCACCGACGTGCCGCCGTCACCGACGACGAACAGGGTATCCGCGTCCCAGTTATAGGTGATCGCCGAGGCCTCCTGGGCCAGCAGGCTGTTGACGGGAGGAACGGTGCGGGTCGGCTCCGGCAAATCGTAGCGACCCACTACCACATAAGTCGACAGATCCACGGCCGTGGGAGGTAAGGCCTGAACGGCGGCCCCCTGCACAATGCTGAAGGCCATCGATCCAAAAGCCAGGGTGAACCCTAAGCGTCTAATTTTCTCTAACGGTTTTGGTTGTTTCATAAACGAGATACGATGAGGCGAGATCCTGAACCGCGATGGTGTCAGAAGCGACGCTCCCAGGTTACGATTGCGCGAATACTCTGCCGTCCGACCAATCGAATCGTTAGAAGCAGTCCGTTCGTTTCCGCTCGCTCAGTTGCGTCCTTTTGTGGCGATTTCAACGTCGGTTTGAAGCGGCAAAAAGGCGAGATTGCCCAGGACGCTATCGCCACCCATAACGCCCGAGGCGGTCGTACCGCGAGGTCTTTCGAGTGCGTGCAGTGCTCTTGTGGGCAAAGAGGAGGACAGAACAGGGTGAGATGAGGGAAGCGTGAAAAAGGGGACCGTAGAATTGGAAGGTGAAGGTGGTTTCTTGTTTGGGTGAACTCGTGTTAGTCTGCAGGCGACATGGCGTTTGAATCCTTTCGCGATTGGGTAGATCATTTGGACCGGGCGGGCGAGCTTCGGCGTATTTCTGATCCGATTGCTACCGAACTGGAAATCACCGCGTTGGCAGATCAGGAAATGAAACGGCCCGGGGGCGGCCAAGCCCTTTTGATCGAACAACCCACGGTCAACGGGCGCATTAGTCCCTTTCCAGTGGCCATTAACACCCTGGGTTCGTGGAAACGAATGGCACTCAGTATGGGCGCGGCTTCGGTTGAAGCCGTTGCCAATGAGCTAGGCGGCCTGATTCAGGCCAAGCCTCCCGCCACGTTTCAAGAGGCGTTGAAACTACTGACCCTCGGGCTCGACCTGCGCCACGCTCGCCCTCGAGTGGTGAAGGATGGCCCGTGCAAGGAGGTGATCCACACCTTCGCGCCCGTGGCCCCGCGCACGGAGCCCTGGCCGCTGGCGCCGGACATCTTGGCGGTCGGTTCGGGTCCCAATGTGAATCCCCACGCTCCGACCTTGCTGGATCTACCCATCCTGAAATGCTGGCCGCTGGACGGCGGACGCTTTGTCACGCTGCCCTGTGTGGTGACCCAAGATCCGGACACCGGGGCACGCAATCTCGGGATGTATCGGATCCAGATTTACGATGACGCCACGGTCGGAATGCATTGGCAACTCCAGAAGGTCGCGGCGCGGCATGGGCGCCGATACTATGAGACAGGAACCCGAATGCCGGTGGCGATTTTTCTAGGGGGCGATCCGGTTTTTCCGTTTGCGGCCACCGCGCCGTTGCCGGATGGGCTCGACGAATTCCTCTTGGCGGGTTATTTGCGCCGAAAATCCATCGACTTGATTCAGTGTGAAACGAATGCCCTTCAAGTTCCGGCCCATGCAGACCTTGTGATCGAAGGGTATATCGACCCCCTAGAACCGCTCCGGATGGAAGGCCCGTTTGGCGATCACACCGGGTATTATACGTTACCGGAGCCGTATCCGGTTTTGCATATCACGGCCATTTCTCATCGGCGAGACGCGGTCTATCCAGCAACCATTGTCGGACAGCCGCCGATGGAGGATTTTTATATCGGGGCGGCCTCGGTGAAGTTGTTTCTACCGATCATCCAGATGAATTTTCCAGAGATTATTGATTTAGCACTGCCGGCGGAGGGTGTTTTTCATAATCTGGTGATTGTGAGCATTCGAAAGACGTATCCTTTGCAGGCCTATAAGATTATGCACGGTCTCTGGGGCATGGGACAGATGATGTTTACAAAGTATATTATCGTGGTGGATCACGAGGTAAATGTGCACAATACGAGCGAGGTGTTGTTTCATCTGCTGGCCAACACAGATCCGCAGCGGGATAGCCTCTTTACTCGCGGCCCATCCGATGTTTTGGATCATGCGACGAGCGAAATTGCCATGGGTACCAAGCAGGGTTTTGATGCAACCCGAAAGTTATCTGGGGAAGGCTTCAAACGCCCGTGGCCGCCCTTGATCCGGATGCACCCCGAGCTGCGGGCCTCCGTGGCTCAACGATTTTCGAGATGAACTTGAATGCTCCTAGAACCCGGATCGTTCCTATCCTTTCGGCTGCGACTTGCGACGAAAGACTATGAACTATACAGGCTAACGCCGACGAGGGCGGCGGCCTGGATTGCGTGGTGGGACTGGTTCAGGCACCACCGTGATGAGGACGTCAGAGGAGTCCGCGGTACTGCCAGATTCCGTCTGCGCACGGGCACGGAGTCGGTAAGGTCCAGGCGGAAAATTTGTCAGCAGGAAACGGTAGTGGCCGGCATCATCCGCGTAGATTTGGCCGAGTTCCGTCCAGGCCGTTGCGGTTCCTAAATAATAGAGTTTTACGAGCGCACCCGGTTCGGCACGGCCTTCCGCATTCCCCAATTGACTGGGGGTAAATCCACGGCCGTTGCTGGGGGTGTCAATGGTGGTCGGATGGATCGGGCGAAGATCCGGCACGGTGCGGATCGGGGAGTTTGCGGGGCGATCCGTGCCGGAAAGGGCTTGAGCAATTTCAGCACTGGCGCGATCGGTCCACCACGCGGCCCCGATCAAAGCAACCAACAAAAGTGGAAGGAGGAGGTGCCAGCGATCATACCACTCGATCCAATACTGAGGTTTTCCGTCTTTGAACATAGTAGGGTTCAATTCTCCTCGCCACCGATGAGTTGGCGGGCTTGTTGGATCCAGCGGGCATACTCGGGTTTCTTGGAGTGTGAACCGGGGCATATTTCCGAAAGCAATTCCGGAGTGGCTGCGGCTAGGGCGGTGTAAGTGCAGATGCCGGCGTGATAGAGCTTTTGTTCGTAAACGGGACCGATGCCTTCGAGCGGCTCCAGATCATCGGGTGGATCGCCGGTCCACTTGCGGCCCACGCCGCGAGTCTCACGGGCAAGTCGGGCGGCATCCGCGCGTGTGGCTGAAAAATCGAATCGTTCGCGCTGAGGTTCATCCAGCTCCAGAACTTCGCCGAGCGTGCGGTCGGGAAGTTGGGACAGTTCCCAAAAACTTCCGACGCCGGCCGCATAGAGGCGCTGTTCAAAAACGGAGCCAATCCCTTTCACATCGGAAAGATGCTGAGGACAACGAGTGGAGAATTCGGTCACCGCCTCTTCAGTCGCGGGACCATCGGGTAATGTGGGTGGGGCCAGTTGCTCCGCCAAGTCAGCGGGTGTCGGCAGGGCTGGGACGGTGGCCGGGCCGGAATCAGAACTGGACGTTGCAAAGAGATCGACCATCGGATTCGAGGCGGCTTTTGCTTTCTTTCGGCTGCTGGCTGGGGCTGGGGGGTGGGCTGCTTTGATCGCGGCAAGTTCCGCCGCGAGTGAGTTTCGTTCGCGGTTTAGTTCATCCATTTCGGTCAGCCATTGAGCCTCGGATCGACTTTGGCTTGGCGGAAGTGACGCGGACGAGGTCGGTACGGAGGTCAGTAGGTGGGCTTCCAATCCCTCGGCGCGTTGCCGTTCCGCGGAAAGTTCGGCTTCGAGTCTGGCGTGGGAAATGGAGACCGCCTCGATTTCCGCCTCCAAATCATGAACGCGTTGTGCCAGATGAGGTTCGGTGGGGGTGGCCGCGGTTGGTGCTGGGGCCACCAGGGAACTCGTAGCGCGGGCGACCTTCAGTTCTGTGGCGAGGGCGGCCCGTTCGGTTTCGAGGGCGTCCGCCTGATCGGCACGACGCTGGACCGCGACGAGATTGGCTACGGCGGTTTCGAGGCGGATGCTGAGTTCCGCCCGTTGTTTTTCGGCAGCTATTTCGGAATTTTTGACTCGTGTGAGTTCGGTGAGCACCCGTTGGTGTTCCGTGGCGGCTTCTTCGGCGAGGCGTTGGAATTCCGTGGCTTTTCGTTCCCATTCGGCCACTTCGATTTCGCGTTGTTTCAGGGCGGCATCGGCGACGGTTCTTGCCTGCTGAATCGCTCCGAAATCGCGACGTAAACGGGTAGCTTCCTGGTCGTGTGCGACCTCGGTTTGACCGGCGGCGTGGAGCTGGGTTTTGAGATCCTCAATTTGGGCCTGAGCGGAGGTCAGTGCGTGGTCCGAGGTCAAAAGTGAAGTGGCGACGGATTGGCGTTCGGTTTCGAGGGCGCTTTGGCAGTGCTGAAGCTCCCTAATTTGCGCATCCCGACTGCGAACGGCAACGCTTAGGGTGGAGGTGACCGACTGTTGTGACGCGATTTCCCTTTCGAGCTGGGCAACGGTGTTCTGGGCGGTGTTCGCGATTTGTGAAACGGAGTGAAGTTCGGCGCGGGCAACGTCGAGTGAACCCGAGTGGGAGTGCGCGAGGGCCGTTGCTTCGGCGAGGCGCAAACGGAGGTCTTCCTGCGCGCTCATGGATTCGCGACTTTCGGCCTGCGCTCTTTCCAACGTCCGGGCAACCGTGGCCAGTTCTGCATCGCGAATTTTGAGACGATCCCGGAGGTTTGTTTCCTGGATTCGGCCGGCTTCGAGTCCGGACTCGATCAGGGTCAAGTGACTACGGAGGGCGGTGAGGTCAGAATCGCGCTTTGCCAAATTACCTTCGGCAAGAGTTTTGGCCTTGGTGGTTGCGTCGAGCTCCGTGAGTTTATTCCTAAGCTCCGTGAGGGCCCGAGAGTGATCGTGTTTGAGCGCAATGTATTCTGCTTCCCGAGTGCTGGCCTGCCGTTCGAGACGAGCGAGGTGGGCACGGAGAAAAAAGAGGTCGAGCAACCACTTGAGGGTCATGCCACCGACCAGGTATGCGAGCATCTGGAGCCAGTAATTCATGGGACGAGGCGAGCCTTGATCGCGTTTCGCGATCGGGTACGGAATGCATCCTAGAACAGGAGATGCCCGAACGGGAATGCCGAAAATCGAATTTCCGTACGCGACCGATTCGGAGCCGATGTCTTGGGATGAGCGAGGCGGTCGTCCGCGCTTAGGTGGCAGAGAACCGCGGATGAACGCGGATGAACGCGGATAAGAAAACCTTCGATCTTCCCCGCTCCGCGAGAATTTGTGTCCATCCGCGGTTCTGATGGAAGCCTTCGGGATCCGGTTTAGTTTACAAACATTGAAAGTGAATCGGCTCTGACCTCGCGCTTCTCCGGCGGCTCTCCGATCCACCTGTCTATCGAAAGCACGAAATTTCTCGAAAACTGACCATTGAGCTGGTGCGGTTTGGCGATAGCATCAGCGCGTGGTCCCGACCGATTTGCCTGCCACGATCCGTATCGCCGCGCCTCCCCTCATCAGTGGGAAGGAGAATCCCGCCTCGCCAACCTCGCCGATCGACGCACTCATCGCCGGGCGTCGCGAAGGTTGGACGCTCCCACAGCCTTTTTTCAACGACCCAGAGGTTTATCGCGCTGACGTGGATCGTGTCTGGAGGACGGGCTGGTTGTTTGCCGGGCATTCGTGCGAAATTTCTGAGGTCGGCGATTATTTCCTGGTCGAGGTCGATGTGGATTCGGTCATCGTGATCCGCGGTGAGGGCGGCGCGATTCACGCACTCCACAACGTGTGTCGGCACCGCGGTTCCTTGATTTGTGACGCGCCCTGTGGGCATGTGGCAAAGCTGGTCTGCCCGTATCACCAGTGGGCCTATGGTCTCGATGGCCGACTCCTGGCTTGGCGCGGGATGCAATCCGAGCTGCGGAAGGAAGACTTTGCACTCCAGCAGGTCCAGGTTCGCGAGGTCGACGGACTTATTTTCATCAATCTCGCAACCAAACTGGTTCCTTTCGACGCGGCTTTTAAATGCCTCGCGCCGTTGCTTAAGCCGCAGGGTTTGGGCCGCGCTAAGGTTGCAAAATCGGCGGACTATTGGGTTAAGGCGAATTGGAAGGTCGTTTGGGAGAACAACCGCGAGTGCTATCATTGCAACGCCAATCATCCTCAATATATTAAGGCCAATTTTGACCATTTTAATAGCGACGATACCGCCCCTCTCATCCGTAATCAGATGAAAGCGGCGGTTCAGCGTGGTCAGGCGAAATGGGCGACGAACGGTCTGGCGCCCACGCACCACGAGACGGGCATGACCCAATTTCCCAACGCCGAACAAGGCATCTGGTTTAGCGCCAACCGCACGCCGCTCGTGGCTGGCTGGGTCAGCGAAACTCTGGATGGCCGACAGTCCGCCCCGCTCATGGGCGATTACCAGGACGCTGACGTGGGCACCTTGCGGATGCGCACCTTGCCGAATTTTTGGAATCACTCCAGTTGCGATCACTCCGTGAGCACGCGCCTGTTGCCAGTCGGCCCCCAACTCACTGCCATTCGGGTTTGGTGGCTCGTGGACGAAAAGGCGATCGAAGGCCGCGACTATGACCTCGCGAAGCTCCTGCCTTTCTGGCAGCTCACCAGTGAGCAAGATTGGGGCATCTGTGAGCGCCAGCAGAAGGGCATCAACTCCAGCGCCTACCTACCGGGCCCTTATTCGACGTTTAAGGAATACAATGTCGAAGGGTTCGTGCGGTGGTATTTGGAGGTCTTGCGGGGGGCGTAAGGTGCGCCGTTGCCCGAGTCGGTTTAATTTTAAGAAAAGCTCATGAACCCACTTCCCCATTCCGAATTCATCATCGTGGGCGCCGGCGCGGTCGGGGTCGGCTGTGCCTACGCGCTCGCGAAAGCCGGCCAGACCGACGTGCTAGTGCTCGAACGGGCCGATGAGGTCGGTACGGTCACGACTTCGCAGGGGGCCGGCTTGTGTGGCCAAGTACGAGACTCGGCCGAGCGTATTCGGCTCGCGATGCATTCGGTCGCGACGTTTCGTGAACTGCAGGCCAGTGAAGTAAAGCCCGATTGGCATGAGGTCGGTTCACTACGCATTGCCCTCAGCGATCAGCGGGCCGAGGAGTTCCGCCGACTCCAGGCCGCCGCCGAAAGTGCGCGTCTTGACACTGATTTGATTGGCAACGCTGAGGCAAAGCGCCGCTTTCCACAGATGGATTTCGCAGGCGTGAAGTCCGTCCTCTGGTGCCCGAGTGATGGTTATATGACCCCCCTCGCCGTCGCCGCTTCCTATCGGCACAACGCCGCCCGGCTTGGAGTAAAATTTGCCACGGCCACCGCCTTTGAAGGGGTCGAACTCAAGCACGGTCGAGTCGTGGGTGTGAAGACTAGCTGCGGACGGGTAGACTGTCGCTATCTGATTAACGCGGCCGGAGCGAATGCCTATCACATTGCTCAAAGTGTTGGTTTAGAATTGCCCATTTTCCCGGTTCGCCATGAGTACTTCGTCACCGTTCCGCTGGACGATCTCAGCCCAGATCTGCCGTGCTTTCGGGTTCCGGAACTGACGCTCTATGGGCGGGTTCGCGAGGGCGGGTTGCTGCTCGGTGGCTGGGAGCCGAAGTCGCGGCACGTCGATCCGCGCACCTACGCACCGGACAACGAGCCACCTCCGGTCGTCACTGATTGGCCGGTGCTCGATTCATTCGAGGCAAGTTTGGGGAAACTTTTCCCGACGGCTCGTGCGGCGCAAAAAAGCTGGGTTGGCAAGGGTTGGCCGACGTTCACGCCTGATGGCCGTTTCATCATTGGCGAAAGTTCGCGCCGACCCGGCTTTGTCATGGCGGGCGGATGCAATGCGCATGGCATCTCCGGCTCCGGCGGTATTGGAAAGTTGTTGGTCGAATCACTGCTCGACCCAAATCCTGGCGAGTATGTGAAGAGTCTGAGCCCTGACCGTTTCACCGAGACGAGTTGGAACTGGGACGAAGCGCGTCGCCAAGCCGCGCACGTTTACGAGACTTACTATGGGGTTTGAATCGCTCGAACCGTTCAAATCCTGAATTCCTGGCGGCGGCGACTTGCGGCGGTCAGCCTCTCGCGATATCTGGCGAAGAAATGGGATCAACCATCCACCATCGCAACCGGCCGCGTTCGGCGTGCGAAATAGGCCGCGCTGGCGAGCAGGCAGAGCACGCCAAGTCCGCACATGAACCAAGTGAAGCCTTGAAAAAACGCGAAGCGAGACATCGAGCCGGCTCCGAGATCCTTGTACAGCTGGACGCCCAGGGAGCCGGTGTACCCGATGGCGTCCGCGAGGTAGATGGCGAATACCGCCGTGCCGACCACTCGCGTTGATGCAATGAGCCGATCAAAGAGCACCGAGCCATAGGGGACATACGCGAGATAGGAGCCGAGTCCGGTAAGCGTCATCCACCAGAAACCGCTGATGAGCCTGGCCTGGAGGAGCGCCGTGGAGACCCCTAACAGGGCCACGCCGCCGGTCATGATCCCGAGGGCACACAGGAGGCCGCGGCGGTTGTCTTTGACGAGGTTCAGGAGCGCGAGCACACCCATCACGCCGAACGTCACGATGGTTTCGGCTTTCGAGATAATGGCCTTGTTGGCTTGGTACGGGTAACCGAGGCCATCGAATATTTCGACTTGATAGTTGTCTCGGAAGTCGCGGTAAGCGGTGAGAAAGAAATACGCGACGCACAAGAGAGTGATCCCGAAAGCGAACTGCCGAACAAAGGCGAGTCGATCCGCACTCTTCATCGGTTCGCGGCTGACGCGGGCGGCGACATCGGCTTCCGAAGGCCGCGGGAGTTGATTGAGCAGCCAAACCGACCCCAGGAACACCGGCAGGAAATGAAGCCCTGCGATCGCCGGCATCCAGCCCTCGCTGACCTGGCCCAGCGCGTTGCTGAGCCGGGGACCTATGAGCGGCACCGCCTGCCAGCCGTGAGCGACCCCGCCTTCCATGAGCGCCCGACCGAAGTCCTTCACAACGCCGCTAGCAATGATAAACGAGAGGCTCAATCCCGCGAGCAAGAGTTCCGATGTGCGCCGCCCTTCGAGATACCAAACCACCAAACCCCACACCATGCCGAGGGGCAATCCGTTGAGGAAGATGGCGAGGAATTTCCAATCATCCGGTAGCACACCGTAAAGGACCAGGGCTGCCTGGGCTAAACCAATCAGTAGCACCAGAAGCCCAGCCCGCCGCCTGGACGTGACCTCCGAGCAGACTTTGATGCCGAGGTATTTCGACAACGCGTAGCCAACGATCTGACTAATCACGATGGCCGTTTTAAGCGTGACGTGGGTACCGAAAAAGAACTGGCCTTCGAATTTTGCCGCGGCGAAGGGTTTCCGGAACGCGTACATCGCGAAGTAGGTGGAGAACGCTGCGGCGATGGCAACAAAAACGAACACAGGTCCCGGCGCATTTTCTAGCCAGCGGGTGACCGATCGCAATTTTTGGGGCTGAGGACGGGCGCTGTTCATGCCGGAGGAAGTAGAGTGGGAGAACGTGGGAGGCGGCAAGTCGGCAATCGCTCAACCTTGTTACATTTGTTCGCTTTAGGTTTCTTGCCGCAAAACTTCGAGAGGCGGGGTCGTGGCGAGGCCTCGGCTGCTCAATAAACCGAGCGCGAGGGTCAGAGTTGGCACCAGGAGCAGCGCCGTCGCGGCATCGCGCCAAGGGACGCTAAATCCCACCCCAAATACCCACCGCGCCAACGCCCAACTCGCTGCCGTTGCCAGGAATAATCCGACGACCGCTGCGAGCAGTCCGAGGCTCGCATATTCCGCCACCAGAATGCGTCGGATCTGCCCTCGTGTTGCGCCGAGCGTTCGCAACAAAACACCTTCCCGTGCCCGTTGCCAGCGCCCACTAATGATCGCTCCCATTAAAACGATTAGCCCAGTCAAAACCGTGAAAAGCGCCATCAACTGAATCGCGGCGCCAATCTTGGAAAGGACACCCTCAATCGTTTCCATCACCAACCCAAGATCAATGGAAGAAATATTCGAATGCAGACGGAATAGGTCCCTTTGGAAGTTCGCCGTCGCCGTGGGATCGCTCGTGTGAGTCGCCAGAATATGCATCGCCGGAGCGGCTTCGAGGGCGCCCGCTGGAAAGACAACGAAGAAATTGGGACGCACCTGGCGCCACTCCACCTCGCGCAAACTCGACACTTGGCATTCGATTGGGATGCCTTGCACGTCAAACTCAAACCGAGAGCCCAAACCGAGACCCAAATCCTTGGCAATACCCACCTCGACAGAAACGGGTATAGGAGTCGTCCCAGCGGAAACCTGACCGACAAAGCGGCCGGCCGTGATCCGTTCGCCTCCCGTAAGATTCGTTCGCCAAGTAGATCGGTATTCTCGATTGAGCACCCATCCGGGAGGGCGGCTGTCGTTGTCTGCGACGCCTCGGCCGCGGGCGCGACGACCTGGTTCAACGGGTTCTTCGTTGGCCGCGGTCGGAGGGGCCGCACCCAGGAGTTTTTTTGTCCGAGGACGATCTAATTGCAGTTCTTTGATGCTGCGACCATTAACGGATTTGATCCGCATGGTAATAATAGGGGCTTCATCCACGACCGGGAGCTGGTTCGTAGCGAGTAAGGCGAGGACACTGTCTCGTTGATCCGGCTGAATATCGAACAGCATGAGGTTAGGTTGGAGCGCCTCGGTGTTCGGGAAAAGACGCTCTAGCAACGTGGTACGGACAAACTGCAGGGTGACGAGCAAGAAGGTGCCGAGGCCGAGCGCGACGAGAAGGGCGGTCGTGCGGTTTTGCGGCCGGTGGAGCCCCGCCAGACCTTGACGCCAGGCAAACGGGAGCCACACCGGCGTAAAACGACGCGCCATCCAAACGACGGCACGCGCTGTTCCGGTCAGCGCCATCAACGAAATACCTAAACCCACGGCGAACCCCGCGCCTTCGTACCAGTGGCGGGTCTGACTCACCGCTAAGCCGAAAACCACCAGACCCGTGAGCACGTGCAGAACCCAGCGGAGTGGGTCCTGGTCGACGCCTTCGTCGGATGCGGCGGCGCGGATGGCCGCCAGAGGAGGCACGCGGCGGATGGCTAGGAGGGGTTGGAGGGCGAAGATAAACGTCACGAACATCCCGATGAAAGCCGCTTGAAGCGCGGCCACCAGTGAGAACGCAACGGTAATGGGGAAGGGAAGGAAATTTTCCAGCAATCGAGGAACGGCGGATTGAATGAGGGTTCCGAGTAACACTCCGATAAGGGCACCGGTGAATCCGAGCACGAGCGCTTGAGCCAGATAGATACTGGCGGCCCGGGCACGGTCTGCTCCCAAGCACCGCAAGACCGCCACCGAGGGTAGACGTTGCCGGAGGTGAACTTGAATCGCACTCGCAATGCCCACGGCCCCCAACAAGAGGGCGATGAACGCCACGAGATTGAGGAAGGAGTTTAATTGTTCGAGTGAACGGCCAAGGTCTCGTTCTCGCTTCGCGACCGTGTCCCATTCGAGACGGAGTCGGCGAAACTCTCCACGTTCCTGCTCGACCAATGCCGAGATATTTTTTTCGGGCGACCAGCGGAACATCGCACGAAAACGGGCCAGAGCAGGACCGCGAAGGAGCCCCGTTTTAGGGAGGGCACTGGCGGCGACGTACACCCGCGGTGCCAGAGCGGAGAGGGCCACGGAATCGCCCGGGGCTTTGCGAAGGAGGCCGACGATATGGGTTTCCCACTCTCCGAGCTTGACCACCGTGCCGAGGGTGGCACCGAACTGGCGAGCCATGTTTTCTTCCACCAAAACACCGTCCCCCGTGCGAAAGGTTTGGGCGGCGGAGGCGGGTTCGGTTTCAAACTGTCCGTAAAATGGGAAATTTCCGGCAAGAGCGCGAACGTTGACCAGGCGGGTGCTTCCGCCCTCGGCAGTAGCAGGAAAGCCAAGCATGGAAGAGAAACTGGTTTCCTCGGCGCGTTCTCCGCCCAAACGATCAAAGAGGGCGCGTTCGTCTTCGGTAAATTGAGTGCGAGTCGTCAGAATTAAGTCGGCTCCGACCAAGGCCTTGGCTTGTTGAGCGATCGCAGCTTTGAGAGTTCGACCGAGGGTCTCCGTCGCGACCAATGCGGCAATTCCCAGCGAAATGCTGGTGGAAAACAGGAGCAGACGGCCGCGTGCGGGGCGTGCGTCACGCCACGCCATGCGCCAAGTCCAGGGATTTAAGAGTGCCAACAACCAACTCATGTCAAAGCGTAGCGCAGATTTAGTAACATCCGAATTGAACCGAGACCACGAGCCGAAGGACGAACCGCGGATAGACCCCTCTAGGCAACAGCCTTTCTCCCCTCCGGATTCATCCGCGTTAATCCCCGAGTTTTCTTCGAAAATTAAGTCCCATAGAAAGCGAATATCAATAGATAAGCGGCCAGGACGAGACGATACCAGGCAAAGGGAGCGAGCCCTTTTTGAAGGAGCAGTTTTAGGAAGAAACGGACGGAAATTGAGGCCGTGATAGCGGCCACGAAAACCCCGAGAAGGACGTTTTGCCAACCAAAAATTTCGAGAATGAGCGGCGCGCTCTTGCAACTCTTGTAAAGTGAGGCGGCACTAAGCGTGACGAATCCGAGCAGAAAACTGAAGCCCGCGGCAGGCCCGGGAGGCAGCCCAACAAAGTAGCCGCCGACCATGGTGATCATCGGGCGGCTGGTCCCTGGCCACATCGCCAAGCATTGAAGAACTCCAATGATCGCAGCCCGCACGGGGGTGAGTTCGTCGAGACTCAGTGGCTGCCGCTCCAGGCCACCGCTCAAACGGTCAGCCACGAACATCAGGAAGGATCCGCCAATCAATCCCGTGATAACGACGCCCACCGAAAAGAGATTTTCGTCGATCCAATCATGCACCAAGAGGCCGAGCGCGGCCGCGGGAACAAAAGCAATGAGGAGATTGAGCGCGAGGCGGCGCCCGCGAGTATCACGGCGGCTCAGCACCCCGCGACCCATGACCACAAGTTGTGACCAACAGATCGGCGCGATCGCAGCGATGGCCCCAAACTGAATCACCACAATGTAGGCTTGAGTCGCCAAACTCACGGTCAAAAACTGGCCGGCCCGTTCTCCACTGGGTTTGCGATACCAGATCGGCTCACCGGCTCGATCAAAAAAAGGCTGACCGCTGTCGAGATCGAGGAAGGACGTAACGATGATCAGATGGCCGGTGGAAGAGACCGGCAGGAATTCGGTGACACCCTCGACGAGTCCAAGGAGAATGGCGTCCGTGGCGCGGAGTTTGGAAAATCGCTGGTGCTCGGTCGACGGCGCGGGACGGATCGACGACTCCGCCTCGGACGCCTGGGTCAGCCAGACCAGGACGATGGCTAGGAGCAAATTTCTCACGAAGGGTAAACCAAGGTTGGCAAGGCACGCGAGTCTATTCAATTCCGAAGCTTCTACTCACAGGGCAGTTTCAAGAAAAACAGGGATCAGTGCCCTTTGCTCAGATTTATCTCACTCCTTTCCTCACCTCATTCATCAACCCTGTTTTCTTGAAACCGCCCTGGCGGTATCAGCCAAAAACGACGCCCTTTGTTTGTGCCCGTAGTCGCGGGTCCTGGGATCGTACCAAGACGGGTCGGCCCTCAAGGATTTCGAAGCATCGATCCAACGTATCCTGCTCGAGTCGGTGCATGGCCTCGTGGGTATAGAAGGTGAGGTGCGGGAAAAGGATAACGTTGTCTCGACCAAAAAGGGGTGCAAGAGGATGCCCACTCCGTGCGAGCGGTTCCTGACCATAAACATCGAGACCGAGGCCACCGATCTTCCCTGCCAACACCGCTTGGACCAAGGCGACTTCGTCAATAAGCGCACCGCGAGAAACGTTGATCAGAATTGCGGAGGGTTTAAGGCAAGCGAGTTCCTCAACCCCCAAAAGGTGGCGAGTTCCTTCGTTGAGGACGCAATGAATCGAAACAAAATCAGCTTGCGCTAGTAAGGGGGGTAAATGGTCGATTTTTTCAAGCCCCGCGGCCGCCATCGTATCCGCATCGACATATGGGTCGTAAGCGAGTGTGCGCATCTGGAACCCCAAGCGGGCCATCCTCGCCATCCGGCGGCCAATGCGACCGGCGCCGATCAGCGCCAACGTTTTGCCGGCCATATCCTGGCCCAACCATCGAGGTTCAGGCCAAAGCCATCCTTCGCGTTGCACCGCACCAGTAATCGTCGGCAGTCGTTTGGCCAGCGCAATCAGGAGTGCGAAGGCTCCCTCCGCCACCGTGGTCTCAGCGTAGTCCGGCACATTGACCACCGGAATACCGCGATCGCGTGCGGCAGAAAGGTCGATTGCATCGATACCCACTCCATACTTAACGATTCCCTTGAGGCGACTGCCCGCCGCGATCACGCGTGCCGTGATGGGCGTGTAACACATGAGCAAAAGATCGGCATCACTCGCTTCCCGCTCGAGTTCTGCCTCAGCGATTCCATCGGGCAACGTTACCAGCCGCAACCCGCGGGCGGTTAACCCGGTGTCGATTCTCGGGCAGACCAATTCCCGGTCCGTGCGGACAACTTTCATACTCGATTCTTAGCCGTAACGATTCAATTGAAAAGAAGGGAACGAAGAGAACGAAGCTCGGACGCAGAGAGGAAGCTCCTATCACGATGCTTGGGTTCGCTCACTGTTTCGTGAATGGGGCGAAATGCGTTC
>JAYVTS010000372.1:0-10598 GCA_043788645.1 Verrucomicrobiota bacterium
GGCGCACCGATTTACTTTGAAACAACCGATAACTTTGCGGATTTGCGCAGTTACCACTTCCAATTCTTCGCACGGCCGTGGTCGAAGAACCCGAACTTACGCCAAATCCTGGTGCAAGCCACCAACCCGCCAAGGGCGGATCGTCCAAGTGTCCATCCTTACCACCGATTTGACCCGGGCTCTGGACGAAATCGTGAAATGGATGTTTCGACGTTGGTTGCAGGAGAATGACGGGTGCCCACTTTGGACAGGTGGAACCCGAAACCCGAAACCTTCCGGTGAAGCTAGTTCTTTAATTTTTTGATGCTGGCCTCCCAGGCTTCCAAAATGGCCTTGCGATCAAAGCTTCGCACGGCGGTTAATCCCTTCTTCCCAGAGGCTTCCAAAGAAACCTCGCCAGAAGCATAACGCTCGAGGTTTCGCTGAAGGGTCGCCAAATCTTCATAAGGGCTGATCAAGCCAAAGCCGCCAGCGAGAATCGCAATCGCCAGTTCCGAATCCGCATCGGCAGCGACCAACAGGGCCTTCTCCTGGCACAAAAGGCCCAACAACTTAGACGGGAAAAAATTGTCACCCGCGCCACCCCGTTGGGCTACGAAGATAATGTCCACATCCGCTAAAAGCTCGCGGTAGGCCTTGGGCTCCAAGAACGGTAAGAAAGTGAGGTTTCGAACACCGAGTTCCTCCGCGAACGCCATGAGACGGGCTCGGTCAGACCCATCACCGACGACAAAAAAATGGAAACGAGAATCGGAGGCCATCGACTGGGCCAATCGGACCAGAATATCCACCCCTTGCTTAACACCAATATTGCCGGCGTACGCCACGATTAATTTACCGGCGGTTTGCGGGTGATGGCGGCGGAAATTGGTTTTGGCGACCGGTTGACTGTGCTCGGCCACGTCGATCCAGTTTGGAACCAACTCAGCACGGGCGCGATTCACACCTTTGGTGCAAACTTTCTCGAACATGCTGCCAGAGATGGTGACGACTTGAGTGGCCTGCCGATAAATCCAACCTTCCAGCTTGAGCATCAAACGGGTGGCGAGCCCAATCTTCACCATGCCCAACGCCATGGCGGCATCGAGGGGCAAATCCTGAATGTTGATGACCAACGGTCGACGCCAGATTTTGGCCGCCACCACAGCGACCAATCCCAGGAAAAAGGGAGGCGTAAAGATGACAATGACGTCCGGCCGACCCGCCTTTAAGAAATTGAGCGCCGCAAAAAAACTGTACGTTACTTCATGCCAAACACGTTTGATCGCGGAGGGCTTGCGCGGCACATAAAGATACCCACGCAGGACGCGAACCCCCCGATGGGACTCCTCGGCCCACAAACGGCCTGAATCAGACTTGCGCTTTTCCCACTGCGGATAGTAGGGAAATCCAGTCACCATCGTCACTTGATGACCTTTTTCAACTAAATAAACAGAGAAATCGGTGGAATAGATCCCGATTCCGGCATGATCCGGAGCGAAGTTGATGCTAGCGACTAAGACTTTTAATGATTCCGACATTTCATGAGCGATCAAGACCCAGGCTACGGACTTAAGGCAAACGCACTGAAAGAAATTCGCTTTATCTCGCCCCGCAATTTCCGAGAATTGCAGGCCGAAAAATGAAAGAATCGGTGACGCTTAAAAGGAGTTTATCAAATCTAGTTCTCGAAGTTGTTTCCGAAGGTTGAGGCCACGTTTGAATGATTTCAACGAGGTGACGAGTCTGAGGAGCCCGTTGCGCGCGAATGGTTCCGGGTTCAAAAAAATTGCAAAGTGTTGCGGCAGCCCGGCGTCCACGCCCGCGGCGGACGCCGACGAAGTTCTTGGCGCCAAATCGCAACCATCTCAGGCAGAGCCGGTTGTAGCGGTACATTCGTACAAAATGGGACACTGGTTTCAGTTTAGAAAACACACGATTCCAGCTTTTTTTAGACAATATCCCGACTTTTACGAAACACTTTTTGGTACGAACTTGAATGTACCTTTCAAAAATGGCTTTTAATTTTCGGCCGTCAAGGTGCTTCCACAGGGGGAAGGATTATTGTTGCCTAGGTGGTGGACAAGTTCCACAAAGCGCGCTCGTCTCGGAAGTTTCAGGTATGAAACGTGATATTGCCGTCGGAAAGCTCAACCAAGGGCTAGCCAAAGTAGACGCCGACATTACCCACGGGAACGTTTTCAACCCGCCATGACCTCCCAGGTGGAGGTGATTCGAGAGTCTCCGCGAGAAGAACCCTTGTTTGAAATCCGAAGGTCTAACTAGCTCGCCGCGAGTCTTCCTCCACCCGAGGGTTGCGGGTTTCGAGTTTCAAGGTCCCGGCACCTGGCACCTGGCACAGGTGCCGCACGAGTCTCGCTTCACCCACCCCGACCCGCTCAGAACTCGTTTAACTCCTCAAAGCTTGTTGTCCCCTGGCAGACAAGCCACAGTCCGAGGGTTGATCTCGGTCATTATTTCCAACTTCAATGGTCGCCGTTTTCTGCCTCGCCTGCTGGAAAGCTTGCGGGCGCAGACCAGCGTTGAACTTGAATTGATCGTGGTCGACCGCCTGAGTACGGATGACTCTGGAGAATTCCTGAGTGCTCAATCCGACATCCGAATGCTTTCCGAGCCGCCGGAATCAGGCTTGGTAACCGGGTATCAAGCCGGTGCCGCCGCTGCCAAGGGAGAACTGCTCTTCTTTTGCAACGAAGATATGTGGTTTGCACCGGACTGCTTGAGTCGCCTGGCTGAACGGATTGATCTCAAAGCCCACATTGGGGCCGCGGACGGCTGGCATCGGACCTATGACGACCAGGATTGGCTGCATCGCGGGGTTCGTTTCCGATCCGTGCCGTGGGCGATCAATTCACCGTATCCCCGAACCGTGACCAATTTTGACGCTCAGCTGCCGGACGGTGCGGAGGTGCCTTTCCCCTGTGCCGGCGCGTTTTTGATTCATCGCGATACTTTTCAGGAATTGGGGGGGTGGGACACGAGTTTTTTTCTCGACCACGAAGATACCGACCTTTTCCTGCGGGCTTGGCAACGGGGCTGGAAATGCGTTACGGTTCCGGCCGCACGGATCCACCACGCGGTGAATGCTTCGAATACGAACGCCCTACCCGCTTTGGGCACCACCGTTGCGCGGCGTCGATACGTCGGTCAGCGCGCCAACCTGGCCGTCATTGCCATCAAGTATTTCCGTTGGCCGGCCGTTTTGCTCGCACTGTGCCAGTGGCCGGTCGTGCTGCTCAACAACGTTTTGGCCGGCCGAGGAGCGCATGTGATGGGTGATTTCAACACCCTGAGAGAAATTGCTCGCCGCCTGCCGGCCGCCTGGAAATTCCGACGGGCAAACACGAGTTGGAATCACTATTTTCCCGGTGAAGAATACTTCCTGAGCAGCGACTTTCATGAATGAACCCCATTCACTCACCCGACGCCAGGACGTCTCATCTTGTACGCGAATTTGAATAATTCCCAGGCAACGTTCCGAGATAAAACGGCGATCATTCGCGCCATCATCCTTCGGTTACAAGCGGACTTGGCCCTTTATGCCAAAGCCGCCGATTCCGCCCGTGCGGAAGCCACCCATGAGCAGAGTCGGCCCGAAAACAAGTACGATACGCGAGGTCTGGAAGCCTCTTATCTGGCGCGAGGACAATCTCGGCAGGCCATCGAGACCCGGACGGCCATCGATCAATTTGAAGCTTTGGCCCAATCACTGCGTGATTTCAGCCCCGGCGACGCCATCGCGGTTGGAGCACTCGTCGAACTCAAATGTGGGAAGGAGCGAACGCTCTACTTTTTGGGTCCGCGTGCGGGCGGTACTGAAGTGAACGTGGCCGATGCTGAGATTCTGGTTTTGACCCCCCAATCACCGCTCGGCCAACAACTCTTGGGTCGCCGCGCAGGTGAAAAACTTCCCCTTGAACTCGGCGGCCTGCGCCGCGAACACCAGGTACTGTCCGTGCAGTGAGGTGGCTCGTGGACACTCCTATCCCGACGCATTTCAAAGGCTGGGCGAAACCAGGACCCGTTCCGCCCGGCGAAAGCGGGGCGGGTCCAGTCGTAGAACCGGGCGAAACGTTGGACGCGATTTCCGGGCGTTTTCGCCTATTCCAACTGGTCAATGGACACCGTTTCTCAACGGATGATGTATTGACGGCGTGGTATGGAACCACTCTCTGTCCACGGGCAGAACGGGTCCTCGAACTGGGATCGGGCATCGGGACCGTTGGAATGATCGCAGCCTGGCGGCTGCCCGGCGCCCGGTTTGTTACCATTGAAGCCCAAAGCGACAGCGTCCGACTGGCCCACAAATCTGCGGCGTGGAACGGGCTGACGGACCGGTTTGAAATTCGATCCGGGGATTTTCGGGATCCGGCCGCCCTCCGTCCGGCGGAAGCGTTTGATTTAGTTTTGGGCAGTCCACCCTATTTTCCACCAGGCACGGGCCTGGAAGGCGATCATCCGCAAAAAGTGGCCTGTCGGTTTGAGTTGCGTGGGTGCGTGGTGGACTATTGCGCTACTGCATCGCGGCATTTGGTGGCGGGTGGGGTTTTTGCTTGCGTCTTTCCGGTGAATCCCGAGTCCCAACTCCAACGCCTCCGTGCCGCCGCCGCGGCTCACGGTCTTCTGATTGTTCGTTGGCGCCCGGTGATCTTGCGTGAAGGAGATTCCCCATTACTTGGGCTTTTCGCGCTCTGGCGGGCCGTGGATCTACCGTCGCGGATGCACACCCAGACGCTTACCGAGCCGCCATTGACGATTCGTTTAGGGAACGGAGAAGTTCATCCGGAGTACCAAGCGGTAAAGCTAACCTTCGGCTTCCCGCCTTAATTTTTTCTACACGAAGATTTTTCTACACAAAGGCCCTGAGGCACAAAGTAGATTTTTTTGGACAAACTCTTGTCAAACCCGGACTCAACCCTCGTCGAGAGTGTAAACTCTACCCAATCCCAATCCCAATCTACCCCCCTCTTCGGGCCTTGGTGCCTTTGGGTGAAACTCCCCTCGTGTGCTACCGACGCATAGCGTGTGCTCCCTTGATGAGACGATCCCAGTCAAAGGCAGGGCCGGGATCCACTTTCTCCGGTTGAATATGAAAATGTCCCAGTACCCCACGGAATTTGGCCAGCTCCGCATCCGGCAATTTTCGGGAGATCAACTGACCTTGAGAGTTTCGCGGATAGTCACATTGAATTAACGGAAACACCTGACACAAGGTCGCCGTGAGTTTCGTCAGGGCCGCGTACTGCTGCGGCGTAAAATCATATTGCATCAAGGTTTCGTCTTGGATCGTACCGATAATTGGCTGGGCTCGCGCCGGATATCCGACAAATCCAGGCGTCCGAATCCCGTGGGTCCCGATCCAATCCGGAATGGTTAGTCGAGGAGTTCCACCCGGGCCTAACGGATACCAAGGCCCGAGGCGATTTGTCTGACTCAAAGGCACGGCACCCACTTGGGCAATTTCGATACCGATTGCCCGGGTGTTGGAGCTCGTCGCGTGCCAAGCCCGCTCCTTCAAATCCAAAGTTTGATAAATCGTCCCATCGATGTCTAACATGAAATGCACACTCAGACCCCGCTCATCGTGCAAGACCTGAAAGCACCGGCGACTGGTTCCACAGGCATCATAATGCAAGACAAACTGATCCACGACCCGGCGCAAGGTAGCGACATCCCAACCATTGGTACGGACGTGTTCGAGCTCGCCTGGAGGCAGCGCAGCTCCGCGTCGAAAACCATATCGGTTGGGAGATTCTAACGCAGGAACCTCGGCTTTGGACGATTTCCAATCGGCTTTTTCGGGCGCGACAAAACGACGTTCCACGCGATAGGCATCGTAGCCGCCGGGATCCAACCAGGTGACAACCGGTGTCCCCGTGTGAAACAATTGGCCACAAACCACGATCTCATCACCACGGCGCGCCAAGGGACGGCCAGACCTCGGCAGGGAACGACAACCGCAGGCCAGGAGCAACACAAGGAAACAACAGCAGACATGAGGCATATCGGGTTGAGTCGTTAGGTGTTATTCAATTCCGTTTTCACAGCGCCGGGAGTTGAGCAGCTGGGACGGTCGGCGCATTGACCACGGCCAGGGCTACGGCCGGACGACGCCAAGTCAATCGACTCAATAATACATAAACCACCGGAATGACCAGGAGCGTTAAAAACGTACTCGTAATCATCCCGCCCACCACCGCCACACCCATCGGGCGTCGACTTTCCGCCCCCGCGCCAAAACCAATCGCAATCGGTAGAATGCCCGCGATCGTCGAAAATGCGGTCATCAATATAGGGCGCAAACGCACCTTTCCTGCTTCGAGCATCGCCGTCGTCGGCGTGGCTCCGGCCGCCACGCGTTGGTTGGCATATTCGACCAGCAAAATCGAATTCTTGGTGACGAGGCCGACGAGAAGAATGAGCCCGATCTGGCTGAATAAATTTAGGTTCATGGCGGGAATTGCAGGAAACAACACATGCAACAACCAGAGCAATCCAAAAGCTCCCACTGCCGCCAGGGGCAGCGCGAGCATGACCGTAAAGGGATGGATTAGACTCTCGAATTGGGCAGCGAGGGTCATATAGACAATGATCATCGCGAGCAAGATCATCCAGATGAATTCTCCCGAGGTATCGGCCAGATTTTTGGCGTCCCCTCCCCACGCGTACAGGACGCCGGCCGGTAATTCCTGCGCCAAGAGAGCCTCCACCTCTTTGACCACCGTGCCAATCGGAGCGCCGCCCGGGGAGGCAGTAATGCTTGAGGATCGCAACCGCCCATAGTGGCTGATTGAATTGGGAGCGGAACCCGTGGTCCGAGTAATCAAGCTGCTTAACTGAATCAACTCGCCCCGATTGTTCCGCACAAAGACAGTATCCAGATCTTGTGGAGTCAGCCGAGAACCCCGTTCCAATTGGGCAATCACCTGATATTCCTTACCGCCGATCTTGATCCGACTAAGGTCTAGGCCGCCAAAGAGGATTTGGAGCGTGCGCGATATATCCTCAATTGTAACCCCCAACGAAGCCGCTCGGGAACGATCAACGCCGATCCGTAGCTCAGGCTTATTGACCTCGAACGTCGTCCGAACATTTTTAAGCGCAAGCCCAGTGGCATTGGTCAACCCCCGTAATCGGTTCGCAATTTGTTGCGATAGACGATTGAGTTGATCGAGATCCTGGGTTTGCAGGATCAGTTCGAACGGAGAATTGTTAAAGCCGACTTCAATCGCCTTGGGTAAATTCGCAATGGCGAGTCCACCCTCCACCTGCGTCATGAACTGCTGAGCCACGCCGCCTGGACCGTTGACAATTTCTTGTACCGAACGTTTACGTTGTGATCGATCCGAGAAAGTGACAAATACGACCCCGAAGCTCGCTTGTCCCGGCCCATTAAAACCGGGCGCCACCATCGCCCCGTAGCTGGTCACTTCCGGGACGGCCGAAACCACCGCCTCGGCCTTGCGAAGTTGGCGGTCGGTGTACTCACTGGTCGAACCATTAGGCGTTAACACGATGCTGAACATTCGGCTCTTATCTTCGCTCGGCAGGAAATCCTGATCGAGTCCGAAAAAAGCCAATACCATTATTCCAAGGGTGACGAGAGTCAGTCCGACGACCGCCCATTGATGTCTTAAGGACCAACGCAACGAAGCCAGGTACGCCCGAGTAAACCCATTCAAACTGACTTCAAAAAGCTTAAAGAGACCGCGAGGTTTAACTTCATGCACCGGTTTCAGGATTCGTGCGGCCAGCGCCGGCGAGAGCGTCAGGGCGACAAAAGCCGAGATCGCAACGGAGCCTCCAATGGCCACCGCAAATTCAACAAACAATCGGCCAGTACTACTTTTTAGAAACGCCAGCGGCGTAAAGACGGCGATCAAGGAAATCGTAATCGCGATCACCGCGAAGCTTATTTCTTCCATGGCCTTGTAGGAAGCTTCCAGGGGTGAAACGCCCTCTTCAATATGGCGGAAAATGGCCTCCAAAACGACGATGGCATCATCCACCACAATTCCAATAACGAGCACTAATGCCAGCATCGTAAGGATGTTCACCGAGTAACCTAATAACTGGAGGATGGCGAACGTGGCGATAATCGACACCGGAATTGCGATCACCGGAATCAGAGTCGAACGAACGTTTCTAAGAAAAACAAAAATAATGAGAACCACTAGCCCGAAAGCGATAGCCAAGGTCTCCCAAACCTCGGAAATTGCCTTTTCCACATACGTACTCGCATCGAAACCAACCCAGATTTCACAGCCGGTCGGCAGGCTGGGACGGATGGCGTCCATCTCGTGTTTAATCGCCTGAGCGACAGAAACCGTATTGGCTTTGGCTTGTTTGACAACCCCCAGGAAAATGCAGGGCTTGCCTCGGGCACGAGCGATGGTGCGGACATCTTCCACGCCGTCTTCGGCGCGTCCGATGTCCTTCAGACGAACGAGATTTGCCCCCTCGTTGCGAATCACCAAGTCGTTGAATTCAACGGCGGTTTTGAGTTCGCCCCGGGTTTGAATCGTCATCTCGCGATCAAGATTTTCAACGCGCCCGCTTGGGAGTTCGAGATTTTGCTGACGGAGTGCGCGTTGGACGTCGAGGACCGTAACCTGCCGCGCCGCCATGCGGGATGAATCCAACCAAAGCCGCATCGCGAAACGCTTTTCTCCGCCAATGGTGACCGATGACACTCCGGCCACGCCTTGAAATCGGGGCTTAATCTGGCGCTCAGCCAAGGTGGTGAGTTCCAGCGGCGAATACCGTTCGCTATTCACGGCAATCCAGATAATCGGTTGTGCGTCCGCATCTTGCTTCGCCACGATGGGCTCCCGAATATCAAGTGGGAGTGCTCCCCGAATGCGCGAAACCCGATCCCTCACATCCTGGGCCGCGACGTCGATGGCTCGAGACAAATCGAATTCAATACTCAGACTGCTCACTCCCTCTCGACTTTCAGAGCGCAGAGTCTTAATCCCTTCGATATTATTAATTGCTTCTTCCAGGCGCTCGGACACTTCGGTTTCTACGACTTGAGCGTTGGCACCGGGATAAACCGTGGTGACGGAAATGATCGGCGGATCGATATCCGGCAACTCCCGGACTGGCAAGCGCGAAAGTCCAATCAAGCCAAAAAGGATCAACGCCAGATTCAGCATCGTTGCCAGCACCGGGCGTTGAATCGAAACCTTGGAGAGGAACATCGGAGGCCGTTCAGTTTAACTGAGATAATTGAGGCGAGAGCAACGACAGGGACAGGGGAAGTAATGCCTCTAATTCTGATAGGCCTTGGCCGCATCCGGTCCGGCTAATTTTACCGGCGCACCGGGGCCAAGCTTTTGCAAACCCTCTACAATCACCTGCTCGCCCGCCACCAACCCCGAGACTACTTCCACTTTACCCGCCATTCGCAGCCCGGTTTTGACCGATTTCATAACGGCGGTATTCGACGACGAAACCACGAAAACCGTCGTCGCATCGCCATTGTTAACGAGGGCCGGTTCCGGGATCACGAGCGCTGAATCGCGCAAGGTCAAGGTCAGGTCGAGTTTGGCGAACATCCCGCCACGGAGCTTGCCGTTTGGATTCTCGAGACGCGCCTTGACGAGGGCGGTGCGGGTGCGGTCCTCGAGTTGAGGCGAAACAAAATACACCTCCCCAACGAATGAATTAGTGGGAAAGGCATCCACTTTGAATTCCAACTTTTGGCCGGTACGAATTTGGCCTAAATACCGTTCGGGAACCGCGACTTCGATTTTAACCGTATCAAGATCTACCAAAGTGGTGAGGGTGGTGTTCTTTGAAATGACCTGGCCGGGACCAATCTGTCGAGCCGCAGTAATACCGGTGAACGGGGCGTAAATGCGGCTATCTTTCAGCCGACGGCGCATCAGATCAACCGTTGCTTGGCCCCGCACAAAAACCGCACTAGCAGTTTCAAATTCCTGTTGAGAAATGAGTTTGTCCCGGAGTAATTGCTCGGCGCGACTGAAGGTGGTTCCGCCGAGTCTTAAATTGGCTTCTGCCTCCGCGACTTCCGCGGCGGATTTGGTATCATCGAGCGCAACCAACAACGCCCCTTTTTCCACTCGCCCACCTTCTGCAAAGCCAATCTCCTTAATGACTCCTTCGGTTTCGGACTTGATCTCAACGAGTTCATTTGCGGCCACTGAGCCCACCAGGGGTACGATTTCCCGAACCGGTTGGGCGCGGACCTCCACGGTCACGACTTGCACCGCCGAACCACGGGTTGCCGCTTCGGGAGCGGCCGGTGGCCGCTGGCACGCGACCAGAAGTACCCCGCCTAGGAACAGTGCGGGCAGAATTAAAACTCGCTGCATGAATGCGAAAGATGCCAGCTAGGAACAGGGGCGCGAAGGGCAAATTTCAGAAAAATGAAAAGCGATGAGAAACGTCTTGGACTGCGGCAGTTTCGGACCGCATCGAAGCGAATCCTGGCGTTAATTGATTGACGCTCCTAACAAATGCAGTTGTCCTCGGGGCGAGACCGTCTCTTACCCTAGCTCCATGTTGTCTATCGAACAGGCGATCACCGCGCTGCAACGTGAAATTCTATTGGCCTTACCCGACACGTCCCG